>PIVT01000052.1 GCA_003353845.1 Pseudomonadota bacterium | reverse complement strand
CATCTGAGATCTAGTGTTTTCACTAGATTTAGCCATGCGTAGATATGCCGATCGCTAAATATGCCTATCTAGATTTGTACTCAGGCGGGGGCTTCCGTTTTCTCGCGCGTTCCTGATCTGACAGGGATGAATCGTCGCCACATCATCAGCAGGCCCAAACCAAGCAGGAGGCTTGCGAGTAATGCCCAGGGATTGCCCGGTGCGTGGCGACCCCGCAACAGGATGGCAGGCCGTGTTGCAATGCGTTTGAGGGAGAGGATCGAACCATCGCGCAGCTTGCGCGTTTGGCCTGGGGCCAACCAGAAAGCATCGCTTGGACCACCGGCTTGCTTACTGACTCGCAGCCGAGCCAGGCCTGTACTGGCACCTCGATTGGTGGCTTCGAGGTACAGAAACTCGACCTGCAGTTCTCCGAGTTGGCAGACCCCATCGAGGACGACCTCGCAGCTCGCTTGGTCTTGTAAAGGCTCTTGGCGTTGCTGCTGAAGTTCGACAACGTTGACCGCTCCAGGGCGGATCAGAAGAAATAAGTCGCTGCCGAGGCCGGATGAAAGAGGACCGTTGTAGCTTACCGTGGACGTCGCAAGCTTTCCCTGGGCGTCGCGGGTTTCCACCGTCGCCCACACCTGTTTCATGCCGCCGTCGGGTAAGCGTTCGACCTTGAGATCACTGAGTCTGGCCTGTCTGCCCTTGTCCAGCTCGCTCCAATCAGGTCCGATCAACACCTGACCGGTTTCACCGCTGCCCAGGCCACCAATCAAGTGAGCCACGAGGCTGAACAGGAAGGCCAGGTGGATAACACTGGGGGCATAGGCCTGCGCAAAGCGTGCACCGGCTTGCCATTTGCGCACAACACTTCGGTAAGTGGCCAGTAGAGTGTTCAGGCCGTACAACCCGAGCACGGGCACGAGCAAGTAAAACCAAATGTGAACAGGGGAAGGAGGGCTGAAGAACCCGCGGATGTCATCCATGCCGATCATGGCCGAGGCACCGTCGCGTGTCGCAGTGAACACGATGGAACCCACGGCGAGGAGAAGGACCGTGGCTTGTCCGCACAGCACACCCAGTCCTTGGGAAAACAGCCATTCCCAGCGTGAAGGGGCCTTTGTCACCGAAGGCTGCGGATCATCCGAAGGCATGGCTCGACCTCCCAAAGAAGAAGGAGGTGCCTACATAGGCGACCAAGACCCAAATAAAACCAAGGATTGCCAAGGCCGGCCGTACCCACGGTTGGTTCGCCAGCGAGGGTGTGAGTCGCACGTGGATCATGCTGGCGTAGTGAAACCACAGGATGACGGACCAGATGACTTTGACATCCCATAAGAAATAAGCGCCCCAGGCCACGACTCCCCAGACGCCTCCACAAATCATCGAGAAGGACCAAAGTCCAAACCCCACCAGGGAGAGGTGGTCGACGAGTTGTAGCCAGGAGGACTCACGCTGGTGAAACCAGGCGGCTGCTGCGGCTGCAGCTGCCGCCCAAACGGCATAGGCAAAAAAGGAGATGGGAACATGAAGGGGGTACCAAATCGTGCGCATGAGCGGCGGCGGATAGCTCAACTCAACCGGAAAGCGCAAGGCCGTAAAAAGGCTGGCAGAGGCAAGAACCAGTAGCGGGACGAGATAGAGCCGCGAGTTGCGCCAATACAATATGGAGACAAGAGCAATCGCCAACGAAGCTGCGGAAAAGCTTTCCATCTTGTTGGTTAACGGGAAGAAGGCAATGGCCAAGCCTCTCAACACGGTGGCCAAAAAGTGAAGCCCTGCGCCGGCCATGAGGATGGGACGCGCGAGCGTGGGTCGAAGCAGTAGGACGACGAGCGAGGCTGAATACAGGACGAGTGCTGCGTAGAAAGGTGTTGTGAGAAGGGATGAGGCTTGGGGGTCCGGCGGCATGAAACTTACGATTCCCTCACTGCGTTTCGTACGAGTTGCTATCGAGTTGGCTCTCCCGGCGTCGCTCTCGGCCAAGGTAAAAAAGGAATCCGCCAAAACCCATGGGTGCGAGGCCGATGACGACTCCGCCAAGCAGGAAGGGCACAGGGCCACCCGGGCCGGGGCCTTGCACCGCCAGAATGACCAAAAGGGCAACGGTGACGAAGGTTCCCCAACCTCCCATGAATCCCCCACCGAGCAACAGGGCCCAGGTCAATTTCGAACTGAGTCGGTCTGTGCTGTGATCTGTTGTGATTTTGCTTTTCATTTTCATCGAGCCATTTTTTGACGAGTGTTTTATTGCCGCGGGAGGGTATTCCTCGCGGAACAACATCGCCTGACTCTAACAAAAGTGAAACCTTGTTGAGATAAGGTGCGTCGATATGTCAGTTGCTTTCTAGTGGAAATTGTCGCAAAGTCGCATCACTCCTGTTGCCATTGAGCATCCATCGCTCAAGTACTGGTTCTTGCTGGAGAAAACAGAGCTGGACGGGTTAGCACATCAACGATGACGCTATTTCGCTACACGGAGTGAAGCTGCAATATACTGTATAAACAATGACTTACGAGTTGGCACGGTTTTAGCAATAGGTAGTAAGTGTGGGAACGCAAACCGAATTGGAATCCCAAGCCAAGTAACTTGTAGGAGATAGTCATGGTACAAAACAGTGTTAAGCGACGAACAAGAGCAAACCCCTTCACCTTCATTGGTGGGATCATCGGCTTGGTGACCTTCCTTGTCGTCGGCCTGCTTCCCTCCCTTCTCTATGGTGGTTATGCCGGTGTTATTTTGGGTGGTGCGATCTTTGGTACACCCATCCACGAAAGTATTTTTGCCCAAGCAACAGTGGTTCTCGGAGTGATTTCTGGCGTATTGGCCATCGGCGGTGTCTTTGTGCTGGGTGGTGCAATCCTGGCAACAGGGGCTTATGGCCTGTTCAGCGTGATTCACATCGTGGCTGAGGAGAAGGAGAAAGTCGCAGTTGAAAACGTGGCCGTTTAAGCCGCGACGAGTTAATAACAATATTGTGTAAGAAAGTAAGCCGGTGGCGATTCTATCGCCACCGGTGCCAGCGTTTCGCTGGCGGATGACACGCCGCAAGTGTTTCAGTGATCCCGAGTAGCGTTTTTGCCGGGATCTCCCCCCGCGCCTGCGGCGAGTTCTTCGCCCTGCGTCCTGCGCGTTCTGCGTTGTGCCGCTTATTTTGGAAACCCCGCTGGTTATCTTTGGAGATAGATACAGATGATGAAACGGTTACCCCTGGTTTTTCTTTTAGCGGTCGCAATGCCACTGGCAGCGTTGGCTTCCCAACATGAGACATTAGACGATAAGCGGATCGTCGCTCCAAGCATCGATCCCGAGTCGTCCTGCAAAATTTGTCACGAAGATGTTCTCGCCCTGCGGCAGGATTTGAATGAGAATGACGCGCACTCGGAAGTCGAGTGTATCGAGTGCCATCTGGGGCGGCGTTTCAACCCTCATCTGCCCCCGGAACTCTCAGATGGAGACGTCGAACTTACCGAACAGTTTGGTGGCTATTCCGAGCACAGCCCTGAAATCATCGCGGGCTGTACCGATTGCCACGACGAGGTTACGGAAGAATGGCAGGAGTCTATCCATGGTGCTGGCCCCGAGACCGAAGAAGGTGCGGCCCGTGCCAGCTGCCTGAGCTGCCATGGCCCCTTGCACGCCATGACGGACGACCCTCTGGATAAGCACCATATGGCTGAGCGCTGCATCGCTTGCCATGAGTTCGAAGACGGTGAGATTGAATCGAGCAATCCCCATGTTGCGCACACCTTTCGCGAGACCATTCACGGCAAGATGATCACCTTGGGCAATGAAGATGCGGCGGGCTGCTTCGATTGTCATGGTGGACATGACATCCATGCCATTGATGATCCGCTTTCCATGGTGCATCCAGACAACAAAGCCGAGACCTGTCGCGCGTGTCACGAGGATGCGACCGATTCCTTTACGGCCGCCATCTCCCATAGGCCGCACACCATCGATGCCGACTTCTGGTCTTGGGCCGTGGCACTCTTCTTCTCGTGCCTGACGGTAGGCACGTTGCTCATGCTCTTCGTCCATCTCGGACTGGACCTTTCCCACGCCATCCGAAACGCCTTTACCAAGGGCGGTGAGATCGAACACGGGCCCGAAGATGTAGCCATCGCCGCTGATGATGAGGTGGAACGCTTCGACGGACATGTTCGCGCTCAGCACGCCATGATGATCATCTCCTTTGTGACACTGGCACTCACGGGTTGGCCATTAAAGTCTGCGGAGGTCGGAGTCTCCAGCGACCTGGTTCGTATTCTTGGTGGACAGGCCACGCTGGCGTTGGTGCACCGCGCTGCAGGTGCATTGCTCATCATCCTATCGGTTTACCATCTGGTCTACCTCTTCAAGCGCTGGCGCAGTGGCAAACTCAGCACGGAGATGATTCCCGCGCCAGAGGACTTGGGCGGCATTTCAGGGAACGTTCTCTACTTCCTCGGTTTGCGAGAGGAGAGACCGAAGTTCGGCAAGTACACCTACTACGAGAAGTTTGATTACTGGGCCATCTTCTGGGGCGTGCCCCTCATGGTGGGTACGGGACTCATTCTCTGGTTCCCCGAGATTTGTTCCCGGATACTCCCCGGTGGCCTGATTACCCTGGCCTTCATCGCGCACAGTGACGAAGCATTGCTGGCCGTGCTGGCAATATTCCTATGGCATTTCTACAACCAGCACCTACGCCCATCCGTGTTCCCCATGAGTTGGGTATGGATTACGGGACGCATCACAGGTGAGGCGCTCTACGACGAGCACCGTCTCACCTATGAGAAGGAATACGGTGAGGCACCGCCGCGGAAACCGGTTCACGAATCGGCGTGGCACGAGCATCCGTTCTGGTCCATCGGTGCTTTGATGGTCGTGCTCCTGGCCTCGGTGATTGTCTTGGTGCTCGACGTCGAATCCTTGAGTGAGGAGATGGCCAAACTGGGTATTCGCGAGGCTCCGGAAAGACATGAAGTAGAGTTAGCGGTCGAAGAGCCGGAGTTCGTCGGCGTTTACGACGAAGGCTTTGATTCTTGGGAGACCTGCTTTGTCTGCCATAACGAGGTGCGCTACGAAAGTGATGAGGAAACCTTCCCGCACGTCGTGCACTTTGAGGATGAAGAACTCGACGACGATTGCCTGACCTGTCACGAGTCGGTGTTCCACTTGAAGTTCGTCACGGATAAAGAGGAATGCCTCGACTGTCACGAACCCGAGGAAATCGGCCTGCCGAAGCAAGAACCGGAGGCCTGACGAGGAGGAGTTATCGCGCCGGCGAAAACCCAGGTAACCGTGGGGTATGCGGCCCAAATAATTTTCTTGCTGGGCATGATTGCGATTATGACCAGTTATGTGGGCGTGCGCCGTTACACCCAGGAGAACCCGCAATTCTGCCAGAGCTGCCACGAAGTTGCGCCGGAAGTGGCAGTCTGGTTGGAGAGCGAGCATCGCGACATTCACTGTCAGGCCTGCCATCACCCGACCATGGAAGAGGGGCTGGAGATCTTGTGGGTGTATACGATGGGTGAGATGCCGGACATTCAGCATGCGGAAGTGGGTGTTGATTCTTGCGAAAGCTGCCACGCGAGCCATGACACGCGTTGGCCCGAAGTGGTTAACTCCACGGGCCATCGCACGCACATCACGCAAGAGGGTTTGAGCTGCACGGAGTGTCATGGTCAACAGATGCACTTCGGTCAGCCTGCGCGCGAGGTCTGTCTCAGTTGCCACGAAGGGAAGGATGCGGGCAAGGCGCATGAGCCGAGCCACTGCCTGGCTTGTCACAACTATCTCTCCACGGAAGAGGAGAAGTTGCTGCCGAATCTGGAGGACTGCATGCGCTGCCACGAAGAGCAGGATCGACCCATTCTTCTTCCACCCACGGCGCCCATGCACTTCGTGTGCTCCGGTTGCCATGAGCCACACACAGAGGGGCGCATCGCGCCCTGTGAAGATTGCCACCGCCAGTCCGAAATCCTCGGGTTGCACGAACATCCCGATCATCAAGCTTGCGCGGATTGTCATGAGCCACACGGTTGGAGTTCGAAGAATAGGCACTGTTTGGATTGCCACGATACTTATTACTCCGGGCACTACCCCGATCAGAAGTGCAAGAACTGTCACAGCTTCGAGGGTGATGAAGAGGAGCAAGCGATGGGCGAGGAGTTGCTGCCATGACTCCTTTCCGAAATGTAAGCATACGCATCAAGCTGGCCCTGCTCGCAGGAAGCATTGTTGGTTTGGTACTGATGGGGCAATCGTTACGGGCATTGGTGCAAGAGGCCGTGGAGATCCAGGAAGCGATTGCCATGGAGACTCGATTGGTTCTCGTGAGCCTCGCCAGTAGTGTCGGAAGTCTGTGGACCGAAGACAACGTTCCCGATCTCAAATCCTTTGCGGAGCGCTTCGAAAAGAAATACGAGGTGCGTTCACTGGCGCTTATATCGCCGGAAGGGGAGGTCGTGACCTATCACGGAGTCTCGCCTACGCCTGAAGAGATTCGCATGGTTACGCGTCTGCGCCTTCGCGCCGTGCCGCGGACACTCTGGGCACTGGGAACGGAGCCCTTGGAATTGGTGATCGCAACGCCCATTCTCGGTGGGGACGGTATGCGAGGTTATTTGATTTGTGGTGTGCATTCCGATGAAGCAGCGAACCGCTTGCACAAACTCCTCAACACATTCTTGCTTGAAGCCTTTTGGTGGATGTTGATCGGCGGCGGACTGACGCTATGGGCAACTCGTCGCCTGATCCGTCCGCTGGTGCAACTCTCTGACGATTTGCTGCACCTCGGCAGTGGCCACTATCACCTCCCGAAGGAAGGCCGGGCCGAAGGCGAAATCGGGTACGTACAAGAGCAACTCGTTGAGCTCTCCAATATGTTGGAACGTGAGCGCAACCATGTGGTGGAACTTACAGGGCAATTGCATCACCAGATAACGGTGATCTCCGCCGGGCTCGAAGCCCGTGCAGCAGAGCTATCGACGGTTCTTGACTCTGTGCGCGATGCAGTTCTCGTCGTTCACGAAGATGGCCAGGTGGTGAGGGGGAACGAGCCTGCTCAAGAA
This sequence comes from Pseudomonadota bacterium, assembly GCA_003353845.1. Taxonomy (GTDB): domain Bacteria; phylum Myxococcota_A; class UBA9160; order UBA9160; family JADFDR01; genus GLO-12. The sequence continues at coordinate 21,791 of PIVT01000052.1, read as the reverse complement.
TTTTTTGGCGAGACGACAGATACACCGCTTTGGGATCGCGTGGCAGATTCAAATGATTTACAGCGAACCATCGAGCATGCTTGCGCCACGCAGAATCCAGCCTTGCTGCATACGGATATTTGCGCCTATGGCGAGCACGCCGCGCGCCCGGTTCGGGTGCGTGTCGCCCCCTTGCAGAGTGTGACGCACGAGTTGGATGCACTGGTCGTTGTGGCGGAAGACCTCAGTGAGAGTCGCAAGCTGACCGAGCATATGATGCGCTCGGAGCGCTTGAGTTCCATGGCGACACTTACGGCCGGTATGGCGCATCAGCTCGGCAATCATTTAAATGCGATTCAGGGCTATGCGGCATTGCTCTCACGACAGCTAAAAAATGGGGAAAAGAGCGTGATCTCCGATTTGTCCGCCATCGCACGAGAGGTGCGGGCCGCAGGTGCATTGCTCGAACGGACCCAGGCACTTACGCGGACGAGCGATCCCACTCGCATGCAGTTCACCTTGGACGAGTTGGTCAATGGCGTGCGCGAGATGGCATCCTTCGCCGCATCGAGTCAATCTGTTGAGATCTCCGCTGAGATTATCGATAAGGGTATCAGTCTGGATGGGGATCCCGAGTTACTCGGGGAGGCGTTGTTCAACCTTGTGATGAACGGGATTCAAGCCATGCCCCAGGGCGGCCAGCTTCGGCTTTGCGCGTGGAAGAGTGGGCGCTGCGGGATTATTTCAGTCGAAGATGAGGGTGAGGGAATTTCTGAAGAAGACTATGGCAATATATTCGATCCCTTCTTTACCACCAAGCCTGCGGGCGAGGGCACCGGGTTGGGCCTCGCGATTTCAGACCACATTGTCGAATTGCACGGTGGAGAGATCAGCGTAACGAGTGAAGTGGGGTCAGGGACTACCTTTAAGGTTGTGTTACCACTGCATGACACAGGCATCACTGGTCCTACAGCGCTGGAGACGGCCGCTGGCTCAGACAAGGAGAGCCAACTATGAGTGAACGAGCAACGATTCTCGTCGTCGACGACCAGGCTCCTGCAAGAGAAATTCTAAGTCGTTACCTCCAAGACGTGGGCTATCGGCCCATGACGGCCGAATCGGTGGCCCGTGCGCAGGAGATTCTTGAAACAGAAAGTATTGATGCCGTCCTTGTGGATTTGCGCATGCCGGGTGCCGACGGCATTGAGGGCCTTCGACAATTCAAGAAATACGATGCGCAACTACCGGTGGTTCTCGTGACCGCGCACGCAACGGTAGAAAGTGCCGTGGCGGCGATGAAACTGGGTGCCTTTGATTATATGCGCAAGCCCATCGAATTTGAGCAGTTGGAAATTGTCGTGGGGCGGGCATTGGAGCATCGCCGTCTCTTAAAGGAGAATCGACAACTGCGTGCGGTGATTGAAGATCGCTACCGGCTGGAGAACCTGCTGGGTAAGAGTCCCGCGATGCAGGTGCTCTTCGATTTGATCCGCAAAGTAGGTCCCGCCAATGTTCCTGTGCTCATCACCGGTGAGAGCGGCACGGGCAAAGATCTCGTCGCCAAGGCATTGCACGGACAAAGTCCGCGGGCGGGAAATAAGTTCTTGTCCATCAACTGTGCGGCCGTGCCCGAGAGCTTGCTGGAGAGCGAACTGTTCGGTCATGAACGAGGGGCCTTCAGCGGTGCGGTGCGGGCGCGCACGGGCTACTTCCGCGAGGCCGATGGCGGCACGCTCTTTCTCGACGAGATCGGTGACATGAGCCCCGGACAACAGGCGAAGCTGTTGCACGCTCTTGAAAGTGGCGAGATCATTCCCGTGGGTTCGGAAAAACCGGTTCGGGTTGATGTGCGCCTGGTGACGGCCACCAATCGCGACCTTGAAGAACTGGCTCGGGAAGGAAAATTCCGCGAGGACCTGTTGTTTCGCATCGACACGGTGCGGTTGGAACTTCCACCCCTGCGTGAACGTCGCGACGACATTGCAATCTTGGCGGCTCATTTTCTTGAGCGGGTGAGTCTTACGACGGGAGTGGAGGCACCATCACTAAGTGCCGCGACCATGCGTTGCCTGCTCGATCACTTCTGGCCGGGAAACGTACGCGAACTCGCGCACGCCATCGAGCGTGCGGTCTTGGTGGCAAGTGGTGAAAAGATTGAACCCGAAGACTTGCCGGCCCGAGTTTGCGGGGATGCTTCGACGGATGCTTCGGCAGCCCTGGGGGCTGACGGGCAAGCGTTTCGTGAGGCTCGGCAAGTTTTTGAGCGCGCCTACTTCAGCAACATCCTCAAACGCGCGGAAGGCAAGATCGGTCTCGCGGCCCGGCTCGCCGGTATCCACCGCACCACCTTCCACAAAAAGCTTGCCCAATTGGGCCTGGATTCGGGAACGCTAAGCGAAGAGTGAGTGCGTTTAAGGACAGGCGTCACTTGTTTCTGTACATCGCCGTCCCGAGGTGGGATGATTTGCGACGGGGGTAGGGCAAGGAGGCCGGGCGATGCAGGAAATCTCATCCATTGAGAAGGCGAAGGTGCTGCGTGGGCTTTCCCGGGCAGATCTCGCCGAACTTGGGGAAATCGCCTACGAGCAGAAGTTCGAGCGTCGGGATTGCCTCTTCAAGCGTGGAGAAGAGGCAAAGACCTTTTACATCGCCACCCGCGGCTTGTTCGCACTCACCGTCGACGTCAGGCTCTTCGAGGGTTACGCGGAGATGGCCCTTGAGGAGAAAGGGCCGCTAGACGCCTTCGGCTGGTCCTCGCTCGTCGAGCCGCGTTTGTCGATTTATTCAACCTATTGCATTGAAGATGGCGCCGTGGTCGCTTTTCCGAGGAAGCCTTTGGAGGCGCTGATGATGAGCAACCGGCGCATGGGTGAGGAGTTCCAGCACAACCTCAACGAGCTCATCGGTGCCCGCGTGCGCAACCTGCAAGAGCACTGGCTTGAGGAAATCTCACAGTCCACGGCACGCGTGAAAGAGTTGTCTCATTCAGAATTGACCCATCATTGGGCTGAGGCTATGACGGAACGGGCAACGCCTCGCCCCCACCCCCTGAACCGCTGGATTCGAAGACATACGCATCTAGGCGCCTGAAGCTGCGAGAGGGCCCCTCTCCGCAGCTAAAAGGCCATTTTCCGGGAAGTTGCGGCATTGTGGTCGTTGGCATGTTCTGGCTCCTTGCTAAGATTGAGGTGGCGTCGAGGACTAAACGAACGCGCGCCAGTTTGCTTTCAGAGAATGAGGTGCGTGTGACGGTCAAAGATTTGAAAGAGAGTGGAAGTGACGTTGAGTGCATCGCGGAAGTGGATCCAGATATCTGTGGTGGTTGCCTCGTCTGCATGGAGGTTTGCGAACCCAAATGCATCGACATCGATGGCTTGACCATGACGGCGAAAATCATTCAGGAACATTGCACCGGCTGTGGTGAGTGCGAGGACAGTTGCTCTACCGGGGCCATCTTCATGGTTCCCAATGGGCCTATTCGAAAGGTGGGCTAGGACTCGTGAAAGGTGAGGTGGCGACGAATTCATCTCCCACCACACGAAGACACACAATTTGTCGCACCTTTTGTTTTGTATGCAATTTGTCGCACCCCTTTAGTTTTTGAGCACCAGATATGGGCCTTTGGCCGAGATGTTTTTAGACTATTGAGAATCAACCACGCATTCACGCATTATGCGAAATTGGTTACAGAGAAATTTGAGAGAGTACTGAAAGCATCGCGCTTGTTTCTTCCGAGAATAGAGTTGGTTTCGAGGAAGAGTTCGACGAACGAGTCTTTACGCGCGCCTCATCCGAAATAGAAGGAGAAACTGATGAAATGGAACAAGCTAGTTGCAGTGACTGCAATGGCACTTTTTTGCTGGGTTACCGCACAGCCGGCAGCCGCTGCGGATAAGCCGAATACTTATATCGGTGCGAAGAAATGTGGTAAGTGCCACAAAAAGGAATTGATTGGTGATCAGTTAGGGGTATGGAAAGAGGGTAGCCACGCCAAGACTTTCGAAGTTCTCCTCAGCGAAGATGCGCTGGCCATCGCGAAAGAGCGCGGCATGACCGAAGCTCCCTCCGAATCAGGTGACTGCCTGAAGTGTCATGCCACGGCCTATGGACTGACTGCAGACCAGTTGGCCAAAGATCCCCTCGATGTGAAAGACGGCGTCCAGTGCGAATCTTGCCACGGTCCTGGAAGCAACTATAAGAAGAAGAGCACCATGTCGGATCGCGACAAATCGGTAGCGGCTGGTATGTGGGAGCCCGGTAAAGACGAGAAGGTCTGTACTGTCTGCCACAATGACGAGAGCCCGACTTGGGATGCGGAAAAGGGATTCGATCACGAAAAGCGGATGGAAGACATTGCGCACCCGATTCCCGAGGACGTGAAAGGCAGGTACGTCGAGGAAGTCAAGCTGCGCAAGGCTGCAGACAAGGCTGGCGAGAAATAAATTGAGCACTCCCTGAAACGGGGAAGGCCAAAGTCAGAACAGACAACCCACTTCGGCGCTTGCCGGGGTGGGTTGTTTTTTTGTTTGGGGCCGGGCTCTGGGTAGGTCTGAGTCGTTGAACCTATGGAAAGATAAGAAGTGGGTCAGTGCGCTTTTAGGGCTTGGTGTCGATGGAGAGTTTCAGTCCCGTTTTGTAAAAGTTCAGCGCCTCGTCTCGGGCACCTTGAAGTTCACTCAAGCGACCCACCTCGTAGAAGAACAAGGGCTCATTTAGCCCATTCGCCAAGGCTGCGCGGAGCAGGATCTCTCCCTCCTTGGCCTCTCCGGAGCGAATCAATGCCAGCCCCATGGCTCCTTGTGCACGGGGATCGTCGGGAAGGAGCTCTGCGGCTTCCTTGAGGACCTGAAGGGCTTCTGTCGGTTTTGCATCCTCCAAAAGCAGGATACCGAGGTCCACTCCAGCCTCAGCAAAGGGTGGCTTCTCTTCCCAGGCCAACAGAAATTGTTCTTGAGCGGCTTCTCGCTCTCCTTTGTTGAGATGGCGCTTGGCAAGTCGATAACGAATGGGTGCGCCGACGGTTCCCGAGCTGCGAGGTGCAGCCTTTTTCTCGATTCTTGAAGCGTGTTCCTCTTCAGAGATGCGACCCAAGAGGAACTCAACATGCGCTTTTGCCGTGGTCAGAAAATCGCGCCGCCGACCCGGGTAAGTCAGTTGCATGGTTCCGTTGGCATCGATGAACCACGAGGTGGGGCTCACGATGATTCCGAAGGCCGCGTATACGTTTCGCTCGGGCTCCAAGAGGACGGGAAAGCGCAAATCCAACTCGTTGACGATCTGTTGCGCCTCAGGCGGGTCGGTTTTCCCTGAAAGAATGGTGACGATGTTGAGCTCGTCTTCGGGAAAAGCGGCGCGCAGTTCCACCAGGTCGCTCAACAGTTTCAAAGACCGATCCTGTCCGACACGCCAGAAGACAACGATGGAAACGCGTCCGTTCAGTTGTTGTTTGGAATCAAAAGTTTTGCCATCCAGGGTTTTGAGCTTGAATGGGGCCATGCGGGAGCTTTCTTCTGTGTTGACAATTCCTTCTTCGGCCTCTCTCACCGCATCTTTCGCGAAACTATTTCCTGCGCTGAGCAGCAGGAGGGTGGATACGACCAGCAAGCTGGCGGCGAGCCGTCGGAGGCTTTGAAGATCGTTGTCGTTGTGCATACGCGACATTACCTTCATCGAGTCAGTGATTTCAAAGCTTATGACTTGGGTTCCTCGTCGGCTACATCCGTTGCCTTTCGATCATAATCGAAGTCTTCATGGCAACCCGGAGCGCAGCTTCCTCCGTTTTCCATTTTTTCGAAGTTGATCGGCATGTCCCATTTTCCAAAGGGGACGGACGCCCGAATGTGTAAGGGGGATTTACTTGAGTGCACTTCATGGCAGGCGCGGCAACTCCGCCCCTTCTTCTCGCGGTTTACATGTAAGAAATGCAGGTTTTGGTTTCCATTGCGAAAGTTGGTGAGGTTGCGGGTGTATTCAGTCAATACCAGTGTCTCTTCATGACAAGTAAAGCATAAGCCAAAGTTCTCGAGATCGAATTTGTTATAAAATTTTGCAGGAAACGGATCTCTGAGTATGCGGAAATGATTGCTCCCATGGGGGTCGTGACAGGAGCCGCAATCATCTTCGGTAACCGGCTCATGCCATTGGGTGTTTTCCTCAAGCCAGGTCTTCATGTCCATCAATTCGGTATCGCCTGATTCAACGGGCTTATCGTGGCAACTGAGGCAGAGCTCTCGTTCGGGCATTCTGAGGTTCGGGCTGGCGTTGGACGCGTGGGGGGTATGGCAGGTAAGGCATTCGTCACCGGTGAGCGCTGGAGAGTGGTCGACGCTTGCATTCTCGGCAATATCGACGATGTCATCGTGGCATTCGTTGCAGATCATTCTCTTTTCGCCAGACAACATCAAGGGATGAGATCCACTGTGCGGGTTGTGGCAATCAACGCAGCCGTCTTCCACCGGCTCGTGAACGATTTTTGCTGACTTGATGCCCTCGGCAATCTCTTCATGACAGGCACCACAGAGATCGACTCCCTTGTCTAGCAGCAGTGCTTCATTTTGTGAGGCGTGTGGGTCATGGCATAGGTTACAGGCACCCTCGGCGGCCGGGCCGTGCTTGACTTCCTCGTCGAGAATCTCGGATTCGTGGCAATCGAAACACAGGCTCTTCAGGTTCTCGCTTCTGATTCCGACCAGCCGGGCGGGGGTATGACCCCCATGTGGATCGTGGCAGTCGATGCAGCCATCCTCGGCGGCTTCGTGAACCATCTTTGCGGATTCCATCTTCTCCCCGATTTCGTCGTGACAGTCGAGACAATTTTCGTTCGAACCGTCGGTCTCAAATACGTGGGCACCTTCGTCGGACTCATGACAGGTCTCACATTCGCCCACCTCGGCGAAATCGCTCCAGTGGATGTGCGGCAAGCTTGCAATGTCTGTGTGACACTCCCCAGTGGCACAAGAGGCATCGGGGTCGATGGTTTCGGGGGCTTCCACTGCACTGGCGGGTAACGGCAGGAGGAGCCAGAGCAAGGCTGCACAAAGCATGTAGCGGAGAGGCAGAGGGATGAGACCGAGGGTTGGCCGTCTTTGAGAATAGGCTTGTTGCTTCACCATCAGGATTGCGCTCACGTCAGTTCCCTCTCAGTGGGTAGAGTCGAGCAGGGCACGCACCTCTTATCGGCGGTTTACCGTCCGCTCTGAACTCGGGTTAATCATCATTGCCGGAACTTTTCAAAAAGCCATAGACATTGACCTTGCTATTGCCAAATTGACTCGTTACTGCGATCAGGAATTCAATTTCATATCCCGGGGCGACGCGGTCAGCGAAGAAATCGACGCTATCGTAGTTGATGGTGATCTGGGCAGGCAGGTTGAGTGCGTCCGCGTGACCTCCGGGTTGGCCGAAAAACAGCAGTAGCTTCCCTTCGGCATTGAAGATCTGTACGTTCTCAAAGCTTGCATCAACCACAAACACATTCCCATCGCGATCCACCGCAACGCCCTTGGGCCGAACGAACTGACCGATTCTCTTCCCCAAGGATCCGAATTGCTGTTGAAACTTTCCTCTCTTATCAAATTTGAGGACGCGGAAATTTCCAGTATCTCCAACGTAGACGTTGCCTTTGGAATCCACTGCAATGGACGAGGGCGAATAGAGCTGGCCTTCGCCGCTCCCTTTACTCCCCATGATGCGACGCACCTTACCGCTTTCCTTGTCGAAGACGATGACTCGTCCGTTGCTGAGGTCGACGACGTAGAGCTGTTCTTCACGGATCTCGACAGCAGCAGGAGACCATTGGCGCAATTCTCCTGTGAGGTCTTCCGGCTCCTTGAAGGAGCGTACGAAGTTATTGGCTGTGTCGAAAACGAGGACCATGTGGTGTTCTATGTCAGCGACATAGCGCGTGCCGTCTTCGTCGATGGCAATGCCGACAGGTTGCAGGAGTCGTCCATCTCGCTTGGTGCCCATGAGTTCAAATTTGTGGTTCTTTACATCTAAGATCTGAACGACATTGCTTCGAATGTCACAGACAAAAATCGATCCATCATAGATCCTGACGCCATAGGGCTTTTTGATTATCGTGCCTTCCAAGGGGCCTTTGATGAACTCCTCAAAGGGAGTGCGCGAGGGCAGGACTTCGACTTCAGAGCGGTAGGTGGCAAGGAATTGGATTTTGGGTTCGCTGGGAAGGGGAGGGTAGAAGAAGAACGTCGGTTCTTCGTCCACCTTGTCTGTCTCTCCTGTCCCGGTTCCCAACTGCGCGCAGGCTGTGAGGAGGAGCAAGAGGGTGGTCAAAAGTAGATTGGCTGAAATGGCCCGGGATTGGAACCGGGCGCGTTGGAAAAATTGCATGGGACATCTCCGACAATAAGGATAATAAGTCCGGTCCGATAAACAATCCGGCACACCCCGAAGGATGTGCCGGACTTTTGAGTGAATCTATATATCAGACGTCACACAATTTTGAAACTATTGCCGCTCTTACTTGGCGTGGCAAGTGAGACAAAGAGCACTAGCAGCATTGCTCTTTACCAGCAGAAAGCCACCGGCGCCAGCGGCAGCGTCATCGTGGACATCGTGGCAGGATGAGCACTCCATGTTGCCGCCGAACAAGAGGTCTGACGCGATGGTGCCGCCTCCAATGCCAGAGGCATCAGTAATAGCGTTTAAACCGCCGCCATCAGCAGTGACTAGCGCAGCGTCATAGGTGAAGGAGATGGGATGATCATTGGACAAATCTGTGCCAACGTTCGCGTTGCCGGAGATATTTGTAGAGCCGGTAGCGCCACCAAACGAATCCAAGGCTACCGAGCCATCATGGCAGGAGAGACAAAGCTTTGAAACGCCATCAGGCTGGCCGACGCTTGCTTGCAATGTAGTGGAACTGTAGATGGTGAAGGTCGCAGTAGCAGTGACCTCATGATTCCACAGGGGTGCGTCTGCGACTGAAGTATCGGCGTTATGAGGCGTGTGGCAAACCTCACAGATTTCGCCATCAGGGTTCCAAGCGTCTGCTTGAAAGTCATGTGCTGTACCTGTGATTGCGGCGCTTGCGATGCCTGCAGTGAGTAGGAGCGCCATGGAGAGCATTCCCAAGCCTAAATTTCGTAGAATTGTCATTTTTTGTTACCCCTTTTCGTAGTCCAGCACGCGATTAATAAGTTCTCTAAAACGCTTGTTTCTTATCGCTCACCCGCTGAATGCTGGGTACTGTATTTTTCGTTGCGAGCGACGGTGCTTTATACTGCAAAATGGATGCCAAGCTACTGCGATCTCTGGCAAACCATTAATAGAGACATCTATCCCTTAAGAGCCGGGTAGTTGTATCGATATTTTCCGGGGGCTTCCCCGGTCGGGGTTTCGTGCTCTTCGGTTACTGTGTCGGTTAGTCTCGGCCGTGTCCGTGTAGCCGTAGCATTTTGTCCCAGTGGACCCCATTCAATCCTTGAGACCGTGATTTTTTGGACTTGATCAGCGTTCCGCGTGCAGCGAATCAAAAGCCGAGACAAAAGCCCAGATGAAAACAGACGTAGGTTTACGGGGATTTGCGGGTGTACGGCTTGGGCGGAATAATGGCAATTTTCCGATTGTACTCGAATGAGGCATGGCAAGAGGTCTCACAGGTCCCCCCGTTTGGAGTAGAAGTGAATTCCAAGGTGAGAAATTTCTTTCCGAAGGGCATCCCCGTCCGAATCAAGGCAGCGTTGAGCGCCTGATGAGGCTCGTGGCAGAGGCGACAGGAACGCCCGCGCTCGGACCCCGCCGCGACATGCAGGTAATGTAAATTGTCGTCCCCGTTTCGAAATCGGGTAGCCGAGTCCGTCCTGGCTTCCTCCGTGAGTTCCGAGCCGTGGCAAGCGGCCTCGTAGCAAGCCGAATAGGTGGACGGGGTGTAGAGGCTGGTATAGAGGCTCTTTGGGAAATCGCCGCGTAAGAGATAGGCCGTATCCATCTCGTGTGCAGGGTGACAGGGGCTGCACTTTCCCTCTGCGTATGGGCCGTGCCGAACAAGGGTGATCGAAGGCTCTTCTTCCTGGCCTTGCGCAAGCTGCTGCTTCTTCCTGGGCAGCGGAGGGACGAGTTCTTTCTCATGGCATGCAAGGCAGAGTTCCTCCTCCGTGCCTTTCAGTAGGGCCTCAGAAGCCCCCGCGTGGGGATCGTGGCAGCGCAGGCAAGGGTCGAGAGAGGAATCCTTCTCCTTTTCGTGAAACTCAGGGAGTGGCGAATGGCAATCCGTGCCCGCACACCCCTTTTCCCCGAGGGCCGCAGTGAATTCACCCTCCGGACACTTGGATGCGCTGGCCCCAGCGCTCTTTCCCGGGTTGGGGAGGTGACAAGCCTCGCAGGTCCCGTCTCGCAGCGGTTTGTGTAAGAACGCCCTTTCGGCAAAGTTTGTATGGCAACCGGATTGCTCGCATCCCGTTCGTGGGGGCACCGCAGGTGATTGTGTTGGATCGGCACTTGAGCTTCCGGGGAACAACCCAGCGCAGAGAAAAGCGACAAGGACCCAGCGAAGAAGCACGGAAGGCAGGGCATGGCCTTCACCGGGTAGTAGTGTAGCTGGAAACAGATAGGCGCTGTCACTTTGCTGTCTCATTCGAATCACTGCCAATGCTTCAATGCTCACCTCGTACTGGCCCGCTCTCTCTATGCTCTCTCTATGCTCTCTCTAAGAAACAGCAAGAAGCAACAACCATACCACTCTTACCGAAACTGTCCTGAAGACGCTTGTGCGGGCTCTTCCTCAGGCGTAGGAGGCAGTGTGGTATCGCGCGCCGTTGGTGCAAACTGTCGCAGCCAGAGTACGAGATTTGATGTGTGCGCTAGGTTAATTCGAGTATTGGGGGGGTCTTCCCTGTCGTTTTGACGGCCAGATGCTCCCTGCCTTGGGCACGAAGTTTGCGTAGGCAACTGTGCAGTCGAGACACTTCTTGAGGCAAATTCAAAGGACTGATAGCAGTGCTGTTCTGGAGAAGGATTGCCGGGCATTACGAAAGGAGCAATCCGGGCATGGGGTTCCTCGTCCTCGCGAGCGCTCTTCTTCTTGTTGTCGTTGTGATGACCGGCTGTTCCCCTGTGAAGCGTCACGCCCTGGCATCATTCTTGATCGATGGTGTACCACCCTATGTCTCACCTGAGGAACGTGCCCGGCTGTTGGAAGAAGAGCGCGCCAGGTCAGGACCGGGCCAATTGGTGAGCGGGCGAAGGGGCAGTGGGTTCGGACAGGAGCCCATGCGATTTTTTCACGGTCCCTACGCGGCCAAGGAATGTTCGCGGTGCCACAAGATGGACATGGCGCCAGGCGGGTCCAAAGGGGGGAAAGGTGGAAGTAGCGCCGGGATGAGTTGGCGCTCGTCCATGGTGAGCAAAGACATTCTTCGCAAGCCGATCGATGAGCTTTGCCTGTCGTGTCACGACGATTTTTCCAGAGAAAATACGGATAATGAAGGGTTATGGATACATGGCCCGGTATCTGCTGGATGGTGTGCGACGTGCCACGACCCACACGCATCGCCTTATCAGAACCTGCTTTTGGACGCGTCGATGGCAAACGTTTGCTCGGGTTGTCACAGGGTTGAAGATCTCCTGGCTTTTACGCCGGAGCATCGCAAGGAGGGGATTCCAAGAGGAGAGGATGAGGAGGGAGACCCGGAGCTGGAGATGAAAGAGGCGCCTGTGGTTGAGAAGATCGACAGTCTGGTTGAAGACTGCACCCGCTGTCACGATCCCCATCGTGGACGAGATCAACTAATGCTACGAGCGGATTACCAAACGCGCGAGTTAAAGCCCGACGCCCAAGAGCAGGCTGTCGTGCTGGACGAACTGTGATGAGACGATTTCCCTTCAGGAGGCTTGGAATACTGTTGGTGAGCGTGATCTTGCTACCGCAGAGCGTGGAGGCGGAGGGAATGCTTCATCTCGATGGTTTGCGGGGGCGGGTCCGGTTGGAATCAACAACCTATTATGACGAACGAGAAAGGTCCTCGTCCAAGACCTCGTCGACTGAAACCATCCTCAGGGAAGAATTAACCCTGGGGACGAGTGGATGGGTGTATGATCCAGGCTTGTTGCAGTTCGATGGAAGTCTGAGCGTGATTCCAGAGCAAAACTTTATTGATTCGGATCAGCTTGGTAAGGGAAATGAAACAGGCAGCTGGAATTTTCTCAGCGACATCTTTTTGTCCTTGTTGCCGAAAAAGTCCTATCCCATGACTTTCTACATGGCGCAAAATATCATTGATATTCAGGCACCTTTCGCACCCTCTCGAAAAACAGAGACATCACAGTACGGAACGACTCTGAGTCTGCCAAAGGCGGCCATCGGGGAATTCAGAATTCCCATACGGCTACTGTTCCAGCGTGATGAAATGGACATAGACACGAATACGAAAAATAGCGGTTTAGAGTCGAGGTATACGGATCGCTTTGAACTGAACATGGACAATGCGACACTGGGAACGGGTAGCCATTTAAAATATGAATTTGAAACTATCGATTCGGAGACCCGGAAGCGAAAAACACCCACGCAAGACCGTCATAAGATAGATTTCCAGCAGGATCAAAGGATTCCCAATGGGACATCTCGCTCGAGACTCTATTTTTTCGATTACAGCGGTAGTACGGATCTTCAGACTCTGAATTTTCTCCAAGATGTAACACTGAGGCATGGTCAGTGGCTGTCATCCAATTACCGTTACACCTTCGATCGTCGTGAGTACGAAGGCCGCGAGCAACTCAGACATCAGGCCAGGACGTACCTCAGGCATCAGTGGTATGATTCCTTGACTTCGCAACTGACACTTGAGGGCAGCTATCTAGACTCCGACACAGGGGAGCTTACAATCGCAGCTACGGAGTTGAGTCTGTACTACAGGAAGATCATCCCTGGCGGAAACCTGGGTCTTCACTTTATTCCCCGTTATAGCTATCACGACGAAGAATTTGAGATGGACGTCGGAACCGTGATTGCCGAGTCTCATCCCGTCGATATCGCTCAACCCATGCGACTTGAACAGTCCAACGTCTTGGAGGATTCGATTCGGGTGATCGATCCCAACACGCTGTACGAGTATGCGAAGTATGTAGACTACCTTGTTATTGTTTCAGGGGGTCGCACCGTGCTTGAGATCGTGCCTGGCCGGGAGCTCGACCCGGGTTCTACGACGGTTGATCCACCCGCGACTGTCGTTAATGTGAGTTACGATTTTGAAACGGGGCCTTCCAGCACCTACTACAACTTCGATACGTCATCCGGCTTGTCACTGGAGCTATGGGATCGATTGAGGTTTGATATCACCTACCTTGATACCAATGTGTACGTGAGGGAGGAACGTACATTGCCTGGTGTCGTCGGTCGGGAGAATCCCGCGTTGACGGACTATAGTCGATTGACCGCTAATCTTGAGTACAAGTTCAGGGAACAGCGCATGCGATTCGAGTACCGAGACTACGATGAGTTGATCAACCCGCGAAAGTCCTATGGCGTCTTGCATCATCTAAATTATCGATCATCGACCAATTTTGATTTTGGAAGTAGCCTCTCTTATCATCGAGTGGATGAAGAAACATTCAATCGCACCTTGGACGTGTACGCGCTAGGTCTTACGGGGTCCGGACCGCTTCCCCTGCGTATTCGTTCGCAGTTCGGTCTTAACTATCGGCGCTTGGAACGCTGGGATCAAGAGTGGGACCAAGTGAGTGGCACCATCAACTTTAGCTATCGAATGGGTTTGATTCTGCTCGAACTCGAAGACCGAACGTTGTGGGAGCGGACCAAGAACATTCGTCGGACGGGTGGCGGTTCGGGAAAAACAGAGGATCTCTCGACCACTGTCATGTTCAGAATCACGAGACCGTTTTAGTTATGTCTGGTTCTGTGATGAAGCCCTCTCGTTCTTCGCGCAACCCGATTCGGGGTTGGAAGCCAGCCTCTCATGCCCTCGTTCTGTTCATGGCTACGTGTAGCATGGTGATGCAGTTCGGTTGTGGAACGGTTCCGACCGACACGGAATCAGTTGATTCCGCTGCGGTGCTGCAAGCGCGGAGGTGGCCGCCGGAACCCGCTGTGGCGCGCATCCTCTGGCAGGGTGAAATTCGAGGCCCGATATCTTTTGAAAAACCGCCCGGGTGGTTCAAGCGCGTCCTTCAGTGGGTCACGGGCCGCGAACCCTTTGAGATGGTTCGAGCCCATGGGGTGGCCATGGACGATGTAGATCGCTTGTGGGTGACCGACCCCGGTGCGCAGCGCATCTATATCTTCGACATCAATAATGGCCGACACAAGGTACTGCCTTTGAAAGGTGACCCCCCGGTGTTGTCGCCCATTGCGCTGACCCACGATACCCAAGGTGTGGCGTACGTGTCGGATTCTCGGGAGGGGACGATTCGGCGTTTCGATGCGGAGGGGCATTCCCTTGAGCCGTGGGGTGGTGAGGATGCGCTGGTCCGGCCCACGGGCTTGGTTTTTGACCGGCAGAACTCACTTCTCTGGGTGGTCGATACGGGTGGGCATCGGATTCTGGCCTTTGATACGCAGGGCCAGGTGGTGCGTTCTCTTGGCGAGCGGGGCAATGCCGCAGGCCAGTTTAATTTTCCTACCCATTTAACGATAGATGACCAAGGTCGTTTACTAGTGACGGATACGGCGAATTTCAGGGTTCAGATCCTCGCGCAGGATGGAACTCCCCTGGCCACCATGGGTAGAGCGGGAAACGGCCCCGGTTCCATGGCAAAGGCGAAAGGAGTGGCCACCGATACCGAGGGGCATATCTATGTGGTCGACGCTCTCTTTGCCAATGTCCAGATCTTCGATGATGAGGGGAGACTCCTACTTTATTTTGGAGAGCATGGCTCGGGCGTAGGAGAGTTTTGGTTGCCCGCCGGAATTTACATCTCAAGGGATGATCGGATCTACGTGGTGGATGCATTCAATCAACGGATCCAGATCTTTCAGTATGTGAGGGAATGATGATGAAAAAATCAACTCTTTTTATACTGTTGCTTTTAGGGTCGCTCATCCCAGAAGACAGCATGGGTGCGAGTGTCCGAAATACCATGCACGATCTATCGGTGACGGGTTCTGGTAATGGCAGATTCGATAGATCAGGTAACATATGCTTTTACTGCCACGCTCCCCACCGTCCCGCCTCATCGGGCGCCATGTGGAATGAATATGATACAACGGTGACCTACATTCCTTATGAAAGCGCTACCTTGAAAGCGAATGTGGGACAACCGACGGGCGCAAGCAAGCTCTGCCTTTCGTGTCACGACGGGACCGTTGCATTGGGAAGCACGCGACGCCGATCGGCCAGGCGCGTATCCCGGGGTGGTGGTGGTCGATTCAACGCCTCGAATCGGTCGAAACTCGGTCTTGACCTCAGGGACGATCATCCAATCTCTTTCCATTACGATGCGGAATTGCTGTCCAAGAACGACGAACTGGTTCCCCCCTCAAGCCTGACCAGGGAGGTTCAGCTGGATCCGTCCGGCCAGGTGCAGTGTACTTCTTGCCATGCCGCGCATGATAATACCTATGGGAAATTCCTGGTTACTTCCATGCTCGGTTCGGAGCTCTGTCTAAACTGCCATGATCTCGATGGTTGGAGTTCATCATACCACGCCACTTCACAGGCGACTTGGACGGGTCGGGATTCAAACCCGTGGCCCTATTCCGACTATCAAACGGTAAGTGAAAACGGGTGTGAGAATTGCCATGTCTCCCATGGTGCTGGGAGTTCGTCCTGGCTTCTTCGGGAAGCCAAGGAAGAGGATGGCTGCCTCTCATGTCATAATGGTGAAGTGGCTGCCTTGGACATCCGTTCTGAAATGTCCAAGGGATACTCTCACGCAGTGCAGTATTACACTGCTGTTCATGCGCCCAACGAAGATGCGAGTCTTCCCATGAGCAAGCACGTGGCTTGTGATGATTGCCATGATCCACATCAGGTGATGGACATGACGGCTTCGGCTCCGGCGGCCAGCGGTCGTTTGGAAGGGGTGAGCGGGGTAAGCGATGCCGGACAATTGGTGAAGAGTGTGAACTTTGAGTACGAGGTTTGTTTCAAATGCCATGCGCTGTACCCCATGACCGATCCACCCGTCACCCGACAAATCATCCAAAATGACAAGAGCCAGCAATTTGCGGAGAGCGGTCCCTCGTTCCATCCGATTCAAGGTATTGGTGTCAACCTGGTCGTGCCTAGCTTGCTGCCTGACTACACCGAGCAGAGCATTATTTATTGCACGGATTGTCACGGGAATGACTCGGGACCGGGGGCCGGTGGCAACGGTCCGGCGGGTCCGCACGGATCCCGCTATCCCTATCTCTTGGAGCGTGAATACACCCTCGTCGACGGTGCGGATGGTTCCGATGTGGCGCCCTACGCCATGTGTTACAAGTGCCACAATATTCAGAGCATCTTGAATGATGAGAGCTTTAAGTCGCACGATAAGCATATTCGCGAAGAGGCCACAGCGTGCAGCACCTGCCACGATCCTCACGGCATCAGCAACACGCAGGGAAACTCAACGAATAACAGCAACTTGATGAATTTTGACATTACAACTGTGCTACCAGACAGTACCGGCCGACTTGAGTTTATCGATACGGGTGATTTCACGGGCGAGTGTTATCTGACTTGTCATGGCAAGGAGCACGGCGACGCAGAGCGCTATTAGCGAGGCGTGGCGGTAGCAAGTGGCGCCTCAGACCAATGGCCCTTGCTCAAGGATAGCTTGCGCGTGGAGGTCACGATACTGAGTGTGCCGGACTCCGCGCTGGCCGAGGAAAATACCTCGTCTGGTTGAAATGCGATGGAAACAAATTCATTGCTTCCGACCACGTAGCCCACAGCCTCGTGTTCCAGCGCGATGGCGCCTGCGCCGTGCTCGGTGATGACAGCCAGAACCTTTCCTGCTGCCGGGGCAGTGTCTCTTTCTAAAAATGTATCCGCAACGCGGTCATAGCCCAGAATCCACCCATGGCTACTAACGAGCACGAGGTCAGCCGACAGGTAGGCCTTGGGTTTGACTCCTCCCTCGACATGCAGTGGCTTCTCTCGCCATGCGGGCGACGTCGCAGTGGCGATCAAGAATCGATGCGAGGTGACGACGGCCGCCAGGCTTCCAGAAGCGCGGCTCCATAGAGGTGCCTCTGTGGCATCCAACTCGACGCTGATGTCCTTCGCCTCGGCCCGAATCGCAACGAACTGTCTTCCCGCATAGATCACATCGATGAGCTGCCGCGTTTCCAAATCTTCGGAGTTCGCAAAGTGCGAAAGGCTGAGGAGGACAGCGAGAATGAAAAATACGGGTGTGGAACGATATCGGTTCAAGGCTCTTTCCTACGGTCTAGGTCATGATGAACTAACGGCGAAGGGCTTTGGCATGTAATTTGCAAAAATATAAAGACCGTGGGGCTGTTTATCAAGCTGGAGAAACATAAAGAAGGTTGGGGAGGGTGTATGGCTGCGAGAAGTGTCAGCGATATAATGCGGCAGAGATTCGTACATGTCACTCCCGAGACCTCCCTCTCAGAAGCCTTTGAGTTAATGGAGGTCACCCCTCTGGCCTTTCTTCTTGTGGTCGAAGAAGGGAGGTTGCTCGGAATCGTTTCCCACGAGGAGCTGCAAGGCAGCCGTGAGAAGTTGCTCAAGAGGAAGGGAAATGGAGAGGGCCAAAGGCTACTTGAGGAAACCTCTGTCGAAGTTGCGATGAAGGCAGCACCCGAGACCGTAAATCCCAACTGCTCGCTGGCCGAAGCGGAAAAACGGTTTCACTCCGAGGGCAGGGGAGTCATCCCCGTGACCACGGGGCATGCCTGCGCTGAGAAGCTGGTGGGGATCGTGACGGAAAACGAACTCGCTCTAAAGCCCCGTTCCGAGGAAATGTGAATCCTGAATTCTCTTAAAGAGAGTCCGTAGGCTTATCCAGGGGTAGGCGTACGAAGAATGTAGTGCCTTTGCCGACCTCGCTTTCAACCTGAATCGTACCCCCGTGCTGTTCGGCAATCTGCTGGGCTGCAACGAGGCCCAGGCCGCATCCCTGTCCTGAGGGCCTGGTAGTGAAGAAAGGCTCGAAGATTTGCGGAAGGTTGTTTGGGTGAATCCCCTCTCCGTTGTCCTTGACCCGAATGAGCAGGTCTCGGTCACAGGTCTCTAATGCGATGTTCAATTCTCCTCCGCCTTCTTCGTTCATGGCATTAGCAGCGTTGAGAAAGAGTTTTGTGAAGAGATCTTTGAGCCTGTTGCCGTCGCAAATGATCGCGGGAGCGGGTGCGAAAGAGGTGGAGACGCACACTGCGCGCTGCTCCAATTCCTCGGAAGCAAAGATCAAAGAATCCTCGATGACTTGCTGTATTGAGTTCGAACCGAAGCAGGGTTCCTCAGGGTGAGCGAGGTCGAGAAAGGCATGAAGGATTGTGGTGATTCGATCGATTTGCTCGTTGATGGCGAGGAGCCGAGCTGCGCCGCGCTCGTCTTGAACCGAGCTCTCGAGCAACTCAGCATTGGCCAGAATAATATTCAGGGGCGTTCCGATTTTGTGGACCAGGTCCGGGACCATGGCTCCAATCGTTGCAAGTTGCGTCGTGGTTTCGAGCCTGTCGCCTTCAGGATGGCTCTTGGAGTCCTTTAAATCGGGCACTGAAAAGTTCCTTTTCCCCGCTGGGGTTGGTTACGCATTCCGGGCTTGATGCGTGACAAAGCGCCTCACTTCAGCCGTTGGACTATGACAAAATTCCGCACTTTGGGAGTGCGTCAAGGTGACGCGGAGAGGTTCAGAACAAGAAATTTTGCCTAAAATGCAATGAGGTCCTTTATTGGGGAACGGTCCAATTCTTGCAGCATCATTCGCATAGAAATTCAGGAGAGGCCTCCCGGGAGTATGGCCGGATATGGGTGCTGAACTACGATGGATCAGAAGTACTAACGGATGTTGTCTCGCCCGAGAGGTTTTCTCCTTTCCCCGTGATACGCCCCATTTAAATAAGATTAAGCTTATATATGACGGTTGTTTGCTTCGGAAATTCCCCCCGGCGACCGATAAGGAACTTATGAGCGTTTCGAAATCGGCCTCTATGTGTGCACAGATCCTTCGAGGCTGTGCACTGCTGCTTGTGATGGCAGCCGCGGTCCTTCTGCTCAGCCCCACGCCTGGCTACGCGGCCAAGGGGGGAGTGCGCAGCGACATGGATCGGGACGGCGACGTCGATTTGGACGACCTCGCACTCTTCGCAGAGAAACTGCACATCCCCAACTGGGAGACTTTCGACTGGTGTGGATGGCTGCAGACTCAAACCGACAGCAGCCTGCAAGAGATGTACGACTTCATCGATAGCTACTACCAATGCCAAACTAGCGGGGGCTCTCCTCTCCCCGTCCAACACCGCAATGATTATCCCACCCGATTGGCGCTAGGGCCGGGCGGAAAGGTCTATGTCAGCAACCGCAGGACCGGATCGGTTTTTATCTATGATGCTGGCATTAAGCTCAGCGGGGAACTTGCGGGTCTGGATAAACCCATGGGCGTGGCCGTGGACGCCATGGGGAATATATTCGTTGGAAGCAAAGGTAAGCAACGCGTAGAGGTCTATGACCTCGCCGGCTTGTATCTGAGATCCGTTGGGGAAGGGATCGTCAAGGCTCCCAACGACCTCGCCTTTGACCGAGACGGCACACTCTATGTCCTCGACGGAGAGAGTTTCAAGGTTTGGGTGTTTGCGCCTGACGGGACCCCACTTGGCAGCATCGGCTTCTGGGGGGGTGGCCCCGGTCGATTCAAAGCGCCCGTCTCCTTACTCATCTACTACGCCCCCAACGGCTTGGGCGGGGAGGTCGGCGAAGTCTACGTGGCTGACGCGGGCCAGGGCTTCGTTCACGTCTTCGATTTGCTCGGCAATTATTTGAGGCATTACGGAGGGAAGCCCTCTGGGTTTATGACCTATAACGCTGAAGGACAGCCCGGGTTTTTGCGGGCGATACAGATGGATGTCGACGGCCGTCTGCACGTCCTCGATTCACAGATGAACAATATCCAGATTTGGGACCGCACTACCGTGTACCCCGGCAACCCTTATATCACGGAGTACGGAACTCCCGGTGCGGCACTTGGTCAGATCGACATGCCCTTTGACATTCTCATCGATAGCAACGGCATGATGGTGATCGCCAACTTTGGCAATAAACGGCTCGATCAAATTGTGATGCCGTAGAACGTTTTCTTGGAACGGTGAAACAAATGTGCAAGCGATTCACATTCTTCCTGCTAGCTGCCTTCATGGTGGTTGCGCTTACGCCCCAGCAAAGCTGGGCGGCGCCCAAGCCGGGCCACGATGTGAGAGGGGGCAGCTCCTCACAGGTAATTCCATGGCCGACTAACACTCCTATCGTTGCAGACGACACGGAGTACGGGAACGTCGGTACCTCGTCCAGCCTCGATCACACCTTCGAAGTCGGAAACGATGGCGGCGCTACCCTGACTTTAACTGACGTGACGCTGAACAATACCACCGACTTCACGGTCATCTCCTTCCCCCCGACCGTAGCCGTCGGCGCATGGGAGCCCCTCGTCATCCGGTTCCATCCCCAGTCTGCAAGCCTGCGTCAGGCCACGGTCACCTTCGACGACAATGTTTCGGGTCAGGCCCTCAGCTTCAATATCCAAGGTACCGGCCAGGCGGCAGCTGCACCCGAGATGGACATGACAGGCGGTGCAACCGATGTCCCCATTTCCGATGGCGACAGTGTCCTGTCGAATTGGGCCAGCGGTAAAGGGACCCTGTTTGCGGATACGGTCACTGGGGCAGACACCTTCCACGATTTCACCATTTTGAATTCGGGTAGTGCCGATCTGGATCTCACGGGTGGGACACGGGTTCAAATCGCGGGTGCCAACCCTGGAGATTTCACCGTGACGGCCGTGCCCTCCACACCGGTGACGGGTTCAGGCCAAACGACCTTTACCATCCGCTTCACCCCACTCGCACTGGGGCAGCGCGATGCCACGGTCAGCATTGCCAATAACGATTCCGACGAGAATCCCTACAACTTTGTCATCCGAGGGACAGGGGTCTCGCCGCCTGCCCCCGAGATGGACATGACAGGTGGTGCAACCGATGTTGCCATTTCCGATGGCGACAGCGTCTTGTCGGATTGGGGCAGCGGTAAAGGGACTCTATTTGCGGATACGGACGTAGGGCAAAACGTATCTCACGTGTTTACGATCTTGAATTCTGGCAATGCAAACCTGAATCTCACAGGTGGGCCGCTGGTCCAGATCGCGGGTGCCAATCCTGGAGATTTCACGGTGACGGCCGCCCCCTCGACACCCGTGGCGGGCGCGGGCCAAACGACCTTCACCATCCGCTTTGCGCCGACGGCGGCGGGACAGCGCAATGCCACGGTCAGCATTGACAACAATGACGCCAACGAGAATCCCTATAACTTTGTCATAAGAGGCACCGGTCGGGTACCTGAGATGGATCTGACGGGAGGTCTCACCGACGTTTCGATTTCCGATGGTGACAGCACCTTATCAGATTGGACCAGCGGCAAAGGCACCCTGTTTGCGGATGCAGATGTTGGGACGGATGTCTTCCACGTCTTTACCATCTTGAATTCCGGTACGGGTAGCTTGACGTTGAGTGGCGGTCCTCTCGTCCAAATCGCAGGTGCCAACCCAGGGGATTTCACGGTGACGGCCGTCCCCTCGACACCGGTGGCAGGACTTGGCCAAACAACCTTTACCATCCGCTTCACGCCGACGGCGGCGGGACAGCGCAATGCCACGGTCAGCATTGACAACAATGACGC
>PIVT01000341.1 GCA_003353845.1 Pseudomonadota bacterium | reverse complement strand
CGTGGGGGTGAATACGACCAGGTCATCAATATAACTCATGACATGGTGAAATTTCAATGGCCCCAACGCCTGGTCGATGAACCTGCAGAAGATTGCGGATGCGTTCTTATATCCCTGTGGCATCACGCGGTACTGGAAGGCACCCGACGGCGTCTGGAAAGCCGTGTACTTGCGAGAGGCCTTGTCCAGCCCCACGCTCCAGAACGCGTCAGTGAGGTCCAGAGCGGAGAAGAACTTGCTGCCATGCATGGCTGCAAATGATTCCTCGGACCGGGGAAGTGTGTAGCTATCGCGCTCGATGGCCTTGTTCAAGGCGCGCAGGTCGACGACGAAACGCAGTCTGCCACCTGATTTCGGCACCATCAACACCGGCGAGCTGTAAGGGCTTTCCGACGGCTCAATGACGCCCTTGCTGAGCTGCTGCTGCGTTAACTCGTCCAGCTGCTTGGCCTGTGGTGGGCTCATCGTGCGTGATCGACGGAAGAATATGGGCGTGCCTGGCGCCAGCTTCATGACACACTCAACGGCATCGGAAGGGCGCGTCTTTTCGCCCTGCACGAACAAATGCGCTTCTTCAAGGATTCGCCGCTTCAGGTCCACGATAATATCGGCGGACACCTCATGCGTGTTGGATAAATCGATGTCCTTGACAGCCTCGCACGCCTGCCAACGCTTTTCGATGTCTGCCGCGGCCCGTTTTGTGAATGTGGGACCTGTCGTGTTCGCCGGGGCCGCACTTTGGGCACTGGTCATATTGGCCAAGGACTCTGGGGCACTCGCGGGGTCGTCATCGCCCATGCCGACAAAAGCAGCCACATTATCCAGGTCTACGGCTTTGCCGAACGCGACTGCGCAACCCTTGCGGATAGTGATGGTGCCCGTAGAGGGGTTAGCGAGTTGTAGCCGAAGGTGTGGGTTCCTGTCCTTATGGACTGGGAGCACCGCATTTTGGCACACGTAACCCACGTCGGCGGGGGTGGAGAACTCCAGCATCTGATTATGAAAACCCGCCTGGTGCGCCGCAGACAGATGGACGTTGACGTCACGCATCATGTTGGGTGTGAGCACAATATCCTCAGATGCGAGCAACACAGGGGTAGATTCAAAAGGGTGCGCGCCCACGCCGTACACAAACGGAAGCTCAATGTGCTTGTTGCTCACAGTCATACGTATGATGCCGGCAGCGAAGTCGATAATGCCCGAATATCCAAACAATGCCCTTGATCCAATCAGTGCCCCTGTCATACTAGGCAGCAGAATCCAGGACAACTCAATGGACTCCCCGGGGGCCACTAGCACAGGGAGCGTACACCAGTATTTCGGGGTAGCCCTGGACCCATCCGCCAATATAACACTAGAAGCATGGGCCGTGCCCTCCGTGGGAAGTATGGTGGCGCCACGGGCGAGCGCATCCTGCACGGACATCGCATTGGGACCCGCGCCCGTGTCGAACGTGCACTGAAGAGCACTTGATTTGCCATGATAACCCGCAGGCAATGACAATGTAGGCATCACTTTGACCGTGGGTGCGAATGCCTTCGGAGGGGCACACGTACTGCCATCAGGGCCTAAACGATGAATAGGCGGCGGGCCCTCAGCGGGTGCCATCGACGATA
>PIVT01000340.1 GCA_003353845.1 Pseudomonadota bacterium | reverse complement strand
GTGCATCAACTGCCTGCTCTGTTATGCGGCTTGCCCGCAGTACGGTCTGAATCCGGAGTTCGTGGGTCCGGCCGCTTTGTCCATGGGTCACCGTTACAACGCGGACTCGCGCGATGAAGGCCAAGATCAACGCATGGAGGTGATGGCTGCCGAAGAGGGCGTCTGGGGTTGTACGTTCGTTGGAGAGTGTTCCAAGGCTTGTCCGAAGGACGTCGATCCGGCGGGTGCGATCCAGCAGATGAAGATCACCGCTACGAATGATTGGATGAAAGAGAAACTCATGCCGTGGGTGAAAAAATGAGTCGCAAACCTTATGTCCGTCCGATTCCGAATACCTGGTGGCTGCAAAAGCCAGCCTATTTTATCTACATGCTTCGTGAACTCACGAGTGTGGCCGTCGCTGGTTATGCGGTGGTCTTGCTCGTTGGTTTGCAGCGCCTGAGCCAAGGCCAGGCCGCCTACGAAGGCTTTCTGGAAGCGTTGACATCGCCGCTGGCGATCGCGCTTCACTTGGTGGCCTTCCTATTTGCGGTGCTGCACTCGGTGACGTTCTTCAAGGCAGCACCTGCGGCTTTGCCCGTGCAAATTGGCGAAGAGAAGGTTGCCCCTGGGCTCATCGCAGGGGCACATTTTGGTGCTTGGGCAGTCATTTCACTGGTCGTTGCAGCGCTCTTGGTTGGGAGATAGTCAGATGGCGAAATCAAACGAACCGATGGTCTGGTCTCTGTTTTCTGCCGGTGGAATGCTCTCGGCGATGGTCACTCCGGTGCTGATTTTGATTACTGGTATTTTGATTCCCTTGGGCATCATTGCCGGTGATGCGATTGGCTTTGAGCGTGCACAGGCGTTCGCTGCCAACCCGATCGGCAAGCTTCTGCTGCTGGTCTTGATCGTTCTGCCGCTTTGGCACGGCGCGCACCGCTTCCGGTTTGCGCTGGTCGATCTTGGCTTGCATGGCGCCAAGAAAGCGCTTGGGGTGCTCTGCTACGGGTTCGCGTTCGTGTGTACGGTCGCGGCGGTTCTAGTGGCGGTACAGATCTAGCGCGGAGGCGCGGTGATATTCCACGTGAGGCCTGAAACTCAATGTTTCAGGCCTCATTGCTTAACGACGTTTACGTCTTTGAAGTCCTTGAATTTCCGATTGAATCTCGTGCCGGACATGCCGAAGATAGAGTCCTGAGGGCATTTCATGGCTACGGGATTCAAGCAGTTCTTCGAGGCACCGGTTTTTCCAGATCCGGAAAAAACACGCCGAGCCCAGGTGCTGCACCGCGCGCTGCTCGCCGTCGTATCCTTGTGCTCTTTTTACATGGTGGGTTGTGCTTTTGGCCTGGCGCGTTCCCCGCTTCGCGCGGCCTCGATTGCAGGCGTGCTCGTCTTGGCTGGCTTGATTTGCATTCCAATCATGCGAAGCGGTCGCCTTCAGTTGGTGAGCGTTCTGTTTTCGATTTTGATTTGGTGTGTCATTGCCGTAAGTGCTGTGCTCTATGGCGGCGTGAATAGCCCGGGCTATACCTTTTTCGTGGTGGGCTGTGTGTCCGTGGGGTTCCTCTGCGGAGGTCGTGCTGCGATCTACTTAGCTGGGATCACGGCGGTTGTCATGTTGGGGGTACTCTTC
>PIVT01000339.1 GCA_003353845.1 Pseudomonadota bacterium | reverse complement strand
AGAGGACGGTTGCCCCGCGCCTAAAACCTTTCTCAACCAGCTTTTTGGTAGCCTTCCGGAATGCCTTTTCGCAGTCCTCCTGAAATTCGGAGGCAATCTGTTCAGGTGTTTGTGTCATGATTCAATCCTCCCACGCTATTGTCCGGGCGCTCTTCGGCCTCAAGGTTCGCTGTTTCTTTGATTGAGCACCTTGACGATAATTTACACGACAAACAGAAACCCCAATCGTCCTGCGTGCTGAAATTGCGCCTAGACCCGGAACATCCAACAACGGGGTCTATACTCCCACAGAGCATGACGATCACGTCCTCGCCGTCCACGTCAACTGTCTTAGTCCTAGGGTTACGCATTATTTTGTCCTTTCCTAAAGAGCGCACGCCGATCTCCTTCTCCGGAACCGGCTCGAACGATGCTTGAAGCAAGACACGGCGATGCACCCCATCCGGAGTGTCCACTGTACCTATCACGTACTCAACCCATTCTGACGCAACGAAATGGCATATGGCTGCAACAACATCAGGGGTATCTGTCCTATCATCTGAGCCCATAGCGTTGATGGTTATGCAACCCTTAGGGTCATTGCAATCTACCCAGGCCTTCCCGGCCTCGTACGCAAGGTGGAACCCGCCACCTTGATGGCCAACCAGGTCAAACACAATGTTGCAATCCTTCCTCGCCCGGTACGGCACGCCACCAGCTACGAAGGTGAAATCCTCGATCATTGATCAACCTTCGGAACTGGCGTTGACCAAAGGGCACATGCCCCTGCACCCTGGGGCTTGCAGAACTGGCAGGTGAACCTGTCGCCGCAGCCCTCGCGGGAGCATCCGTGGATGCGGTATTGCGGGACTCTGTTGAAGCCCTGCGGGTCTCCGTCGTCGAACTTGAAGATGACCTCTTGCCCGTTGGCGATGGTCACTGTCTTTGTTTCCTGGGTGATCATGGTGTTCCTCCTGGGGTGTTTCGTATCGTCAAAATGACTATAGCAACCCTCCGCCAAAAGGCAACACTTATTTTCAGGGGGTTTCAATCTCCTTGCGTAATGCATCAAGATCGACACCGGCCTTATCTGCCTCGCGAAACTCGACAATGATCTCAGCGGAAAGCTCCCTGATTCTTTCAGCGTAGTACTCCAGCACAGCCCTATCCGATACCGGTTCCCCGGCGCTGCGCTCTCTGAAATCAGCCCATGCCACTTCTTCTTCGGTCGACGCAAAGGTGCTAGGGCTTTCAGTCCAAATGGGGCCGTCGCCTTCCTTATGATGGCAGGTGGTAAACTGCCTAATGCCCTCGTACGTGTACGCCTCAAACAGCGCCCAATGCCCGGTGCAGACACCGTCTGCGTCGTAGGTATCTCGCTTTGCTAGGAGTGTCATTTCCGCCCCCTGTTGTTCAGTTTTTTGATAGCCTTCGGCGTCAAAACCTTGTAGTTGCTTGGGTCTCCCAAGGTCAGATACTGCACAGGCACATGGCTTTCAATGTCGAACGCCCTGCCGATCAACTCTATCCTTGATCGTCCCCATACGTGCTTAAAACCAACACCAGTTACAACAAAGATACCTGTTGCACTAATCGGTTCCTCCAGGCTCTTGCGCTCTACGGCCTGGCCAACGCAAAAGCCC
>PIVT01000338.1 GCA_003353845.1 Pseudomonadota bacterium | reverse complement strand
TAGATCGGCGAAACATTTGAGGATCCGCCGGATCGAGTCAGTTCGTGGGGCAGTCTCAGACAAAAGTTTTTTGGGCTAACTTTGAAGGGTCGTATCTGTACCTGTCTGCAGAGGACGCGGAGAACGTGAGCGCGCGCAGAAGGAGAACGTGAACGGGAGTATCCTCAGAGGAAACAAAATCCTCGGCATCATCTCCGCGATCGTCGAAATATCCGCCGACACTACCCCCACAAGGTATTTTATCCCGAATCTCTCAAAGGACCAACTTCAACAACCCCTCCCCAACACACCCCAAATCCACAGAGAACTCGCCAAGGTCCACGCGCGCGTCACAGATAGTGACGCAAAATCCAATGCCCCATCACAAAAACTATCCCACACCCGTCGTTCCGAGACCCCGGCGCATCTCTCCCAAGGTATACGAAGAGATCCAAAGATACAAAAGACATCCCGATCAATTGCAGACTCCTCCAAATCCCGCCAAGCAAGGGTACGCGCGCACAGTAACGGTACCACCCCATTAAAGATGGCCCCATCCATGCAACCAACAGTTCCCCAAACCTCCTTCGCGAAGAACACGCAGATGCCCAATTCATTGCAACCCTGCCCACGACCCCTCAAGATCCCCAATTTGAGGACGCCCACATTCAACAAACCACCGAGAAGATACGGAGGTACCTTAGAGGTTTCCGTTGAGAGGAGAAACGGAGGTACCTTAGAGGTTTCCGTTGAGAGGCAACCTGGAGGTACCTTAGAGGTTTCCGGGGGAAGCTCGAACTCGAACTCACATCCAAAATCAAATCAACTCCCCATCCATCACATCCAAAATCAAATCAAACCCGAACCCGACCTCAATGTTCCTCGCGGAATCCGAACCGCGATCCAAAATCAAATCCCGATTCCCAATCTACCCGTCTCCCTAGACTCGAACCCGAACTCACACCCAAAATCAAATCCCGAAGCATGGAATCCGAACCGCGATGGATCCGTGCTTATAAGAATACACGCGGACGCCCCCAAGCCCCGTGATGACTCTGGCAAATCGCATCAATCAACCAACCAACTCCACCCCTACACGGCCCCCGCCCAGATGAGTGAGCCCCCGCCCTTTCCGGGCATCGACATGAACGCCATCAATACGGCCGTTCGCACGGTCGCCGAACAAGGCGCAGCCAACGGTGACGTCGCCAATAGCCTCGCCCTCCTCGCTGCCGTCACTGATCTCAACAACAGCACCACCAAGATGGTGGCAGCAGAAAACCAACGGAAGCACGAAATTTTCGCCCGCGCCAAAGCTGAAGAGCAAGCCCAAGCGAAGAAAGACAAAGAGGAACAAGAACGCCAAGAGGAGCTTAAGTACGAACGTACCATCGAAAATATCAAGGCCAAAGGCGACCAGAAGAGACCATGCCTCGCCAACAAGTACAACGCTCGCAAAGCCCAGCCCGGCGACCCTCTGTGCAACGGGGGTTTCGTCGTCCCCGTCGACGACCTTGTCAAGATCTTCATGATGGAACACGCCAAAGAGCACGGAAAGAAGCCCAAGCTTGCCCTCAAGTCAAAGCGCTTCCGGTGCAACGCCTGCATCGCCAAGAACCAGCACTACGCGGACGGCGGGGGTCGCCCCTCC
>PIVT01000051.1 GCA_003353845.1 Pseudomonadota bacterium | reverse complement strand
TGGATCGAGGAAACCGTGTATCGGGAACCTGCGCGTTTGGCCCCTGGCGAAGTACCCGCTGATATCCTGGCGAGGCTTGAGTCCCACCAAAGTCCCACCAACGAAGAAGACGATGACATTGAAAGCTCTGTAAGTGTTGGGAATCCATGGCACGCCGGGAGGGATTCGAACCCCCGACCCTCAGGTTCGAAGCCTGATGCTCTATCCAGCTGAGCTACCGGCGCGCAGGATCACGGAGGTGCTTGTTACCCGACCGGCTGCCCGCTCGCCAGTGAAGCTGGAGAAGCGGGGGTAGAGAAGGGTAGATGTGGGGCACCAAAACCCAAAAAATCAGGGAAGAAAAGGGGCTGTGATTTGACAATTCCCTTTTGGAAACCATGATTTAGAAAAAGTTGGGGTGGATAACGGGGCTCGAACCCGCGACCTCTCGGACCACAACCGAGTGCTCTAACCAGCTGAGCTACATCCACCACACGGACGGGCAGGCTATCTGGGTCCATGGCCAGTGTCAACGCGCCTTTTTGGCGCGGGCGGGCGCTATACCCGGAGCTATGCCCGGAGCGATTGGCGCGCTAGTTTCCCCCTTCGCGCGCCCCGGTAGCTCAGCTGGATAGAGCATCGGCCTTCTAAGCCGACGGTCAGTGGTTCGAGTCCACTCCGGGGTGCCAGTTTTTCCCCTAGCGCTATTGGCGAAGCACCGGGGGTGACAAAAGTTTGGGATGAGGAGAGGTCGTGAGCGGGAAGAAGGATTTGTATCGCACCCTGGGTGTGAGCCGTGACGCCAGCGCGGACGCTATTAAAAAGGCGTATCGCAAGATTGCGCGCGATAACCATCCCGACGTGAATCCCGGCGACCACAAGGCCGAGGAGCGCTTTAAAACGGCCTCCGAAGCCTATGAAATCCTGTCCGAACCCACCAAACGCAAGAATTATGACGACTTCGGCGAGGCGGCCATGAACCCCAACTTCGACGCTGCCAAGGCGCGCAGCTATGGCGGAGGGTTTGGCGGGGGCGGTCCAAGTGGACCCTTTGGTGGCGGCGGTTTTCAGGGTGGTCCCGGTGGTATGGGCGACTTGGGCGACATCTTTGGAGATCTTTTTGGTGGTGGCGGCGGCCGACGCGGCGGGCAGCGCTTTGCTCGCAAAGGACAAGACCTGGAAACCACCTTGCAGCTGGGTTTTGAAGAAGCGGCTGAGGGCGGTGAACGTCAGATCGCCGTCAATCGTCCCACGGCCAACGGTGGGGCACGGCAAGAGAATGTCCTGATTCGAATTCCGCCCGGCGTGGGTGACGGCGGCAAGATTCGCTTGCCCGGAAAAGGCGGCGAGGGCATGGGCGGCGGTCCGGCCGGCGATTTGTTCGCGCACATTCGCGTGGGCAAGCATCCATTCTTCACGCGCGAGGGCCGCAATCTCTACGTCGATTTGCCCATCAGCGTGAGTGAAGCGGTGTTGGGCGCGAAGGTGGAGGTGCCGACCTTGAAGGGCCAGATCACCTTGACCATTCCACCGGAAACCGACAGTGGCACGAAGTTGCGTCTGCGCGGCAAGGGCATTCCCAACCCCAAGAAGGGAGCCGAGCCCGGCGACCTCTACGTCACGGTGCAGATTGCGGTGCCCAAGGGCTTGGACGATGAAGCCAAAGAGAAGCTCGCTGCCATTTCTTCCTTTGATCCTGAGAACATTCGTGAGAAGCTGAGCAAAGATTAATTTGAGATCTTGTTCGCTTTATTTATAAACTCTTTGTGAACGGATACTTGGGCCGTTTGCGAGAATCCTGAACCCACTGGAAACAGAACCGGAAACGACAGAACCGGAAACAAAAGAGGAGTTTCGCATGTCCCTGCCCTCCCCTCCCAGCACGCCAGGTTCTTCGCCCTCTTCCTCCAGTCCACGCAAGCGCCAACGCGTCACCAATCCCGAAGACGGGCGCTTGGTTCGCGGTCGGCGAAGTCGGGCCATTATCCTGGCGGCGGCGCGGGAACTCTTCAGCGAGAAGGGATTCGATGGGGCCACGCTGCGCGACATCGCCAAGCGCGCGGGCATGGGGGTCAGCTCCCTGTATCGTCACATTCAATCCAAGGAAGAACTCTTGGTCGGTGAGTTGGTCGCCAAGCAGGAACAGGCGTGGATCAACTTTCGACGCGAAGACCAAAGCGGCTTGAGCGCGCGTGAGCGCATCAGTCGCTGGGTGGCCTTGCAGCATGAGTTGCTCAGTCTCGACCCCGATTTTTCGCGCATCGCGCTGCGGGCCAGCACGCATCCCCAAGCGCGCGTGGCCAAGGAAGTGCTGGCACTCAACGATCGCAGCATCGGGTTGATTGCGGAAATTCTCATGAAGGGACGCATGAGCGATGGGCTGTCGCGCGAAGTGGATTTGATGACGGCGGCCCAGGCCGTTTTCTATATCACCAATAGCGCGCGAGTTCCCTGGGCCAATGGCGTGGTGTCGGACGAAGCCTGCTTAACCAATACCCTCACCGCTGTGGACCTATTATTTCAGGGGTTAGAGGTGCGCGACGCCTAGAAAGTTCAGACGATGCCTGAGTTGCCCGAAGTCGAAGTCACCCGTCGATGTGTTGCCCCTCTTTTCGAGGGTCGCCAAATCGCTCAATTGCGTACGACTCGGGACAGTTACTTCTTTCGCACGAAGCCGCGTGCCTTGCAGCGTCGACTCAAACAGCGCACGGTGCAGAAGCTCACTCGCCGCGGAAAATATTTAATCGCCTCCCTGGATGACGGCAGCACGCTGGTGCTTCACCTGGGCATGACGGGGCAGCTCTTTGGTGAAGGGGTCAGCAGCCCGCGCCTGCTCTCGGCCACGGCGCGTGCGTCGCTGGACCCTGAAAAGCAAGAGTCATTCAAACCCGATGCCCACACCCATCTGCAATTCGAATTTGCCGATGGGGGGCCGCGCGTGTTTTTCCGCGACGTGCGCAAATTCGGCAAGGTGCATTGGCTAGCCCCCGACCAAGAGGATCCGCGCCTGGCAAAGCTGGGACCCGATGCCCTGAAAATTACTGGCCGCCAGCTGGCCCGGTCGCTGTCGAGTCGCAAAACGCCCATTAAGAGTTTGCTGCTGGATCAAAGCGTGCTGGCCGGTGTCGGAAACATCTACGCCGACGAAGCGTTGTTTCACGCGGGCATCGATCCGCGCCGTGCAGGTGCCGACTTGAAGGCCGAGGAATGTCAGGCCTTGGTCAAGGCCGTTAGGCGCGTGCTGCGGCGTTCCATTCAAACGGGCGGCTCCAGTATCAGCGATTACATCAATCCCGACGGCGCAGATGGCCAGTTTCAGGACGAGCGCTGTGTGTACGGATTGACGGGTCAGCCCTGTTCTCAGTGCCAGTCTCCGATTCAGCGCTTGCGCCAGGGCCAACGCTCGACTCATTACTGCCCAGCCTGTCAAATATAGATTTAATCACTTCTTAGGTTGTTTAAAACGCTTTTCCTTTAATGAATGCACCAACTTGCCGATGTCCCCCCATAGGCACGTCATACAAAACTGCACCATTGTCGTAGATTTTCTGGTTGTCTTGAGGGGAGTGGGTCTTGTTGCAACAGCGCGAACAAAGCGGTCAGTTGGTCGCCATCTTTGAAGAAGCATCGGGTTTCCGTCGAAACATAAGTGAGGCCTTGCTCAATATGGGGCATCAGGTAGAGCTGATTGACTCTTGGGAAGAGGCAGAGCTTTTTGTGGCCGAACGCTCCGATGAGATCGATGTCGGGATTCTGGCGTCGCGCCTTCCCGGTGCGCCCGTCGGTGAGTTGCTGGAAGTTGTGCAGGACGAGTTGGGTTCTTTGTTCCCGAGTTTTCGCTCAATGAGTGTTCGTCGTCCCACCACAATTGAGGCGCTTGCTTTGCGCCGGCGCGGAGGTTGTGGCTTCTTGGAGAGAACCTCCTCGGTGAAAGAAATTGCTTTTCGTGTAGATGCCCAGTTGCGCGGTTTTACACCGTCAACCTATGTAGCCGCCCCGCGCGTCCAGTTGAATTTGCCTATGACTTTTAACAACAGCGAAAACGTCGAGAGTGAAGGACCTGGTCAGTGGGATTACGGTCTGTTGCGCAACATGTCGCGCACAGGTCTACTGGTGACGACCTCGTCGTCGCCCCAGCTCGGCGATGAACTTCAAATTCGCTTGAGTCTTTCCGAAGAGATTGCCCAAGTGAATTGTCGGGGGCGCGTCGTACGTGTGGAACCCTCCCCCTTGGCTCGCAGCCGTGAAGTGGGTGTTGTCTTTGAACAGCTCTCGATGAAACAAGAGCGGTCCTTTTCCGAGTTCATCATGAATCGTTTGAGCACCGAACTCTAATCAAGACCTGGTCGAGTTCCAATCAAGAAGAATACAGGCCACAAGAAGCGCTTACGCGTTGGCGTGTAGGCCCTTGTTGCGTATGGCCTGTCGGCCGGTCGCAATTGCGCGCGAATCGTGCTGGATTAATTTACGCGCCAATTTCCAAGCACGGACCAAGGCTTCTCCCTTGGGTGCAGCATGATCGATGATGCCCAATTCGTGAGCGTCCTGGGTTGAAACTTCCTGGTGCCCTTCCAGTAAGCCAAAGCGCGACCCTGCGCCGCCAAAGGAAACATCGGCGGCGTGCAACAGTTCCAAGCCTGAACCGAAGCACAGGCCTTCGATGGCGAGCAGCAAGGGAACGGGAAGGTCGTCGTGACGCAACAAGGCGCGGTCGAGAAGTTCAGAATCCTTCCACAGTTGTTGTTCCGCGTCGCTGCCGGGGTAAAACGAAGGTCGCTGAAACGTTCGGCGCAGTTCTTCTGCTGGAGGTCCCGTGGAGAAGATTCCCATGGAACCTGTGAGCAAGACGGCTTTGATGCTGGTGCTGACGCGGATGACATCCCAGGCATCGGCCAGGGGAACCAGCAGTTCCGCATCCAAGGCGTTGCGTTCATCGGGTCGGTTAAATGTGAGCAGTGCGATGGGACCGTCTTGTTCAAGTAACAATGCAGGTACAGCCATGGTGCCTCCAACGACTCAAGAAAAGAATGATGCATCCTCTCTCTTTTTTCGGTCGTTGGCGTCACGGGTGTAGTAAAAAATGATTCTTCCCTGAATGGGTTTCATCAAGAATCAGCGACTAACACTTCCGCAATTTGCACCGCGTTTAAAGCGGCGCCCTTGAGCAACTGATCCGCGACACAGAACAAGTCGATGCCATTTTCGAGAGAGATGTCCTCACGAATCCGGCCCACGAGCGTGTCGTATCCCCCCGTGGCTTGCAGCGGCATGGGATATTCATTTTTGGAAGGATCGTCGATGACCTTTACACCCGGCGAGGCTGCCAATATTTCGCGCACCCGGTCGGCGCTGATCTTGCGCTCGGTTTGCAAATTGATGGACTCCGAGTGCGCGCGCAGGGTGGGAATGCGCACACAGGTGGCGCTGATCTTGAGCGCCGGTGCGTCGAGAATCTTTTGTGTTTCCAGCACCATCTTCATCTCTTCCTTGGTGTAGGCATTGTCTTGGAAGACATCGATGTGCGGGATCACGTTAAATGCGATGGGATGGGCAAAGTTTTCCGGGTCCGGAGTTTCCCCGTCCAAGGCCGCCCGAGTCGAAGTCATGAGCTCTTCCATGGCGGCCGCCCCTGCTCCGCTAGTAGCCTGATATGTGGAAACCACCACGCGCTGCAGTCCCGCCTCGCGGTAAATGGGCGCAATGGCCATGACCATTTGAATGGTGGAGCAATTGGGGTTGGCGATGATGCCCTTGTGGCTCTTCAGCGTATGGGGATTGACCTCGGGGACGACCAAGGGCACCTCGGGATCCATGCGGAAGGCACTGGAGTTATCCACCACCACGGCCCCCGCCGAAACCGCGGCAGGCGCGAATTCCAGGGAGCGACCGGCCCCGGCACTGAACAAGGCGATGTCGATGCCCTCGAAGCTGTCCTTGGTGAGTTCTTGAACGGTGATGTCCTGGCCCTTGAAAGAAAGGGTCTTGCCCACGGAACGAGACGAGGCCAGAAGGCGAAGTTCAGCCACTGGAAAATTGCGATCTTCCAGGACCTTGAGGAGCTCGGCACCCACGGCACCCGTGGCTCCAGCGATGGCAACATTGACTTTCTTGGCTTGGGACATGGCTCGATCTCTTTCTGTATTCAAATGGATGGCTGATTTTATTTTTCGTGTTTCATTCAGGGGTTCGCGATCTTGCGGCGGGCAGCATAGCGCCGCTTGGGCTCGACGTGTAGTGGGGGTGTGAGAGGGGGTGTGCCCTGCCCGTCTCATTCCCACGCCCGTACCCAAGCTCAGGTCGCAGGCTCCAAAAAGCCCAGCAATTGGGTCACCAGCTCCGGGCTGCCCATGACGAGCCCTTTTTTGCCATTGGGACAGTCAAAAACCTCACAGCGCCCGCCGGCCTCGGGTATGAGCGCCTGGGTGGCGGCGAAATCCCATAGGTTGAGATCCAGGTCGACCATGGCTCCCACATTGCCCGAAAGCGTGAGCGCGTGGCCCAGGGCATCGGTGTAGCCGCGCAGCAGTGGAATTTTGCGTGTCATCTGGGCAAAGGCCGCTTCCTGGCCTGCCAATTGAAAGGTATAGGCGTCGCCGTGAGCAATGATGGCTTCTTCCAAGTTGTTTTCCGTGGAACAGCGAACAGGTTCGCCATTTCGCCGAACCCCCCCGCCCTGCCAGCCCAGGGTGCGCTCGCCCAAAGCGGGCAAATCGATGAGGCCCAGCACCGGGTTGCCATCCTGCAATAAGGCGATGAGGCTGCCAAAGAGCGGAATTCCCCGTGAATAGGAGATCGTGCCGTCGATGGGGTCGACGACCCAGGTGAGCCCCTCACTGACCTTGCCCCCATATTCTTCGCCCATGATGTTGATGCGCGGCGTCTCCTCTTCGAAGACTGCACGCATGGCGCGCTCGGCGGCCAAATCGGCTTCGGTGACGACAGTGCCGTCGTCCTTGGTAGAAACCCGGGTCTGGCGAAAACGTGACAGGATTTCGCGGCGTGCGGCCTCTGAGGCACGCTCGGCGATCTGGGCCAACGCGGCGAGCTCGGCGGCGGGCAATGGTTTGCTTTTGTTCTTGTTCGTGGACATGGGCAAAGGATAACGCGCGAAAGCGCTATTTTCTCCGTTTGAGCCGCCTTACCCGCATCTCTCTCCTAGAGGGCCGGGAGCGCAAGCCCTACACTGCGGCCTCTGAATTTTAGCGACGATTCGAGAGCGGCGTCGAACGTAGAAAAGAGAGAGGAAGCAGCGATGATGGATCAGGATGCAATTGCCATTTTGGGTGGTACGGGAGATCAGGGCCTCGGCCTGGCACTGCGATTTGCCAAGGCGGGACGGCGCGTGATCATCGGGTCGCGCAAGGAAGAAAAGGCCTTGGCGGCAGTGGAAGAAGTTCGCGCTCTGGTACCCGACGGAAACGTCGAAGGCTATGGCAATCCCGAAGCCACGGCGAAAGCCCGAATCGTCATCATTTCAGTTCCCTACGAGCACACCGCCTCGACTGTAAAAAGCCTCAAAGAGGTGCTGCAGCCTGGGCAAATTCTGGTTTCCATGGGCGTGCCCCTGGCCACCTCCGTGGGAGATGGGCCCATGCGTATGGTGGGCGTATGGCAGGGTTCCTGCGCCGAGTTGGTGAAATCTCTCGCGCCCAAGGGTGTAGAGGTGATCTCTGCGTTTCAAAACGTTGCCGCCCACCGTCTGCGCGAACTCGAGCACGAGGTCGACTGCGATGTGGTGGTTTCCGGTGCCAAGGGGCCACGCGCTGAAATCATTGAACTGTGCAAGTTGGTACCTGGGTTGCGCGGCCTGGACGGGGGACCTTTGGCCAATGCACGACTGGTGGAACCCCTGACAGCACTCATGATTGGCATGAATGTTCGCTACAAGCTCCCAGAGGGCTTGGGCATTCGCTTTACAGGCCTTCCGGAGTAGCCAAAAAGCCTCAGCGCCCTCCTCTATGGAGCGCACGCTCCCCCCTCCGCCCCTCTCGGGTCCTGCTTCGAGAAAAAACTTTTGCCTGGAAATAGGCTTTAGTCGCAATAGCTTGTGGTTGTTCTGTCAGGGTACCCCCATATTTTGTGTTGACCGGCGTTCACGCGAGGCGGAAGATAAGTCTCGAGGGGTCAAGAGCGCGAAAGGGCTCGCGCCAAGACATCAGGCAGTAATCAAACCAATAGAATGAGACAAAAAGCGGGGGAAGTTGAGTCGAATGAGTGAATCCAAAGCGACGGGTGCGACCGAAGGCCAAGACGCAAATCAGCAGCAACAAGCTGCAGTTGAAAGTAAGAAGGGTGACCGAAAGGGAATGACGATTCCCCGTTTTTTCACCAAACCCGGCGAAGACCCCTTTGAAAGTGTGGTGTGGGAACAGCGCGACGCCAGCATCGGGGATTCCAGCGGCAAAATGATCTTCGAGCAGAAGGATGTGGAGATTCCCGCCGCCTGGTCTCAGCTGGCCACCAATGTTGTGGTCTCCAAGTACTTCCGCGGACACCTCAACACCCCCGAACGCGAAACCAGTGTTCGTCAACTCATCGGCCGTGTGGTGAACCGCATCGCCACTTGGGGCGTGGGTCGAGGTTACTTCGCAACCCCCGAAGACGAGCAGAACTACCGAGACGAACTCAAGTACCTCTTGGTCAATCAGTACATGGCCTTTAACAGCCCTGTTTGGTTCAACCTGGGAGTGGAGGGCACGCCGCAGCAAGCCAGCGCGTGTTTTATCAACTCCGTGCAAGACACCATGGAATCCATCATGGGGCTGGCCAAGACGGAGGCCATGCTGTTCAAGGGTGGCTCGGGAACAGGTACCAATCTTTCGAAAATCCGCTCTTCCAAAGAAGGCCTGCAGGGTGGGGGCACGGCCTCGGGCCCGGTTTCCTTTATGCGCGGCTTCGATGCCTTTGCCGGTGTGGTGAAGTCGGGCGGTAAGACACGGCGCGCAGCCAAGATGGTGATGCTGGATGACAACCATCCCGACATCATGGAATTCGTGAACTGCAAAGCCGATGAAGAAAAGAAGGCCTGGGCGTTGATCGAGCAGGGCTACGACGGTGGCTTTAATGTTCCCGGCGGGGCCTACGATTCCATCGCTTATCAGAACGCCAACCACAGTGTGCGTCTATCCGAATCCTTTATGCGCGCCGAGCAAGCGGGTGATAATT
Source organism: Pseudomonadota bacterium (assembly GCA_003353845.1). GTDB lineage: Bacteria > Myxococcota_A > UBA9160 > UBA9160 > JADFDR01 > GLO-12. The sequence continues at coordinate 19,978 of PIVT01000051.1, read as the reverse complement.
GGACGACGCGCGAGGTGGTGACGGGAGCAGTGAGCGAAACTTTTCCAGCCCGCGACCTGATGCAGGGTATGTCGGAGGCCGCGCACTTATGCGGTGATCCGGGCGTGCAGTACGACACCACCATCAATCGTTGGAACCCCTGTAAAACATCGGGACGTATCTCGGCCAGCAACCCTTGTTCCGAGTACATGTTCCTGGATGACACGGCCTGCAATCTGGCCAGCTTGAACTTGCTCAAGTTTGTCGGTGAAGATGGAGAGTTCGATGTGACGTCCTTCCGACGCGCTTGTGCGCTCACCATTTTGGCCCAGGAAATGGTGGTGGACGACGCGGATTATCCGACGGCAGCCATTACCAAGAACAGCCACTTGTATCGCCCGCTGGGGTTGGGTTACGCCAACCTGGGCGCCTTGCTCATGTCCTTCGGTTTGCCTTACGACAGCGAAGGCGGTCGCGACTTGTCGGCTGCCATTACGGCCGTGATGTGCGGCCAGGCCTATCAGACCAGCGCCGAGATCGCTCGACACATCGGCACCTTTGATCGGTATACCGAAAACCGTGAAGACTTCCTCGAAGTCATGCGCATGCATCGACAGGCTTCGAGGGAAATTGGCACCGAAGGCGTTTCCAAAGAGCTGTTAGAGGGAGCGGTTGCAGCCTGGGATGACGCGTTGGAGGCGGGCGAGAAGTGGGGTTATCGCAACGCTCAAGCCACGGTGTTGGCACCTACGGGCACCATCGCCTTCATGATGGACTGTGATACCACGGGTGTGGAGCCGGACATTGCCTTGGTGAAGTACAAGAAACTGGTGGGAGGCGGCATGTTGAAGATTGTCAACAACACCGTGCCCAAGGCTTTGGCGAAGTTGGGCTACGACGAAAAGCAGGTGACGGAGATCGTCAATTACATTGACGAGAACGATACCATTGAAGGTGCACCCACGTTAAAGGACGAGCACATCGATGTCTTCGACTGCGCCTTCCGCGCGGCCAAGGGCACACGCTCCATCGACTGGATGGGTCACGTGCGCATGATGGGGGCTGTGCAGCCCTTCCTCTCGGGGGCCATTAGCAAGACGGTGAACCTGCCTGAGGATGCCACGGTGGAAGATGTGCGGCGCGCTTATGTCGAAGGTTGGAAGCAGGGGTTGAAAGCCTTGGCGGTCTATCGCGACGGCAGCAAGCGTACGCAGCCACTGAACACCAGCAGCGATCAGGAAGAAGTGGCCATCGAAATGCACCAACCGGTGCGGCGCAAGCTCGACGATGAACGAACCGCACTCACCCACAAGTTCTCCATTGCAGGGCATGAGGGCTATCTCACAGTGGGCTTGTACAAGGATGGAACACCAGGAGAAATTTTCCTGCGCATGGCCAAGGAGGGCAGCACGGTGTCCGGTTTGATGGATACCATTGCCACCATGACTTCACTGGCCTTGCAATACGGTGTGCCGCTGGAGACCTTGACCGGGAAGTTCAGTCACACACGCTTCGAACCCTCGGGTTTCACCAACAACCGTGAGATCCCCATCGCCAAGTCCATTACGGACTACGTCTTCCGCTACTTGGGAAGTCGCTTCGTAACCGAGGAATCGGCCCAGGAGACGACAGAAGCGGCGGCACCCATTCGCTTGGTGAAAGAGGAGAAGACTGTGGAGCCGGAACCCGTGGGTGCTGTGGCCGGTGGGGCAGCTGCCTACGCCATGGTGAACCAGTCCGACGCACCTTCGTGTTCGGATTGCGGTTCCATCATGATTCGCAACGGCGCTTGCTACAAGTGCCCCAACTGCGGCAATACCAGCGGTTGTAGCTAGGGTCCGGAAAAGGTCCCGAGCAAAAGGTCCCAAACGATCCGGGGCTTTTCTTGACACAGGTCTCAAGTTTCAGAGATCATGTGCAAGAAAAGCCCCGAACTCGTTTTACATCATATGAGGAACCCAAGGTTGGTTGGAACCGCCGGGCGCGACAATATATCCGATGCGCGTTCTTCCCTCAGCCGAGAGCCTTGGGCTACAATGCCACCGACTTGATGGTAAAAATATTTCCCGCACATGCTTTTATTGAAGACCTCACCCCTGCGATTCGGGAGGCTTCCGTCGTCGCGCGCAAGTTCGAAGCCGAGGCACAAAATACTCCCAAGACGGGAGAAACCTCCGACGTCAAAGCAGCACTCACCTTGGCCGATACCGAGTGCCAGGAGATCTTGCTGCAAGCCTTGCTCACTCGTTTTAGTCACGTGGCCTTGGAAGCCGAGGAGGACACCGCCAGCGTGGCGGCCTTTCGCCAGGAAGGCCCGGAACTCGTTGTCATGGATCCCATCGACGGCACCTTGCGTTCGTACTTGGAGAGACGAGGCCCTTATGGCGTCATGGTCGGGATTGCTTTGGACGGATGTTATGAAGCTGCGGTGGTGAGCCTGCCCCGAGAAGACCTCTTTTTCTCGGCCGTGCGAGGGGAGGGCGCTCAACGGGCACAGGGAGAGGCACCCTTTACATCCGCTTCGGTCGGAAACGAGGGCAGTGAGGGAAGGCAACGCATTTTAGTGTCTTATGAAATTCCCGAGGGCGTGGTTCAAGCTTTGGAGGGGATGGGCTTCGACGTGGGCTACGGTTGTGGTGGCGCCTTGGCCGTCGCCACGCTCATGCCCGATGTCTTCGGTTCCATACGTTGGTGCCCTGAAAAAGGCGTGAGCATTCGCGGCAAGGTGGGCCTGCTCATCGCGCGCGAGGCGGGGGCCCTGGTCTGTGATGGCAAAGGTGGACCCTTTACGGAACAGTTAAGCGTGCGCAGCGATCTATCGTTGACCGCCGCGAATCACGAAATTCTCGATCAGTTGATCCAAGCCACTTCAAAACACCTGGGGCGTGGATAATCCTATCAGTCTCCCGAGAACTGGAACACGGAACGGAATTACATCTGCGTGTAATCCGGCCCCTCGCCGCCCTGAGGCGTTACCCAATTGATGATCTGATAGGGATCAGCAATGTCGCAAGTTTTGCAGTGCACGCAGTTTTCGTTGTGAATGAAGAGCTTCTTGCCGTTGGGCGCGTTGGCGTCCTCCACCATCTCGTACACTGCCGCGGGACAAAACTTCACACAAGGATTTCCAAATTCTTCCAAGCACTGCTTCTCACAAATATTGGTGTCAGCTACCTGTAAATGGCAGGGCTGATCTTCTTCGTGCGCCGTGCCGCTGAAGCCCACCAGATTGTCTTTGGAGAAGGTGAGTTTATTGTCGAATGCAAAGGCCTCGACTTCGCGTTCTTCTTCCGGCAACCAAGAAAGTGGGCGCATGAGCTGATGAGCCGCCTTGGTGCTCAGGGGATCGAAGAGGCCGCGGCCGCCTGTGACCATTCGAGGGAACTCGTTGAGGAAGAAGAAAGCGATCCCGCGTTCCCAGCCCCCGTGGAAATTTCGAGATTTGGCGAGTTCGGCATAGGCCCAACTCTTTATGAAACGCTCCTTGTAATTTCCCAAGGTGGCAGAGCTGTAATCTTCGGCTTCCATGGCGTCGACGATGGTCTCTGCGGCGAGCATGCCCGTCTTGATGGCAATGTGAATGCCCGAGAGTTTCTCGGCGTTACACATGCCGGCCGCATCGCCCACAATCATGGCCCCGTTGGTGTACAGCTTGGGTTGCGCATAAAGCCCACCGGTGGGAATGGTCTTGGCGCCATAGCGCACCAACTCCGCGCCTTCGAGTAAGTCTCGCATGAACGGCGTGGTCTTACATTTCTGTGCGGCCAGGTGTGGATCCGTGTTTGGATTATCACTGTCCAAGGCCGTGACGTAACCAAAGGAAACCAGGTCGTCCTTCATGTCATACAAAAACATGCCACTCAAAGGGTGGAAGTAGTTGGGGTAGCCCATGCCGTGGATCACGCGTCCCGGCTTGTGCTTCTTGGGATCGATCTTCCAGATCTCTTTGACCCCTGTTTCAAAGGTGGGAGGGTTTAAGCCTTCGAGATGATGGTCAGCGATGAGTTGCTTGGTGAGGCTGCCGCGCACACCCTCGCCCAGCACGACCACATTGGCCAAGATGTCCATGCCCGCTTGGAAGGTGCCCTTGGGCTGACCGTCTTTGTCCACGCCCATGTCACCGGTTCGCACGCCGATGACACGACTGCCGTCTTCGCTGTACAAAATCTCACGCCCGGCAAAGCCTGGATAGATTTCGATACCGGCTTCCTCGCACTTGCTTTCGAACCACTTGCCCACGTTGGAAAGAGAGACCACGTGGTAGCCATTTTTCTGGAAGGGAGGGGGGTTGATGGGGAAGGTGAAGCCACCCTTCTCGCTGAGGAACATGGTTTTGGCATCGGTGCAAACATGCTCCGTGGGAAAACCTTGATCCGTGAAATCGGGCATCAACTCAGCCATGGCTCTGGGGTTCATCACCCCACCTGAAAGCAAGTGGTCGCCCACGGCGGCACCTTTTTCGAGTACCAATACGGCAGGGGGCTCCAAGGGAGCTTCGCCTCGGGCTTGCCGTTCCTGGTTGCGCACTTCAACCTGGTTCATGAGGTGTAAAGCGGAAGCAAGGGTGGCTGGGCCGGCTCCGATGTAAAGAACATCTACCTCCATACTTTCGCGTTCGATCGGCTGATTCATCGGGACTTCTCCTTTGTGGGCCCGCAAAATAGAGGAAGGATCAGTTGTGCTCAAGCGACCCAAATGCCGCATCTGTTGAGATGCAGTAATTTAAGGGGCTCAATTGCCATTGCCCCGCGGGGCATGACCTGTGAGATCGTTGACCTTGAGGTAGGCCTCCCGTAATCTGGAGAGAGGCAAGCTGAAGCCGAAACCCTCGAATGGCCTTCTTAAGGCTGATTTCTGAGCTGTTTCTGGCCAAAACCATCGATTTTTCAGGCTGAGCGCAGGTTTCGAGGCTGAGTTGCCGATAAGGGTTCTGCAGTTTGACGCACCTATTTCCTTGATGATGAGTGCCGTCCGCTAGATCTGCTCCGAAGCAGGCCCACGGCGTATTTTTTTGATGAGGAGGAGGATTGACCTTGCAACTGAGCATGGTCGACATACTTCGAGAGTATCTCGAGGCCTATGGCTCCGTTTTGGAGATGATCGCTCGTTATCGCGCGGAGACGCTCAGCTATGCCGAAGTGCAGAATCTTGTCTCGGAAACCGATCAAAGCGTTCTCTATCGCCTGAAAGAACGCAGTCACGACCTGTTTCGGATTGACGATCCAGAGTCGGGAGAGCAGCCTTTGCAGCGCGAGGTACTCTTTGATCTCGCCGTCGGCGCCCTCTTTCTAGAGACCATGATCTTCCGCGAGGCCTTTTATCAGCGAGCCGTTTTCGGGCAGCAGGTCGGCGGCCTGCGCACGACGCGCGGTTTTGAGGCGGATCCCATCATTGCCGAGCTAGAGAAAATTGTGTCCGCAGCCAATCCCCAAATCGATGAGTCACTGCGTGAAACGGAAGTGCTCTTGGAGCAAACGCGCGATGAATTACGCGAAATGTTGCGACAGCATTCTTCGGATGGGATCCTCAACCGCTATCTCGTGGAGCACGCTGAAAAAGTAGAAGAAGTATTTCCCGAAGGCGTCGAACCGCTATTAACCACGGTCCACGGATCCTTGGCCAAGGCCTATAGCCTGATTGGCTGTTCTTATCTTGAAAGTGGGCATTTCGGTGAGGCCCAGCGTGTCTTAGAACGGGCCCTGGAAGACGATACGGAGTCCATTCCACACCTGAAGTCCTTGATTTTCTATTGCAGGGGAATGACTGCTTTCTTGCAAGGTGATTTGGAAAGTGCGCTCTCGGGACTGCGGCGTTGGAAGGAGTCGGGCACCCATTCTAGTTTGGAGTGTTGTTCCGCTAGAAGTACGGCAAGGGCTTATAATCTTGCGCTAAACGCGTTGTCCAGTATCCAGCGCCAAGCCAAAGCGACGGGCGCCGATGAACTCGCGTCCCTGGCGCACGATCTTTCGGACAAATTATCGCCGCCCGCGACCCACGAGACTTGCGTTCAATAGTCCCGCGTTCGATTCCCGTTTCTATTTAGACTGTGCATTTTCTTCAACGCTTGGGTTGGCGCGCCGATGAAAGTGGACGCATCCAATCAGACCACCGATCACCAGCGCAATACCGATCCACTGCGCCTCGCTCAGGCCAAGAGCTACGCGCGCATTGAGACGCAAGCTCTCAACGGCAAAGCGACCTACACCGTTCAAGATCATGAATTCACCAAACAAGAAAGCGCTTTTGTTTCGCCTTTTCCAGAGAAACCAGCTCACTGCGAAAAGCCAGAAGGCTTCATACAGTTGTGTCGGATGAACGGGAACGACCGTAGGTGGCAAACCCTCTGGAAAGGCGATGGCCCAGGGCAAATCCGAAGGAACGCCATAGTCGTCGCCCACCAAAAAGCAGCCCACGCGGCCGATGGCTTGTCCCATGGCCAAGGCGAGAGCCGTGCACTGTGATACTTCCCAGAGAGGCGCCTTGGCGCGCAGGCTACCGAGGATGACAAAGAGGACGCCGAGAATGGCGCCTCCGTAGAAGGTCATGCCCGCTCGGCTTAAGAAGGAATCCCAAAACGGAATACCTTCGATGATGTAAAAATCGATGGCGTAATACAGCTTGGCGCCGAGCACGCCTCCCACCATGGCCCAAATCATCAAGTTGCTCGCGAGATCCGGTGAGAGCTTGCGCTCTTCAAACTGAATGCCTGCGATCCAAGTGCCCACCAGGAAGGCGAGGGCCATCATAAGCCCGAAGCTACTGATGGGTTGGCCAAAAATTTCAAATACGACGGGGTACATCCGTCCTCCTTCTGCAGAGCAGACGGTCGAAGCTAGAAGACGGAAGGGAGTGCGGCAAGCATTGGAGAGCCTGGAAGGCTGCTTACTGGCCGCGCTGTGGGATGGAGATAAAGAAGGTGGTTCCGAATCCGGGTGCGCTTTCTACCCATACTCGACCGCCGGCGTTTTCGCTGATCTTGCGCACGATGGCAAGTCCAATCCCGGTACCAGGATTTTTCTCGTCCGGGTTTGGATAGCTGCGGAAAATTTCAAAAATGTTTTCTTGCAGTTCTCCTGGAATCCCACGGCCATTGTCGCGGACGGAGAAAATAACCTCATCGTCAGCCTGCTTGGCCCGAACCTGAATCAGGGGATTGGAGACCGAGCCCATGTGACTGATGGCATTGCCGATCAAATTGGAGAACACCTGGTACATCTCAGTTCGCGACCCCTTCACCATGGGCGCATCCGTGGGTATCTCTAAACGGAGTTTCTTTTCATCCAAGCGCGGCTTGAGCTCGGAACACAACTGCCGCAAAATCTGTACGACATCCACAAGCTCTGGAGGATCTTGTTTCTGACTGACGCGAGAAAATTGAAGCAGGTCAGTAATCAAGTTCCCCATCATCTGGCTGCCTTTTTCGATGCGATTAAGAAAGTGCAGGCTCTTTTCGTCCAGAAGATCGCCCGCTTGTCTGCGGAGAAGTTGAGCAAACCCGAGCACTGAAGTTAGTGGTGAACGAAGATCGTGAGAAACGACATGCACATAGTTTTCTAGTTCGATGTTCTTGCGAGCGAGTGACTGCGCAATCTGATGACGCTCGGTGACGTTGCGCAGGAAGACAACCATTCCCTGGGTGGTGCCGTCATGCATTCGTAAGGGGCTGGCCGATACAGAGATCCAAACGGCCGTCCCGTCACCACGGTGGAATTCAAAATCTTGCCCATAAATTTTTCGTGATGTGTCCACGCGCAGTGCACTGATAATACGCTCCAGGTTGGTTCGATCCTGGACCCATAGCCCGATGGGTTTGCGGAGCATCACTTCAACGGGAATTCCAATAAGACGTTCGGCCGCCGGGTTGGCATAGGTGACTACGCCTCCCGGGTCAAAGGCAATGACGGCCTCAGGAGAGCTGTGCAAGATGCCACCTAAATAGCTCTCGGCTTCGTCTTGAGAACGATCACAGCGCGCTTGCTCTTCGACGGAGCGCACGACAATGAGGTAAGAAGGCCCACGCCCTTGGTCATGATCAAAGGTGACGACGTCGAGAAAGGCGGGGAAGGTGCCCGCCGCTTGTCCTTTGAGTGTGACCAACTCACGTGTCAGGTAGCTTCGTTCGCGCAAGGTCTGGACGACGCGGGTCGCTTGTTCATGACTCGCAAAAATAGTGTTGAAGGAGTCGCCGAGGTTTAAGGCCGTAGGAGAAAAGACTTCTTGCAGAGGATCGCTAACCCAGGTGATTTCCAAGTCTGTCGAAATCATGAAAATGGTTTGGTGAAGCCATTCCAACCATTCAAGGATTTGCGTAGAGGCGCCTCCCGTAACGGGAGGGCTGGGTTTGGCTCCCTGCATACGGATTGCTTGTCCTTTGTGATTAGCGATTTTTGCTGTGGAGGAAGTTTCCGCCCGAGGTCTGGATACCTTTCGATTTATGCTGATCGCCATCTGTATTTTTCCGCCCCAGGTAAGGCAACCTACCCTATCAGAAACAGGAAACAAAATGGGTAACCAAATGATGTGTAAGGGGAGTTTCGCATCGAGTTGTAAATTTTTTGTACGGACAGTTTCACGCTGAAAAAAACCCCTAGGGGCCTTGGCTGGAGCCAAAGTGGATACACTGTTCCACCATATCGTCCCCGGTACAGCAAATCAGAGGGACTTCTTTGTAACTGGTTAGGGAGTGAGTGGTCGTGGGAGAGTTCATCAGTTCTCGAATTCGCATAGCCGCATGTCTCGCCTTTGCGCTGGTGCTGGTTTCGCAGCTGTGGAGCCCGAAGGGTATCGACAGTGCTGAGCTAGCCGCTCAGGAGGAGGCCGCCGCGAGACACGCGCGTGCAGTCGCCGCTGCGAATGAGAAGGTACAACCCTTTGCAAAAGAGCAGGTTACGGCTGAAGGCATCGTTCAGGCCGTGGGTCAACAGAATCCCAACTTGTCAGCCAATGAGCGTCAGCGCATTGGCGCGGCCGTCATGCGCTACAGCGCGAAATATGAACTCGATCCATCCCTGGTCACCGCCATTCTCATGGTTGAGAGTGGGTCTCGTCCCTGGGCCGTCAGCCCGAAGGGCGCCGTTGGCTTGATGCAGGTTATGCCATTCATGTTCAAATCCATCGGGATTGCAGGCAATCTCACTAGCATAGAGCCCAATATCGAAGCCGGTTGCTGGATTTTGGCTGATAATATTCGACGCTTGGGTGAGCAAGACGGTGTTTCCGCTTACTTCTGGGGTTCCAATATCCGCGGCGTGTCTTACCGCAATCGCGTTTTCGAACGACGTGAGAAAATTCAACAGCTTCTAGGCAGCTGAAGCACCGATTCAAAGAGCGGGTTTAGTTGACTCCGACTAGCCCTCCTCGATAGCCTCGACCCGTGACCCATCCCAGTCTGCGACGCATTGAAACCTATTTTGAAAACGCGAGCGGTATGCGCCTGTTCCAGCGGTCGTGGTGTACGCCCCATGCGAAACGGCTCATCATCATCGTGCACGGGATCGCTGAGCACAGTGGGCGCTATGAGACCGTGGGCGCTTGGTTGGCCACACAGGGCGCCGCCGTGTACAGCTATGATCAACGCGGCCATGGCAAGAGCGTTGGCCCGCGTGCCTATGTGAATTCCTTTAGCGAGTTGGTGGACGATCTGGAAGCGTTCATCCAGCGCGCGCAGCGGGCACATCCCGATTTGCCGACCAGCTTAATGGGTGTGAGTATGGGCGGATTGGTCATTGCGACCTTGTTGGAGACACGTCCTGTACCGGTGGTGTCGGCGGTTTTAGCGGGTGCGGCGTTGCAGGTAGGCCCGACTTTTTCGGTCATGCGCATTGCCATGGGGAAGTTACTGCGCCGCCTGTTCCCGAGGTTGATGATTGCCTTGGGCAATGACACGAACGATCTGTCTAGCGACCCCGAAGAAGTACGTCGCTTTGATCAAGATCCCTTGGTGCAAACCAGCATCACCACCTCCTTGGGCGTTGAAGTGATTGCGGCTATGGAGTGTATTGGGAAACAAGACCGGTGCATCCAGATCCCGCTTCTATTGCTCCATGGTGAAGAAGATCGCTTTTGCCCCGCCAGGGGAAGTCGTCGCTATTTCGAGCGCCAACAAAATCCTCGCAATAAGCTTCAGGTTTACCCGCAATTGAGACATGCCCTGTACCATGAAGTGCAGCGAGAGGAAATTTTTCGCGAGACCCAAGAGTGGATCGCGGCGCAGGAGGAGCAATTGGATGTCTGATGGATTAACGCACCTCGACGAGCAGGGACGCGCTCGCATGGTAAATGTGGGTGACAAGAAAGTTACGCACCGCATTTGCATTGCACGTGGTCGCGTGGCCATGGCGCCCGAGACCCTACGCAGAATTTCAGAAGGCGATACGCCCAAAGGAGACGTGTTGGCCACCGCGCGCATTGCAGGCATTCAAGCGGGCAAGCGAACCGCAGAGTGGATTCCCCTGGCGCACCCCATGAATCTGGATCAGATCGTCGTGGAACTCGAAGCCAGTCCAGAAGGAGATGCCTTGCTGATTCAAGCGAGTGTCGAGGCCCACGCCAAAACGGGTGTTGAGATGGAAGCCTTGGTGGCCGTTTCTGCAGCGGGGCTGACGATTTATGATATGTGCAAAGCCATCGACCGGGGAATGCGGTTGGAGGATGTTTGCCTGGTGTCCAAGAGCGGTGGCAAGAGCGGCCAATGGGTTCGGCCGGAAGGTGAGTGATCGGTCTCTTGGCTAGGTTTTTTTCTACGATAGGTTTCATTGTTCGTGCCGCTTGCTGGACGGTCCTGTGTTGCACGCTCTTGTCTGTTGCCGCGGGGCCTGTGTGCGCGAGTGATGACGACGCAACGCCTGAGCGCTTTGAGTTCTATCCCGAAGGCAAGGCGTATTGGGGTGCGAGAAATGTGTTCGCACCTGTCAGTTCACTTTTTGTCGGTCGTGACTATTGGTATGCCGAACGCGAGGTCAAAGTCGAAACCGTTCCCCCTGGAGGGGCAATCGACCTGTACTACGTGCGTTCGGGTTTTCAAAAAATGTATGAGCACGTGGATTCCCCCCTGCTGCTCGTACTTCCCCGGCGCGTCGACTTGCCTCCTCGAGACACGATTACGGTTCGCGCCTTTTTAGAAGGCTTTCATACGCAAGAAGTGGCGTTCAACTTAAACGACAGAGTCGATGATATTGTGTTTGAGCTGATTCCCTTGTCGAATACACTTTACAGTGTTTCACACACCCTGCTGGGTACACGCGGGGGCCTTTCCTTTCTCACAAAGGAAAAACCCACGGTGCGAATACAGGAAGGAGCGAATGGATTTTCCATCATCTTTATTGAGACCGCGGCTGGGAAGGAAATGGCTGAGGGTCTGAAGAGCATCAAGAGCAGTTTGATTGAGGAGGTCTCGGTTCAGCAATTGGGTGTCGATCTGATGGTGCGCGTTGTGATGAGCAAACAGCACGAGTTGCGTTCTCGCCTGGTCCCCGATGTGGCGCGCGGCTATTACCGCTTTGTCTTGGATTTCCTTCCGGAGGAAGGGGTAGCGGAAGTGATCGATCAAGTGTTGAAAGCGATTGCCCGGCTTTCCTCTGCGGACGTCACGGGCTGCAATCAAGCCTTTGATCGTCAATTGCGCGAGGCATTGGATCCACAAGAACTCGCACGCGCATTGTCGCCGCGCGGGGAGTTTACGGACCCCGTACTGCGCGCTTCCATGCGTCGGCTGGGTGAGCTTTCACCGGGCGGCAGCGTGGAATTAGTCGACGGAGCGACCTATAAGACGGCCGTGCCCATCGAATTGGAGGCAGCGCTCAGTCAAGCGTCGCAAGTAAAAGGGTTCCTCGCCTTGTTGCGAGAATTAACACGCGAGTTGGACCGGTCGTCGCACTGGAAGGTGGCCTTTCAAGGTCTCGTCGCGCCGGAAGTGTCGCGGGAAAGTTTTTTCCGCATGTTGCAAAGTGCTGAGCAAGCGGAGAGCACCTGTCAACGAAGCGCAAAGATCCAGAACGGATAGCGAACGCTTTCTCCGTCGCTTCCTGTTTCAAGAAAAGACCCGGGCTAGATTTTGCTTTTGCCCCTCTCGGTCCCGAGAGGACCATGGGATGCTTTCTAACAAAGCCGAAGCTCTCGCTACCGTCATCACGGCCAAGGTCGTTGCACCGAAGCAGTGCGATCTGCCTCGGGAACGCATGCTGCGCCTGGGACCTCGTGCACTCAGTGATGCAGAACTGTTGGCGCTTCTGTTTCGCACGGGTTCGGGAGAGGCCGATGCCCTGGAGGTCGCTCGGCAAGTGTTGGGGGATCACGGGGGCTTGAGCGCACTGGCCAAGATGGCAGGGCGGGAACTGCTTTCGGTCCGCGGTGTCGGTCCTGCTAAATCTGCCAGCCTGTTCGCGGCCCTGGAGCTGGGCCGTCGGCTGGCCGCACGAACCTTACACCTCGGCGATCCCGTGCGCGGTCCGGCTGACGTGGCACGCCATTTTTTCCCACGCCTGCGTCAAGCACCTCAAGAGAGCTTCTACATCTTGTTGTTGGATGGGCGGCACCGTGTTTTGAGTGAACGCCTGGTGTCTCGCGGCACGCTGACGGCCAGCCTGGTTCATCCACGCGAGGTCTTTCGCCCCGCCGTACGCGAGGCGGCCGCGGCCATGATCTTGGTACACAACCATCCCAGCGGCGATCCCGCTCCCAGCGCGGAAGACCGAGAAGTCACGACCCGCTTGGTGCGCGCAGGGGAACTCATGGGAATTCCCGTTCTCGATCATGTAGTTGTGGCCGAGTTGGGGTTTGCCAGCCTGCGGGAGTTGGGATTTGTATTCGCTGCAGGAGTCGGCAGACGCACGACTCCCGGTTCCAGCCCCTATTCCAGCTCCAGCCCCCATTCCAGCCTCTAAGGGTGGGTAGGGGGGTGAGGAAAGAAAGCAGCGGGTCAGCGTGAGCCGTTAAACGAGGTCGTTCTTAGAACGGAATATCGTCGTCGGGTGTCGGAGGCGGAAATCCAGGGTCTTCGCTCACGCCGCTTCCACTAGCAGGGCGAGCACCACCACCACCACCTTCATTCCCGCGTCCACTGCCCAGGAATTGAACCGTGTTGGCGTTGATCTCGGTGGTTTGGCGCTTGTTCCCTTCCTTGTCTTCCCAGTCGCGTGTTTGCAGGCGTCCTTCGATGTAGACGGGTCGACCCTTGGAGAGGTACTGCGAGCAGAGCTCACCGGTTTTTCCCCAGGCCACGATGCGATGCCATTCAGTTTTCTCCTGCATTTGCCCATCTTTACCTTTCCACTTTTCAGTGGTGGCGATGGAAAAATTACAAACGGCTTGTCCAGACTGGGTGTACTTCAGTTCGGGGTCACGCCCCAAGTTACCGATCAGAATCACTTTATTGACGCTTGCCATATCGAACTCTCCTAGCGGGTTTTAACCGGGTCATTGGGGTGTGAGAAGGATCATCCCCTTCCCTTGTCAGCTCGTCAAGCCACTGCGTGCGGACTCCTCGGATTCCTTGGGGGAGCCTTTCATAGCAGTGATTGCAGACCCTTGGTTGACAGAAAATCCTCTCAGCGCGTAGCATCGTATGCAGTCGTGGGAACATTGAAAAACAAAGCAAAAAAGAAAAGTTGAATAGGGGCTGCTCCATTTCGCTGCTCAATTTCGTGAGGCTTCTCCTGGTCCTGATCAGTACCCTACTTTGGGCTGTGCTGGGCTGCCTGACGGGTTTGGTAGATCGCAGCGGCGAAGGAACTATTTCCATCGCGGGCATTTGGGCGCGTTGGGTGGCAAAAATCTGTGGGCTTCGTGTGGAGGTTCAGGGCGCTAAAGGCGTGGATTGTGCTCAACCCTGTATTTTTATGTCCAATCATCAATCCGCACTCGATATTGTAGTATTAATCGCGACAATTCCTTCATCCTTTCGTTTTATTGCAAAGAGGGAGTTGGCAATGATTCCCGTGTTTGGTTGGGCCATGGCGCTGGGCGGGCACATCTTTATAGACCGCGCCGATCGGGAAAAGGCCATTGCGAGTTTGAAGCGGGCGGAAGACAAAATTCGGCAGGGTGCGAAGGTCATTCTGTTTCCAGAAGGAACGCGAAGCCTCACGGGCGAACTCGCGGAGTTTAAAAGAGGAGGTTTTCGATTGGCCATCGGCGCTCAAGTCCCCATCGTGCCCGTAAGTATTTCGGGAACGAGGAATCGGTTGCCAAAGAAATCGCTTCAGGTAGAGCCCGGCGCAGTCAAAGTAGTTTATGGCCAGGCGATTCCCACGCAGGGTTATAGCGTGGACGAGCGAGAGCAAGTGATGGCAAAAGCGCGCCGGGCGATTTTGGCGGGTATGGACGAAGCACTGCAGACGACAACGCGGTAAGAACGGCAAAGGATATCGACAGAGCTCATGGCGAAAGCGGCGAAAGGCTCGCGCAAGCGAACGGGAAAAAAAGGCAAGCAAGGCAAGAAGGGGATGTCCGTCGAGACCCAGCAATGGCTTGGCGAAATCCTGGGTGCGCTGTTTGTGGCCTTTGCCGCCTTTTCGTTTTTGGCCCTGGGCACCTATCACCCCACCGATGCGTTGTTCGAGTGGGTCGACGTGGGAAACAGGGCAGGCGTCGCTGGCGCGAGCATCGCGGGTCTACTCGTTCAAGGCTTTGGCGTGGTGGGTGCTTCTGTGGTGGTGGGCGCCATCGCACTGTTGGGGCTTCGCTTGTTGATGGGCCGGGGACTCCCCATGATGACCTATCCCTATTGGGTGGGCGCCAGCCTGCTCTTATTGGCCGTGGTCGCCACACCGGCGCTGTTGGGCAGCATCGGTCCCGAAATGATGCACCAGAGTGAGATGGGTTCCATTAGTGCTTGGCTCGCTGGACTCGAACTCGATTTGTTTGGCGATTGGGGCAGTCTCATCATCAATTTCCTTTTGTTTTCCTTGGGCGGCTTGATTCTGCTCGAAATCCCCTTTGCCACGGCGGCCTCCACGTTGAAAGAGGGCTCCCTGTCGGCATCGGCCTTGGTCACCAAGGGTGCGCTCATCGGGGGAGCTGCATTGGTGCAAGGAACCAAGCGCTGCGCCGCCCTGCTGGCTGCGACGCCGGGGGCGATTCGAGTGTGGATGGAGCGACGCGCGCGGCATCGTCGCGTCTCCGCCCTGCGCGACGGTGAGCCCGAGATCGTGCAGTTCGCCGATCAGGACGGAAAGGACACGGACACCAAGAAGGGAAAACGCGGGAACGCAAAATTGGTTGATAAAGCCAAGCGCGGCGAACCGGCCATCATCGATCACCTGGCAGAGCAACGGGCCAAACATAAGCCGGAACAAGAAGCCTTCACCTTTGACGAAGGGGGCCCCGAAGGCCCCTTCACACTCCCCGATGCTTCGCTCTTCGATCCGTCTCATGTGGCGGGTGAAGAGTCCTACGATCGCGAAAGCTTATTGATGAACTCGCGCATCCTGGAAAAGAAACTCCTGGATTTCAATATCGCGGGTCGCGTGGTAGCTGTTCACCCCGGCCCCGTGATTACCATGTACGAGTTTGAGCCGGCGCCGGGCGTCAAGGTGGGCAGCATTGTTCGCTTGTCCAGCGATTTAAGTTTGGCGTTGCGCGCGTTGTCCATTCGCATTGTCGCGCCGATTCCCGGCAAAGCTGTGGTGGGTATTGAAATTCCCAACAAGTCACGGGACACCGTGAGTTTCCGCGAGCTCGTCGAGTCCAGCGCCTTTCGCAATACCAAGTCCAACATCCCCCTGGCCATGGGAAAAGACATCTTTGGAACGCCCGTCGAGGCGGATTTGCAGAAGATGCCGCACGTACTCGTTGCAGGTGCGACGGGAACGGGGAAGAGCGTCTTTTTAAACAGCTTGATTGTCTCTGTGCTCATGAGGGCTCGGCCCAGCGATGTCAAGCTGCTTTTGATTGATCCAAAAATGTTGGAGCTTTCGATTTACCAAGGCATACCGCATTTGATTGCCGATGTGGTAACCGACCCCAAGCGAGCCGCCGCTGCACTCTTCGGCCTCGTTCGAAAAATGGAAGAGCGTTACGCCATGATGTCGGCCTTGGGTGTGCGCAATATCAGCCAGTACAATGCGCGTGTTTCGGAGGCTTTGGATGCCGGCGAACGCACCTTCCACTTGAAGGGCGAAACAGGGAAGGAAGAAGGGGCCGAAATCGAGTACGCCCGCTTGCCTTACATTGTTGTGATCATCGACGAGTTAGCGGATCTTATGATGGTTTCGGCCAAGACGGTCGAAGATTCCCTGCAGCGCCTGGCGCAAATGGCTCGTGCTTCCGGGATCCACTTGGTGCTGGCGACGCAGCGTCCCAGCGTCGATGTGTTGACGGGTGTGATCAAAGCCAACTTCCCCTCGCGTATTTCTTTCCAGGTTTCCCAGCGAAATGATTCGCGAACCATTCTCGATGCCAACGGCGCCGAGGATTTGTTGGGGGACGGCGACATGCTTTACTTGCCGCCGGGCACAGCGAAGTTGATTCGGCTTCACGGTCCGTACATCGGCGAAAAAGAAGTTGCCCGCCTCGTGCAATTTCTAACGGATCAAGCGAAACCCGTCTTTGACGAAAGCTTGATGCGCGTACAGGAAGAAGGCATTCCGCGTCAGCATGTAGACGAAGATGAGGTGGACGAGATGTTTGATGAGGCGGTCAATATTGTCGCCGAGTCGAGAAACGCCTCGATCTCCTACCTACAACGAAGACTCAAAGTGGGCTATAACCGATCTGCGCGAATGATTGAACAAATGGAAGCGCAGAACATGATCGGACCACAAATTAACCATCGACCGCGGGAAGTTTATTTACCAGAGGTTGAAGAATATCCGGATGAGTGAAGTGAATCCCTGGCGTATCGCCCTCAGCTTGCTTGTAACGCTCGTTTTGTTTTCGCCACTGCTCCTTCAAGCAGATGAGATGGAGACGAATTGCGCTGATGATTTCGCACGCGGGGTGCAACAGCATTATCGTGATGTCGATCGTTTAAAAGCCACCTTCCGGCAGACCACTGAAACGGTTTCCCTCGGCTCGCGTCGCTTAAGCCGTTCCAACAAGGCTTTGGAGGGCAAGGTATATCTCCAGAAGCCGTCCAAGATGCGTTGGGAATATGAGCTGCCCGAGCCCAGCCTGGTCGTAAGCGATGGTGACGTCATGTGGTTGTACGACCCCGCTCAAAAAGAAGTACAGCGAATGGCTGTTGCGGGTGGCCTGATGAACATGGCGGGCGTTCAGTTTCTGATCGGTCAGGGTGAAATCCTTACGGATTTCACGGCCAGCACCCAGAGCTGTACGCCGGTGGGTGGGCGCGTGGTGGTGCAGTTGGTGCCACGGCAAGAGCGCACCTATGAAAAGCTGGAAATCGTGATTGAAACCAGCGATAACGCCATTGTGGAAACCTCGGTGTTCGATCTCTTTGGCAATATCACCCGCGTGGCCCTGAAAGATATTCACACCGACGAAAAACTGGAAGCCGGGCTATTTCAGTTTCAGGTTCCAGAAGGCGTCAGTGTCATCGATCTAACTCCGCCGAACCCGTAAATCCCCTCAATCCTTCTCTAAGTCGCTTTCTCAGTGTTTCAGCCAGAGGAGCGGATCCACTCAGTGGGCCCGGATTGGCCATTTTGGTGTGGGTCCTTTGACAGGCGCGTCAATAAACAGGCAGTTTTCAGGCAACTTTGCTCCGTTCACCGGCAACTTTGGCTGCATATCCTCAAAAAAAATAAAAAATATATATTTCTTTGGATTCCCCTCGCGGCTTGCCAGCATCAGGGTTTTCTGAACCATTGTTCCTGTAAAGCGAGGAGCTTGAATTGGTGGAACTCGTTGGCCTTTCAAGTGCTTCAAAGGTGAGTTGCGCATCACAGTCTGCTTGACACCAAGTTGTCGCAGTATAGACTTGGAGGGTAGAAAAAAGCTGAAAATACAGGTGCTTTTGAGAGCAAAATCATCTTGTGTGAAGTCGTGAGGCGAGGTCTATAGCTGCGAGTGAGCGAAGGATTTCCAAGGCGAGCCACAGGTGTAGAATAGAATAGAGTCATTGAACTGATCTCTGTGAGGGTTTGGTTTTATCTCGAATCAGGCAAGAGAATAGGAAGCTGAATAGGGTTGATTTTGAGATTTTGGCACAGCAAAGGGTGAGAGCGGCACGGGCTTTGCAAAATCACAAGACATGAGGGCATAGAACCTTGAGGCGTTATCCTAGGGAATAAGGAGAGGGCGCAATGAGTGAGTCTGATTCAGAATCTGGTGGCAAAGGGTTTGTCCGCGACGTTATGCGACGTCTGGGCACCAACGAAGAGGGTGAAGAGTTTGTGCGGGCCGACGAGTCTCGTGCACAGCGACACTTCTCCACCCGAGAAGCGATTGCAGAGCTTCACGAGGCGATGAGCCGGGGCGGGGCCGATAATCCCGATCTCCGACGCAAATTGGATTTCATCCTGGCCGAGTACGAAGCACTTCGCCGCCAATATCAGCAGATGCGAAATCAGTTCCACGGCTCCGAGGGCCAGAATGAGAAGCTGATCAACATGCTTCAAGAGGCCAAGCAGCAAATTGATGGTCTGCGCGAGGAAGTGGATAAGCTCTGTGCGGCTCCGAACACCTATGCTGTGTTTAATCAGGTGAATCAAGACGGTACGGTGGAAATCATCGCCGACGGTAAGCCCATGCGTGTGAATGCGCATCCGTCCCTGGACTTTTCCGACATCAAAGAAGGCCAGCTGGTTCGCTTGAACGAAGCTTTGAATGTGATTGAGTCCGCCGGCTATTCGCAGCGCGGTGAAATTGCCAAGGTCGTTGATTTTCTAGGAAAAGATCGCGTCATTGTTCTCGGGCATACCGACGATCAAAAAGTCGTTCACATGTCGGAGGCACTGCAAGTTGAGGGTGTAAAGGTTGGCGATAGCTTACTGGTCGATCCTCGAACGCAGTACGCCACAGAGAAGATGCCGAAGTCGACCGTGGAAGAGGTTGTGCTCGAAGAAGTTCCCGACGTCACCTATGACATGATCGGTGGCTTGGGTGAGCAGATCGAAATCTTGCGCGATTCCATTGAGCTGCCTTACCTGTATCCCGAAGTCTTTGCCGATTACAAGCTCTCGCCTCCCAAGGGCATCTTGTTATATGGACCTCCGGGCTGTGGTAAGACCTTGATCGCCAAGGCGGTGGCGCGGAGTCTGGCCAAGGACATCGAAGAACAAACCGGCGTCGAGACGGCGGCTTACTTCCTCAATGTCAAAGGCCCCGAATTGCTCAATAAGTATGTGGGTGAGACGGAGTTCAAGATTCGCGAACTCTTCAAGAAAGCCCGCGACAAGGCCAACGACGATGTGCCTGTGGTGATCTTCTTTGACGAGATGGATTCGCTGTTCCGCCAGCGCGGTTCGGGTGTCTCCTCGGACATGGAAGCCACCGTAGTGGCGCAGTTCCTATCGGAGATCGATGGTGTCGAATCCTTGAAGAACGTGGTCGTCATCGGTGCTACCAACCGCCAGGATCTCATCGATCCGGCTGTGTTGCGCCCGGGACGCCTGGATCTCAAGGTGAAGGTGAGCCGCCCCGACCAGGTCGCAGCCCGCGAGATCTTCAGCAAGTACTTGACCCAAGACCTGCCCCTCCACGAGACGGCCATTGAAAAATATGGCGACAACGCGGAGAAGGTGGTCAAGGGCATCATCGATGACACCATCGAAGAGATGTACGGAAGCAATGACAACAATAAGTTCCTTGAGGTGACCTACGCCAAGGGTGAGCGCGAGATCTTCTACTTCAAGGATTTTGCCAGCGGTGCCATGATCGAGAACATTGTTGCGCGTGCCAAGAAGAAGGCCGTGAAGCGCATGATCGATCACGGTGAGAGGGGCATCAAGGCCACCGATTTGATGGATGCCGTACGTCAAGAATTCAAGGAGAACGAAGACCTCCCGAACACGACGAATCCTGATGACTGGGCGCGGATTTCTGGAAAGAAGGGCGATCGCATTGTAAATGTGCGAACACTCATCACTGGAGTCGGGCG
>PIVT01000337.1 GCA_003353845.1 Pseudomonadota bacterium | reverse complement strand
TCGGACGGAGTGCGCGAAGAGGTTCTTCGTATTTGTTTTCCCAGCGGTGTCCGTGTGGAGTGGCCCGCATCCTCGAAGATTCCCGAGATCAAGCAACTGCTGCAAGTGGTGGCGAACCTTTCGTGATGCGCCCAAGCGACGACATCCAGGTCTATCTCTGTCGTGAGTTTTGCGACATGCGCAAATCAATCAACGGATTATCGATCTTGGTCGAGGAAGTGCTGGAGTTCGATCCCTTTGGCGCTCATCTGTTTGTCTTTTGCAATAAGAAACGGGACAAGCTCAAGGCTCTCTTTTGGGAGCGCAACGGATTTGTTCTCCTTTACAAACGGCTCGAGAAAGATCGGTTTCCGTGGCCTACCAATCTCGATGAAGAGGTGATCTCACTTACGGGACGTGAGCTCAACTGGTTGCTCGATGGCATCGATATTTTCAGGTTCAAACCACACAAAGAATTGTCGTACCAGTCGGTTTTGTAATGCTCCTGCCAGCGTGATTTGTTAAGATCCTTTCATGTCAACCGACATGATGAATCTTCCCGACAACATCGACAAGCTCAAGGCATTAGTGCTTCAACAAGCTGTGAATGAAGAGCAGCTTGTTTCCAAACTTGACGCTTCGCAATCCGAACTTGACGCTTCGCAATCCGAACTTGATGCCTCGAAATTCGAACTCGAGATCACCCAGACTAAGCTTGGCACTTATCAGGAGGAAATCGATTTCCTTCGTGAGCAACTCCGACTCCTCGCTCACCGGCGTTTTGGACCCAGCAGCGAGAAGGGTTCCGCAAACCAACTCGGCCTCTTCAACGAAGCCGAAACGGTGCTGGCCTCCGAGATCGAAGCGCTTATCGAGGAAGAAGAGCCGGAGAACATCGAGGTTCCCGCGCATGCTCGAAAAAGGCCCGGGCGAAGACCGCTGCCTTCCTGGCTGGAGCGCGAGGAAATTATTCATGATCTCTCCGACGAAGAAAAGCTCTGTGCCCAAGATGGCCACGCATTAAAGGAGATCGGGCGCGAGTCCTCCGAGCAACTGGAGTTCATCCCGGCCAAGGCGAGAGTGCTGCGTCATGTGCGCATCAAATACGCATGCCCCCAGTGTAAGGCGGGCGTCAAAACGGCTCCCATGCCGCCGCAGCCGATTCCCAAGAGCATGGCTTCGCCCGGCTTGCTCGCGCACATCGTTACTTGCAAATACGTCGATGGACTTCCTTTGTATCGACAAGAAAATATTCTGCAACGTTCCGGAATTGATATTCCTCGTTCGACGACCTCGAACTGGATGGTGAAGGCAGGGACCTTGGTTCAACCCCTCATCAATTTGATGCGCGAGGCGCTGCTGGAAAGTGATTACCTGCTGTGCGACGAAACACGATTGCAAGTCTTGAAAGAGGCGGGGAAACCGGCCACGAGCCAATCATATATGTGGGTGCAATACGGAGAACCCGAAGGCACGCCGCTTATTTTGTACGACTATGATCCTTCGCGCAGTTCGGAAGTTCCCAAACGGTTACTCGATGGATTCCAGGGCTACTTGCATACGGATGGCTACAAAGGCTACAGCGCTGTGGGCGCGCAAGCTGGCATTACGCACATTGGATGCTGGGCACATGCGCGCAGGAAATTCGATGAG
>PIVT01000336.1 GCA_003353845.1 Pseudomonadota bacterium | reverse complement strand
TGGCCATGAACTCTCTTCACCAGCTAAGTTTGAAACTGCCCGAAAGTGACATGAAGCTGGTCCGCGAGCACTTCTCCGCCATTCTTCGTACTCCGGCATATGTGGCTGGGTTGGGGACGGTGATCCAAGCCCTTCAAGACAACGTGGAGCACGGCAAGGCGTCGATTCGATCAAGCCTTCCCGATGGCCGGGCTGACACTTGGAACATGCTGTTCAGCGGTCGTGTGCTGCTGGAGGTTGTCGGCTCGGCGTTGACGCAAGCGTCCCGGTGCCCAACGATCTCCCACGACATCAAGGCTCAATACGAGTGGGGCCTCCTCTCAAAGGACGTCAGCAATTTCTTCACGAAGCCTGGCGCCAGCTGGCCCGGACTGTTGGCCATTTTGGACGGGCATGCACGCCTGGGTCACTGCGCTCCTGGCATTGGCTACTCCGGGACCGGGTTCGATGAAGTTGACGGGATGGTCCTTCTTTCCCAAGAAACGGATGCGGACCCGAAGCGTGAGATCAGCATGCAGGACGCCGGCAAGTTCCTCATGGCTCATCAGCTGGAGGTCGATGGCCCTCTTTTCGTCGAGGAGCGCAACGGGAAGTACAACCTGATCACCAATGACAACGGCGACCCAATCTCCCTTAGCCCTGGCGCCTGGCGTGCCCTGAGCAACTACGGCAAGGCCTGCCTGTACGCGATGCGGAAGAACCACACTAAGCGCAACGGCCTCAACGGTGACGGCAAGACCAATGATAAGGGCTACAAGACCAACGCACGGCAGCGGACGAAGATTACTGCGGAGCCTGAAGAGTCCGCGCCCAAGCCGCAGCTGCCACCATCGTCCCTCCCAGGCCTCAAGACCATGGACCAATCCGAACTCGCGGAGATGCTCAAGACGCTGAAAGCTCAGTCGGACAGCATGGCCCGCGCTCAAGCCCTTCAAGCTCAAGAGAATGCGCGCATCATGAGCTCGATTGGATTCCTCACGGACTCCCTCGCAGCAGACGAAGACCTCGGCAGCACAGACTGAGGGTCAAGAAACGACTGAGGAGAGAGAGAGAGGCGCATATTTTTAAATTTTTCTTGCGCCTTTCGAGAGTAGTTTCCTTCCCCTCAGAGGAGAGATACGTTGACCCCAAATTGGGTACGTATTGAGTGAAGGAAATACTCTCCATGCTTGTGTTTGAGAAGAAATACTCTCGGTGACGATGAGTATTTCCCAAGAAAGAATAAGGACAATGACATTGACTCAGAGATCACCGTCGGGCCGGTGTGATGGTTGAGTCAGCATCCACTTTGTTTATGTACAACACCAATATCAGCCGATTAACTCTCACGTCGAGTTATAGTTGATAGCGCCGAGTCAACCCGCATATAAGGTCATGGGCAACCAGAAGCTTCCTACGATTACGCACACAATGCCTCCCAAGCGAACCAGTGTCAAGAAGACACCACGGTCTCCCTCTGGCCAAGAACAAAATCCTGCCTCGGCGCAACATGAAGTACAAGGCGATCAAGATCAAAACTTATTTTCCCCGCCCAAGATTGTCATCTCGACGTGCCTCCCCGACGAATACCGGTTCTTAATGAAGATCAACGACGGCAACGGCATCTCTTTCGTGGACAAGCTTCCCAAGAGCGA
>PIVT01000125.1 GCA_003353845.1 Pseudomonadota bacterium | reverse complement strand
CTTCACCAAGGTGGGAAACAACCCAGGGGTGGCCCAGGCTCAGCTTTCCATAGAGACTGGAGTTGACCCAGGGACCATCGAACCCTGCTTGCAGTTTCTTCGCGAAGGCGCGGTCATCAAGGAAAGGGCCGGAGGTCTTCACATGACCACCAAGGGCAAAAATCTCTTGGAGATTGTTGAGAAGGCGGTTCGAGAAAAGAACCTTTAAACCCAAACCCCCGGGGCATTTGCGCTCCGGGGCATGGAGGAATGACGATGAGAACAATAGGACAATTCACCGAAGAACACGAGCCGGGCCTTCGATGGGCAAACGTGCCTGAGCGTGAAGTTCTTTCTTCGCGAGAATGGGCTGATTGGGGAAAAGGATGGGAACCTTGGCTTTACTGCCAAAGGCAGAGATACCTTGGTGCAGGCCGAGGAAGCAGTTCGAAAGCAAGAGAGTAGTGCGTCGCTGTGGGCGTGGGGGATGGTCGTAGTATGCGTGTGGGCATTGACATGTTGGACACTGTTGGGCTTGTCCATGCTCCCTCTGTAGTTAAGCTTTTGGATCTTCTGTTTTCTAGGAAAAGGTAAACGGCAATGTCCACCAAGACAACGAAGTTTAAGTCCCACGGCTTTGTGTGTCGTATCACATGGTCAACCGAGGGTGGGCTACTGGTACGCGCCCTTGTCGCCGTACCGAAGGATCATCCTTGGATACCATACCGCTACCCAAGATCTATAACCCTGGGAGGGGTAACCACTAAACACTATTTTTTGGTTGGGTATTCCGAGGACAGAAGAGATCACACATACGAATTTGGGTTCTACTCCAAGGAAGATGTGGAAACGGTTTCTCGTCGGTGTAAGGAACTGGCAGGAATGTTGGCCAAAGTGTACAAGGGTAGAGAAAAGCCATCATTATGGTCACGGTTGTGGAGATGGATATGACTGAATACTATGTAAGGTGGAAATCTCGGAAAACCGGCTATGTAGGGCAGCGCGGGGAGGCTGTTAGCTGTTCCATGGCATATACATGGTTGAAGCATTATGGCGTCAACCGCGTATGTGAGCACTGGGTAGAGAAACAGCCCCCAAAGAGTAAATCGCAGCCTCCAATGAGTAAATCACCGCCATGCCCATGGCTATGGCTCGGGCTGCTGTGCGCGGTGATATCATTGATATGGTGGTTATCATGACCCCCCTGATACGCCACAAGGAGACGGGAAGGGTGCTGTTTCGGAGCGCCTTTGGGTCTCGGACCATGCGGCAGTGCGTGGAGGAAGCTGTTCGGGGGCGTAAGAGCCTTGAGAACGCTAGTCTTCGGGATGTGGACTTGTCCGAAGTTAACTTGCAAGGCGCTAAACTGAACGGGGCTGACCTGACGGGGGCCGATTTCACCGGGGCTGATTTGAAAAACGCAAGCCTGGAGGAAGCGGTTTTGGCTGAGGCGAACTTCTTTAAGGCCGACATGATCGGCACCCGTCTGGCCGGTGCCATTTTAACCTGGGCAGACCTGACCGAGGCCGATCTGACGGACGCATACCTGGAGGTAAACAAGGAGAATCTCCGAAATGCAACGTTCACAGAAGCACGCGTCCCGGCTTCCTATAAAAAGATCATTAACAAGGCACACTATGTGAATCTTGAAAGGGTGAGGTGGGTATGAGAATCAAAATCAGACACAAAA
Organism: Pseudomonadota bacterium; assembly: GCA_003353845.1. GTDB lineage: Bacteria > Myxococcota_A > UBA9160 > UBA9160 > JADFDR01 > GLO-12. Next base: position 4,955 of record PIVT01000125.1, on the reverse strand, counting down.
CCACCGGGAAGGTGATCTTCTTCTCGGGGGAGTACGAAAGTATGCGGGAATGCCTTGAGAAAGCCATCGGGGATGGGCAAAAGTTCAAGGAGGCGAGTCTTCGGGATGTGGACTTTGCCGGAGCGAATTTGCGAGGCGCTCATCTGGACGGGGCCGACCTGACAGGGGCCGATTTCGCCGGGGCTAATTTGGATAATGCAAGCCTGGAGGGAGCGGTTTTGGCTGAGGCGAACTTCTTCGAGACCGACCTTACCGAAACGTTTCTAGAAGGTGCAGACATGACCAACGCATGCCTGTCTGAAACGCGCATGCTCGCGAAGGACTTGCAGAAACTCGACCTGAAGGTGGTTGAACTTCGTGATGTGACTTGGAGAGGGACATGAGAATAGATCACAAGGATACCGGTGAAGCGCTCTTTGTGGGGCTTGTCAGATCGGAGCTGTTTGGCGTGGAGATTGCTCTGGAGATGCACAAGCCTCTGGCATATGCAAACTTTAGAAGGTTTCATTTGTCCACGGCGAACCTCGAAGGTGCCAAGTTGTCATACGCCGATGTTCACAAGGCGGACGTGTCGTTTGCGGATTTTCGTGGGGCGGACCTAACCGGGGCCGATTTTACGGAGGCGGAAATGGAAGGGGTGCTGCTTGAAGGGACAATCCTCACAGGTGCACGCATGCCTGCCTTTAAGCGAGAGGACCCCCCTTTCAATGCGGAAGGGGTAAACACTGAAGGAGTTATCTGGATATGAAAATCAAGCATAAGGATACCGGTGAAGTGCTCTTCGCGGGGGAATACGATTGCCTTTGGAAATGCATTCGTAGGGCAGCAGAGGATGATGTGAGCCTGGAGGGAGCGGACCTTCATGGGGCGGACCTGTCCGATGCTGCTCTGCGACATTCCTCTATGCAAGTTCCTGCCAGGTCGACGTTTTGCCCATCAAAACCGGCGGTTATTTATGCGGTTCTTTATTTTGACATGGTGGATTTTATAGAAGCTGATCTGTCTCATGCAAACCTGTCAGGTGCGGACTTGTCCGGTGCGCTCCTGGGTTGGGCTGATCTGTCTCATGCAAACCTAGCCTGGGTGAACCTGTCAGATACGAACATGGTTGATGTGAACCTAACTTGGGCCACCATGATCAGGGCTAACCTGTCCGATGCGGACTTGTCCGGGGCTAATATGTCAGGTGCTGATCTGACCGGGGCAACCCTGATCAGAACCGGCCTGAATGGGGCCAACCTGACAGGTGCAAACCTGACCGGGGTCGATCTGACGGATGCGCACTTGAAGACGGACAAGGAGAATCTCCGAAATGCGATATTCACAGGTGCACGCATCCCGGCTTGCTATGAAGAAGCCATTGGCAAGGCGCATGGGGTTAAGCTTGAAAGGGTCCGGTGGGTGTTATGACTAAAGGGGTGACCTACGAAGAATGGGTCAAGGCCGAGAGAACCGGGAACTTCCCGGAAAGGCTGAAGGGGGCGGGGAATAATCCGCACCGTGCGCATTGGTGTCTCGAATTCGAGGGTATGCTCATTGACGACACCCGTCCTGAGTGGGAGTCCTGTCTTTGTTTTCCGAAAGATGAAAGGTGATCCAATGTCCTACGTCAACATAAAGACAAAACCGACAAAGGAATTTCCGGACTGTTGCACAAATGACGTTGTAAAAGGGGATGAAGTGCGGTTCTCGGAAGCCGTTTTCTCAGGTATCCCATACGTCAGTCCTACATTCCTTGGGGTACGAACTATTGAGGCTGTTGTGGTTTCTGAAAGCTACAGTGTAAAAGGAAGGCATACCTTCACCTTAGACATTACAAAGGTAAATGGAGTTAAGGCTTTAAAAATTGGCAAGAGGATACGACGTATCAGCAGAAATCTCTATAAGGGCGGTACGTACCGCAAGCCATGGAAGGACGAAGCCAAAAGGCAGGATGCTCTTGATGAAAAGCATGTGCGCAGAAAAGCAGTACGTGCTGGAATCCGCGAATTTGTTGACTCAGAAAAAGAACTATACTGGTGGCAATGTAAGTTTACTCGGCGCTGGATTGAAAAACGCCAAAATGGAAGAATCTAACCTTATAGGGGTGATGTGAGCATGAAAGTTGAAATCAAGCACAAAGACACGGGAGCCGTGGTTTTCGGGGGTGAGTATCAGAGCGTTCGGAAATGTGTCGAGGCGGCTTGTCTCAGGAGGGGCGACCTTCTCGTTAACGCCGATCTTCAGGGGCTTGGCCTGGCGGCAACGCACACCTACGAAGTCAACTTGGCTGGGGCGACCCTGCGCGGGTCCGATTTGTTTGGTGCCAGTTTCGGCTGGGGCACACTGACCGGCACGGACTTCTCCGAAGCGGACCTCTCTGAGGCGGATCTCTCTATAGCTATCCTAATCGGGGCTAACTTGTCCGATGCGGACTTGACCAAGGCGAGCCTCTTTAGGTCGAACCTGACAGATGCGAACCTGACAGATGCGAACCTGACAGATGCGGATTTGACCAGGGCGGATTTGACCAGGGCAGACCTGTCAGAGGCTAACTTGTCAGGAGCATATCTAGGTGACGTGAATCTGACTAAGGCAAATCTTAAAGGGGCAGACTTGGCTTGGTCAAACCTTAGAAGGGCAAACTTGACAGATGCAGAACTGGACGGAACAAGTTTTCACAGGACAAACCTTACCGAGGCGAATCTGATCGGGGCAAGGCTGTCTGACGTGGACTTCTTCGGTGCGAACCTGGTTAGCGCAAAAATGGAGAGAGCCGATTTAACCGAGGTAGCCTTACAAAAAACAAACCTATGGGGCGCAAACCTACGGGGTGCCAACTTGACTGGGACAGACTTAAAAGAGGCGGACCTGACTACGGCGGATTTGACTGGTGCGAAATTGGAAGGGGTGCAACTCGAAAAGGCGATCCTCCTAGGTGCGCGAATACCGTCCTCCTATCAGGAGGCACTGACCAACACAAACGGAGTGGATGTGTCCGGAGTGGTCTGGGTATGATAGGCGAACTGATTGATCAACGGAGGAACGTGGCGGTGTTGGCTTGGCTGCCGTACATGACGGGGGCGGAATGGGGGGCTTTGAGCTTGGGGCAGCGGGCTTGGTTGAAGGGGGTTTGTTGATGGTGTTTTCGCTGTTTGTTAGGGATACAGGAGTCCCTCGGGAACTTGGGGAGTTCCTTGGGGACTCGGCAGGTTACCCAGAGGGCTTTGAGGATAGGGACTGGAGGAAGGTCAGCCCGGCCATCCTCGGGGAGAGGATCGAAGCGACCGACGAAGAGCGAGCGGAAATGGGCATCCACTACACGAGCGAGGCCAGCATCTTGAAGGTGCTTAACCCGCTGTTCCTGGATGATTTGCGCGAGCAAAAGAAGGCGGCAGGAGACTCTATCAGGAAGCTCACGGCGCTTTCTGATAGAGTCTCTCAGATAAAGGTGTTTGACCCAGCCTGCGGAGCCGGGAACTTTCTGATCGTTGCCTACAAGGAAATGATGAAAATCGCTCCCGTGCCGTTGTCCAATTTCTACGGAATCGAGCTACAGGAATTCCCGGCGAAGGTGGCCAGGCTCTCGCTGATTATTGCCATGTATCAATGCGGGGGTGGCCAGGATGAGCGGAGCCATATCGTTTGCGGCAATGCCCTTCGGATGAGCTGGGAGGACGTTTGTCCGTTGGACGGGGAGGTCTATGTCTGCGGGAATCCGCCTTATCGGGGGAGTACCTGGCAATCTCAGGAGCAGAAAGAGGATCTGAGGCATGTGTTCTCGGGACGGGCGAAGAACTGGAAGTCTCTTGATTATGTGGCCGGGTGGTTCATGAAGGCTGCGGGTTATGGGGCTGACTCGGGGCTTGTTTCAACTAATTCTATTTGCCAGGGGCAAAGCGTCCCGATCCTCTGGCCACTGGTCTTTGAGACGGGTTGCCGGATTCACTTTGCATATACGTCGTTCAAGTGGTGCGGTGATGCTGGGGTGACGGTGGCCATCATTGGGTTGTCCCGGTGATGAGGCTATTAGACGATAAAGAGGTCTCGAATATCAATGCCTATCTGGTGGATGGGCCGGATGTGGTTGTTCAGAGGGCATCAAAACCTACCAATGGCCTATCTATAATGAGCTACGGAAACAAGCCTTTGGATGATGGCAACTTGTTGCTGTCTTCTGAAGAGGTGACTACTCTGAATCTGACGTCGGAGCAACAAGGTCGATTCATCAAGCGCATTTATGGGAGCCGGGAGTTTATCAAAGGGCTGAAACGGTACTGCTTATGGATCGAAAATGAGCATTTGCAAGAGGCCCTGGGCATTGAACCGATCCGACAAAGGGTTGAGGGGGTTCGGGCTATGCGTTTGGCCAGCCGCAAACCTGGGACCAGGGCATTAGCAGAGCGTGCCCATCGAATGTGCTCTATGTACAAAGGGAAGTCCTATACAATAGTTGTTCCACGGGTATCCTCTGGAAATAGAGAGTTCTTGCCTGTCGGCATAATAAAAGATGCGGTGCTGACGGACAAAGCTTTTGCTTTATATGATGCTCCACTTTGGAATATGTCCGTGGTAGCCTCCCGCATCCACCTAGTGTGGGTGGCAACTGTTGGGGGTAGGCTTAAAACTGATTTTAGCTATTCTAATGTATGGTGCTGGAACACCTTTCCAATTCCAGCACTGACCGATGAGAACAAGGCCGAGCTAACGCGGTGTGCGGAAGGGATTCTATCTGCTCGGGAGGTTCATGCTCCGGCAACGATCGCTGATCTGTATGCACCGGGGAGGATGCTGGAGAACCTGCAAGAGGCGCATGACCGGAACGATGAGACATTGGAGCGGATTTATATCGGGCGACGGTTCAGGGATGGTGCGGAAAGGCTGGCGAAGCTGTTTGAGATGTATGCCGGTTGAAATTAGGTGTTGCCTTTTGTTGTGGGGTGGGGTAAGGTCCTTTTGACGATTGGACAGACACA
>PIVT01000335.1 GCA_003353845.1 Pseudomonadota bacterium | reverse complement strand
AGGCAGGCGGCTGGCTTCGAGCCAGCGCCCTCCATCTTGGCGTCGAGTATCACGACCTCTCGGCCCTGGTCCTCCATGGCCTTGGCTATTACCTGTCCAAACAGGCCTCCGCCGACTATCACTACATCAAACATTGCTACTCCTCTATCTTGCCCTGCAGAAATGCCCGCAGGGCGGCCTCATCGTTCTTGTATTTACCATACATCAGTGTCAAGAACCTCGCCATGCCACGGATGCCCAGCTTGGCTCTCGCCTCTCCCATCAGTGACTCACGGGTGTCGGCGTCGATCTCTGGCTCGCTCCAGTCAACACGCTCCTCCACCTCGAAGTCTGCGAGTGGGAAGGGGTGCCATCCGTAGGCGAGCTGGGCGTCGTCCAGCGGGTTGACAAGGCCGTGCTCGTCGAACTGGGCTGTCACCTGGTCATCCTTGACCTGGAGAAGAGCCGTCTTGTTCTTGAGAGCGCTTATCGGCCCTATATACTTGCCGTGGTCTGTCATTGATCTACTCCTCGCCTTAATCCTGTTGTTCCATCTTGGTGTCGCTTTTTCATCCTAAGTGATTGAGCGGCTCGGCGCTCTGGTGTCCATGGCTTATTCTTTGTCCAAGGCTCGCTGGCGGCGAGACGCTTTCTAGCCTTATCCTTGCGTTCTTGCGTCCACGGTATCTGATTTAATCTCAGTATGTGCTCTCTGGCCAGCTTCCTGTTGGTCTCGGTTGGTCCAGTGGCAGTTCGGCATGAATTATAGACAGGATTAAGTTTTTCAAACCAATATTGTTCCCTTATTAAAAGTTCATCCCTCGCACATTCCTCGAGAATTATAAATTCTAGTTCATCAATACTATATTTCAAAGCCACATGGTTCAACGCGGTGCAATGATGCTTTTGCAATTTCATACAAGAGACGTGGTTCTGCCATCTTATCTTTATGTTGTGAGAAGATCCAACGTAGCAATTTCCACTGGGAGTCATAATTTTATATATCCCACAAGTCATTTGCTCCCCTCCGGCATGCAGGAGAACATCACGTTGGTGACTGAGCCCCAACGCTCGTCCAGCCCCTCGCGGATCTCGTCTATGTCATTGAATAAGGGGTAGTGACCACGCATGTGCGACTTCCACTTGCAGAGTACGGTCTCAATCTCCTGAAGTCCTATGGGTCTATCAAGCCCAGGAGGGGCCTTTAGGTCCTTGAACTCGTTCTTGAGGTACCCCACAATCTCGTCTATGACGAAGTTCTCGTCACGGGGCCGCGCGCCGTCTGGCAGGTCCATCTTCTGTCTCCAGAGCATCAGGGCCGCCTCTCGTGGGTCCTTGAACATGAAGATCGAGGCGTTGTCAAAGTTTATGGGGCACTCCAGCACTCTCTCGAGGATGTCTCCCACTTTAAAGCTGATCCAAGACCCGTACATGACGTGCTTCCTCACCAGCTTCGAGACCTCGGAGAAGTCAATGCCACCCTGGCACGCCGTCACCAGCCGGTTCACAAAGTCCTCCGGATGATCTCCGTACTTGGATCTCAGGTCGGCTACCATCTTGATGGCCTGCTGGCCTCTGGCGTGGCGTCGCTCCGCCGACCGTGGCCAGCGTCCTCCAAGTGGGGACGGCAGCTCGTTCTTGGCGGCGATCATCATCT
>PIVT01000334.1 GCA_003353845.1 Pseudomonadota bacterium | reverse complement strand
CACCGGCGTTTGCACCTCAGAGGGGCTCCCTCTCCGTTCGATGGCCTTCCCATCTCTTGCATTTCGCCCTTTGCCCTTTGCTTGTTATCCCGCTTTCTGGTAATGTCTCGGTGTCCGTCGGTGTAGCTAGATGTAGATGGCAGATGCAGATGGCGGATGCAGACCCCCGGCCCCGGCTCTAGGTTCTAGGTCCAGGCTATAGGTTCCAGGTCTAGGTCTAGTTGCCACCGCAAAGCGAACAGTCTCTTTCGGGGACTTCAGAGGGCAGAAGGGCGCCTCTTTATCTTCTTATCTTATAGCAAAGCCAGGCGATCAGGGATCAGCCCGCCCACGCCCACGCACGGGCAAACACCACCCTCGCGACCCCGGCACCACCCCACAGAGGGCGGCGAGCCTCCGCACACGGACAGGCCCAGCCGCCCCATCAGACGCCCACGACCAGGCCGGGCATAGAGCCATGAGCCCACCTCCGCCCGGCTCACTCAACCCCTCACCCACTGCGCACCAAGCTGCGCCAAACCCACCCAGAGACCGCCCTCGCCCCCCCGCCGCACCACCGCGGCCAGCCACTTCGGCCCGCCCCCGCCACCGCCGCGCCACCACGCGCCAGAAACCGTGCCTATCACGACAATGCCACCCACCCGCTCGCCCCCCCGCAGCAAAGTCCGAGTCGCCCCTCCACGGGCCACTCCCCCACACAACCCTCATCGCCTTTCTTCGCGTATTTTTACGGCTTTTGATGCCGGGCCCCTCTTCATTTTCGGGTGAAAGAAAGGAAGATTCCCCGCGAGCAGCGGCCCGGTCCTCCTCTGGCGTTCTTTTTCTGTGAAGCTTTGAGAGCTCACCTTCTCGTGGTGTTCCTCCTTCGAAGAGGACGCGTTTCGAATGGCGTTGCCCGTGTCTAATGCTCGCGCGCGTCGAGCCGTGGTCTGGCAATTCGACCTTCTGAGTAGATGCTGCCACTGATACGAAGTCAGGCGATTTCGGGCAGTCAATTTTGCAAACAAGGTTTGGGGGTGGCGAGCCAATGTAGAACCATTTCCCACCCTTGAATTCGCCGTTTTTAGACCCATTACGGTCAACGATAACTAATTCGGGGACGAGCTTCATTGCCTTCTTTCGATAGTCCTTCCAATCTTCCGGGGAGATCCCGCAGACAGTCGCTGCGTAGAAATCATTCGGATCTTTAATCCATCCCCCCTCCTTGCAGCGCTCAGTCGACATTAGCTGTCCCCTGTGTGAGGATAGCTTATCTGTAACGCTTTCCGCCGACATGAAATTTTCCGCCTGGCTTGGGCAATCAACTTGAATGGGATGAAGACTCCATTTGCCCAAGCCAGGCGGAAAATTTATAGCTTCGCGCGCGCGCAAATTGGCCTAGGTCACCACTTCAGGAGCAATCGTGGTGTGCCCAAGACTCCCAATAGCTTTTTCCACAGAAGAGCTCCGAACACCCAGATTTCGGCACTGTCAAAACAAGCTATCAAGGCATTATTGCTATCATCTGAGCACCCGTCGCTTATCCACAAGTATCCCGGCAAGGTCTTCACAGGACGCCTTCGTAAAGCTCCTTTGCTTTCTAATGTACATGGAGCCTCGGCTCAATATTGTATCACGGATACGTAGTTTTGGTACA
>PIVT01000333.1 GCA_003353845.1 Pseudomonadota bacterium | reverse complement strand
GCCCGCTTCCTTGTTACGGTGTACGATGAAATAAATGTCTCAGCGAAGAAGAAGCAGGCAGAGCACCAGATGAAGGTCTTGAAAGAATCTATGGAAAGTATAGAGTTAGACCTTCTCATGACGTCGTCAGGCAAAATGGGTTTGCGCTGGGGCGAGCTTGAGAAATGTGCATAGGAGAAGAACGATGAGTAAGAATGGTAATCCTGCTCCGATCAATGCAGGCGAAGCAACCAGGGCCTTTGGTAGTGGAGGCGCTAATCCGAAAGGCACGCGCAGCCCCGGCTCTGTCAAAGTGATGGGCACTCCGAGTGCTCAACGCAAAGGAAGCGGAAGTGGAACGTCTGGCGGCGGGGATAACCCGAAGACAGGCTCTAAAATTCCGTCCCCGTCCAAGGTTGCTGGCGATCCGTCCAAGCAACGCATGTAATCATTTTCCCTTGGAGCACCTATGACTAAGAAAAACCCACTGACCGCATGGAGCTACAGCCGACTGAACGTGTACGAACAATGTCCACGGCTGGCCAAGTTCCGTTACATTGATAAGAAGTACGAGCCTCAAGGCCCGGCGATGGCACGCGGTAACAAGATCCACAACGAGGCGCAGAAGTTTCTGGAAGGGTCAACGGACGAGTTCCCCGATAGCTGCAAGAACTTCGAACATGAGATGCGTCACGCCAAGACGTTCAAACCTGTTGTCGAGCAGAAGTGGGCCTTCAACAAGCGCTGGAAGCCGACCAGCTACTTCGCCAAGGACTGCTGGGTGCGTGTGATCGTTGACTTCAACATTGAGTACAGCGACAACACTGGCGACCTGGTTGACCTCAAGACTGGCAAGAAATACGACGACCACGGATCACAGCTCCAACTATTTGCGGGCGCTACCATGATGATGTTTCCGAAGATGGAGCACATTACGGTGCGGAACTGGTATCTCGACATTGAGGACGACCCCAAGGACCCGGAAGCGAACGAGCTGATCGCGGAGTACAGCAGGGAAGAGGCCATGGAGTTCATTGACGACTTCACCGAGCGCGGCAATGAGATGCTGACTGCGGAGCGCTTCCCGCCAAGGCAGACGTGGAAGTGTCGCTTCTGTCACTTCAGCAAGGACAGCACGGGGGATTGTGAATATGGCTGAAGTTAGTTTATCCGCACAAGACAAAGCGCAGGCGGAGCGCGGAGCATTGAAAGCGTTAAAGGCGGCGCGGCTGAAGATAGGTTTTGGGGATGACCTGCGCCTGATCGTCAGTAACCAGATGATGACCGTTATGATGGCGGACGTTGACGGTCGGAGTGACTGGAATATGATGAAAGAATACGAGGAGTGGCAGGGCCTTCCAGTTATTGTTGACCGCCGTCTCAAAGGTGTGGACGCGGAGTTTGTTAAGGTCTGGTCCCATAGGAATGAGGCTTCCTGGCAGCTTTCCAAAGGCAAGGTCGTCGAGTGATGGCTAAAACAGTAGAAGGGAAAATTCAAGATGCAGTTATCAAATATGCAAATGGATTTGGCGTCCACACCATCCGAATGTATTTCGGCCCTGGTATGCAGACCGGCTGGCCAGACGTCCTATTTCTACTACCCGGTGGAACCCCACTCTTCATTGAGTTTAAGGTTCCTGGAAAGACGCCAACAGCAAAACAGA
>PIVT01000332.1 GCA_003353845.1 Pseudomonadota bacterium | reverse complement strand
GGTCCTAGAGCCTTGGCAAACCATTTCCGCAGCCCTTCCCGTACAGCAGCACGGTCTACGTCACTGCTGGCTATGGCCCTAGCAGTCTTTTCGAGTTCGTCCTTGGTATCATCTTCCATGATTAACTCCCCTTAAGGCGCATGTTCCGGGCTGCCTTGCGAACGCTGTCCTTGGTTATCCCGTCTAGGTCCATCGCATTGCCGTAAACAAAGCTGATTCTTTGTTCCATGAGGTCCTCTTCTGTAACCTCGATTTCCCTGGCTGCTTCGATGAGCGCTAGAAGTTCCTTGTCGGCTGCTGGTACCTGTTTTTGGTCTGTCATGGTGTGCTCCCTTCATGATCAACCTTTCCCCTTGCCAGCGCCAAAAGCTCCTTCATCCCGTCGCCCTCCTGCCCGTCCGATGTCTCCATGAACGCAAGGAACAGATCCCGCATAGAGCCTTCATCTGCGGCCTTAAGGATCATGTCCTCTAAGGTATTTGCTACGGCCCTTCGGAACACATCAGATAGATCCTTTTCCTCTTCCTCGGATAGAATAGCCTCATCAGGCTCCAGCCCAGGGAGTTCGTCGCTTGCCGAAACGGTGATGAGAGCGTGGGCTTTTACATCGCCTTCCCGTCTCTTCTGCATGGTCACCGTGCACGGTATAGTCACCTCGAATTCTGGCTCAGGTTCCTCAGGTGGTTGGCTCCATGATCCATGGCTGGCCAGGAGCATTGCAGAATGGCTGGTAAGCCCAGGTGGTTGGTCTTCCTCATCCATCGATCGTGCCCGGCGCATGCTTGGTGGATCTCAGAAGCGCAGCCATCTCCTTGGGATGCTCACGGATGATGTCTAGGAGGTCGGAAGATACCCTTCCGGCCATGGCCAGGAGTTCATCGGCGTCGAGGTTGAGGACCTCGGCGATCTTGTGAATCTTGTCCTCGGCAGGAGGTGGAAATATGTTCCGCTCAAAGTTCGATAGGTAAGAAGGGCTGATGCCTGTTAGCCTCGACAACTCGCGCAGACCGATCCACCGGGCTTCCCTCTCACGACGCACGAACGGACCGAATTTCATTCTCTTCTCACTGGCCATACGTCATCTCCTTTCTATGTGTTCCTAAATGTATAACATAAAAAGAAACAGTTTACAACTATCTATCCGTCTGTGTCTTCTCCATCCCGCCCGTTGACCTCCTTCATCTCGTTCGTTTCGGCTTGAGCTTTGACCCAGTCGATCGGGGCTTGGCCGGAGGGGGCTAGGAGCACGCCGCCGCCTAGGGCGGTTACGTCTACTATTGGTTTGTCTCGGTAGTCTTTCTCGACGCGCTTCATCTCCATCATCAGGATAGGAATGGATTGCTCGACGCGGGAATCTATCAGCTTGCCATCCTTGTCGAACCGCTTGGAGACGGCACCCTCCAAAGCGCACTCCATGCCTGCCTTAAGGATCTTGTCATGATAGGTCCCAATAGCAATGGCATATCTCTTTGCGAAGTCAGGATCTATGTCAAGGTGCTTGCGGACGCAGTCAGGGGTCACGCCTGCAGCAGTAGCAGCCGTGACCTTCATTCCATGCCTGGCTAATTCCTTGCATACCTTATCTTTCAGGTCATCGTCAAATTTGATACGGGAACCCTGCATCTTCACCCGCCAATTTGATTG
>PIVT01000124.1 GCA_003353845.1 Pseudomonadota bacterium | reverse complement strand
ATCTTTCAGGCGAGACGTATACGCCTTACACCTCCAGCTCTATTGACGCGACGGACATTACTGCCATCAGCGCCTCGTCGGGTGGTAGCTCGAAACTCTGCCTGGCCTGCCATGATGGAACGCTGGCCATTGGCGCGGTGAACGTGGCCAATGGTCAGTACGGTGTGAATATCTCCATGAGTGGCACGGGGGCAGGAGGGGTCATGCCCCCTGGTGGGGGTGAGGCCACAGGCTTTACCCGCGATCTCGGCATCGACCTTACCAATGACCATCCCATCTCCTTTACCTACGATGATGCGGTGGCCACCGTAGATGAAGAGCTGCGGCATCCCTCCACCACGAGTCATATTGGCACACGCGCACCGGGGTTCAAGCCCGTGATTCCCCTGGAAGAGGGACGTGTGGAGTGCATGAGTTGCCACGATCCTCACGTTCGCGATTCCGACCCCTCCAAGCCCATCAAGTTTTTACGCTTGAATCGATTCCAGGAAAGCATCCCCACCGGCGGAAGCTTCAGTGAGAGCGGGGATATCTTGTGCCTCGCGTGTCACGATAAGTTAGGGCAGGCCTGGTCTTATTCGGCCCATGCCGATAGCACGGTGGCCGACGAGGTGTACAAATCGGGGCCGGCCACGCTGCGCGAGTTTCCACAAGGGATCAAGGTTTGGGAAGCCTCTTGTTTGAACTGCCATGACACCCACACGGTGCAAGGCGCGCGCCGACTTCTCCGCGAGGGAACCGATGCTTTGGGAACGCTCTCCACGGGTCGCAGTGGGGGAGATCCCGCCATCGAGCAAACCTGCTACCAGTGCCATAGCACGGCGGCGGAGAGCATTTTGACGAGCGTTACCCAGGTTCCGGATATCAAGACGGAGTTTCTTGGTTCCCGTCGTATGCCCATCGCCAGCTCTGATCAGCGGTCAGGGGCCGAGGTGCACGACATCGTTGATGCCAATTTGACCGAGACGCGGGAAAATTTGGGGTATGGCACCGGCCGTGAAAATGAGGACAACCGCCACGCCGAGTGCACGGACTGCCACAATCCTCACCGCGTGCGCAAGAACCAACTGTTTACCGGTGCTGGATCCAGCAGCTCGGGTGCTCACAACCACAACGCGCCCCACTCCAATATCGCCTCGGGTGTCTTGAGAGGCGCTTGGGGGGTAGAGCCCGTTTATAGTTCAACGAGTTTTCAGGATCTCCCGTCGAGTTTTATCGTGAAGAAAGGGGATCCAGGGGCTAGTAGCAGCACTGCGGTGGGAGAAAGCTGGGTCACGCGCGAGTATCAGATCTGCCTTAAATGCCATTCGAACTACGGCTATCCAGACAATAATATCTACCCAAGTGGGAACCGGCCAGATCTGGGTGTTTCGGGTGGAAGCACCCCGAGTGGCACTAACGGCCTCACGCAGTACACCAACCAAGCCAAAGAGTTTCAGGCGCCGACGGGCCACATGGGCGAGCAAAACACGAGTAATCCGAGCAATACGGGTGCGGCCGGTAGCGGCGATGATCCGGACAATCATCGCTCCTGGCATCCAGTGATGGATGTGACAGGGCGGACGCGGGATGAGCGCGTATCGGGTAGCGGCTTGCTGGACAACCGATTTTTTCTAGCTCCTTGGGACGGTGCAAACGTCGGTACAACAACCATGTATTGCAGCGATTGCCATGGGGATAGCAACACGGTGGCAGGTGGCGTGGCACCCGCGTCTGGATTGCCCTGGGGGCCGCACGGCTCCAGCAAGAACTTTATTTTGAAGGCCGACTGGGACAATGGAACCGGCGAAGGTTCAACCAACGATCTTTGTTTTCGTTGTCATAATAGTGCGGGTTATGGCCCGGAAAACCCTACCGGTTGGAACAGCGGTTTTGGAGGGCCCGACGAGAATAATTTGCACGCACTGCATTCCAAGCGAATTGACAACGCGCTTCGCTGTGTCTGGTGTCACGTCGCGGTTCCTCACGGCTGGAAGAACAAGGCATTCTTGGTAAACCTGAATGATGTAGGACCCGAGGCTGGCGAGGATCCCGGTACGGAAGTTCCCATTGGAAGCTGGGGGCAACAATATACCAAGCCACCTTATTATCTGAACGCCAAGCTCAAGATTCGGAATTTTCGCAAGAGCGGAGAATGGAGCGCGGGCAACTGTGGTTCGGCGAGTGGAAATCCCGACGTGGGCAAAGATTGGATGGGTGACGTATGCGAGCCTTAATCGAAAAAACCATCAAGACTGCGGCGTCGCTGAAGCTTTCCTTGTTGGGCATGTTCCTGCTGGGTGTTGGAGCCTTGCTCATCCAGACGGGCGAGCACCCTGTGGCTTGGGTGATTGCGCCGCTCTTGTTGCTCTCGGTAAACCTCGTTTGCGCCATTGTCAGTGATCGGCGTTTTCGAGCCCAGGGCGCATTGTTGGGGTTTCATCTTTGCTTGTTGGTATTGGTGGGGCTGTTGGGTGTGGGGCATCTCACGCGCTTGACGGGAACCGTGGAACTTAGCGAAGGACAACACTTCAACCCGGAAATGCTCGATATCAAACGCGAGGGCCCCTGGCATCCCTGGCGCTTGGGGGGGGGCTTGTTTGAGCAAGGTCTTGTGGAAGTGGATTATTCTCCCGAGTCCTCTCGTTTGCAGACGCGCACTCAGGTGTGGCTGGAAGAGCGTGGAGGGGAGCGGAAACTCGTCGAAGTAAAACAAGGCACGCCGCTCTTGCTGCAAGGCTATCGTTTCTACCCCTCCAGGCATCAGGGCTTTTCAGTGTTATTGGCCTGGGATGGTGCCGAGGGCGATGCGCCAACCTTGGGGACCGTTCATTTCCCCTCCTATCCTCGACAGGAAAACAATCAGCAGAATACCTGGCAGACCCCAGCGGGTGAGACTCTTGACCTGGGGTTGGAATTGAAGCGCATCCCCGAAGACAAGCCTTGGGTCTTGCGCAGTGAGGGGATGGAAGCGCAACTCTCCATCGCCATGGGCGAAGAGCGAAAGCTTTTAAAGTCGGGCGAGTGGCTGGAGGTGAAGGGCGGGAGCCTTCGCTATGAAGAGTTGCGCATGTGGATGGGCTACCAGGTCTACTATGACCCCACCTTGCCCTATCTGTTTGTCGCCTCCCTGGCTTTCGTCGGGTTGATGGCTTGGCGTTTTCGGCAAACCTTTTGGCTGCGATCGCTCGCGGAAGAAGGAGCCTGAGAAAATGGAGATGGCAGCCCTGAAGCTGGATACGGCCTTGAGCGGGATTGGAACCGGTTGCTATTTGTGCGCCTGCCTGATCTCACTTTGGTCACTTCAAAGGAGGCGCGATCTCTCGAGCCCGATATTGATGCTCCTGTTCCTGGGTGTGCTTTTGTTTGGAGGGTTGGTGACTGAAAGCTGGCTGCGTGTCGGGCACGGCCCTTTTGTCACCTTGTATGAATTGATCCTGAGCAATCTTTTCTCCCTGGGCTTCATCTACCTTCTCGCCTTCTGGCGGGTTCCTGCCTTGCGCAGCAGTGCTCCCGTGGTCCTCGTCGTGCTGATTACGCTAGGGGCTTGGTTGCTCGCAGTGCCCAATCGCGTGACCACGCTTCCGACCTCTTTTTTCAACCCCTGGCTTTGGGTTCATGTGGGCGTGGGAAAGGTGTTCCTGGGTTCTTGCCTGGTCTCTGCGGGCGTGGCGAGTGTCTTGCTCCTTCGCCACTTGCCAGGGGTGAGCCTTTGGGAGAGTGACGTCGAGGATTCATTGCTCGAATTGCTGGCCTGGCGAGCGCTGGCCGTCGCTTTTTTGTTTCACAGCATGATGTTGATCGCTGGTTCCGTCTGGGCCCAGGACGCCTGGGGGCGTTTCTGGAATTGGGACCCTCTGGAGACTTGGAGTTTTCTGACCTGGTTGGCCATGGCGATCTTGCTGCATATGCGCGCCAGCTGGCGGCTCCCCAAGTGGGTAGGGCCGTGTGGGATCATTGGCATTTTCGTACTGGCCTTCCTTACCTTCTTCGGCCTGCCCTTTATAAGCACGGCTGCGCATAAGGGGGTGGTATGAGAAAGCAACCTGATGTGCGCCTCCTCAATATCGTATGTGTCCTCAGTTTGGTGTTGGGGGTGGGATACTTCGTGACCTGGTTACCCAGCCGAGGTGTCACAGTATTGCTACAACCTCCTCCCGCAGAAGCCGAGCCTGTTAATACAGGGGCCGCAAGTGCGGATCCCGGGCCAGACGTGCCAAGTGCAGCGAAGTTGCCCCCTGTCGAGGGTGTTCACCGGGAGGAGATTAACCTACGATTTCAGCAGGCGGTGTCCATGCTCCACATCAATCGTTTTGAATATGCCCTGGCGGCCTTGGATCAGGTGTTGCTGCTTTCTCCCAAGATGCCCGAGGCGCATGTCAATAAGGGGTACGCGCTGCTGGGGCTGAAGGCGTATGACCAGGCGGTGGTTTCCTTTGAGCAGGCGGTTGAGCTTCGCCCCGGGCAAGCAAATGCGTATTACGGGTTGGCCGTGGCGCTTGAGGCTTCCGGCGATGTAGAGGGTGCCCGTAGCGCGATGAAGCTCTTTGTTCACCTGGCTGAAGCAGAGGATCCCTATGTCCGAAAAGCGCGTGCTGCGCTTTGGGAATGGGAAAATGGGGCTGAGGGCTCCGGACAAGAGGAATCAGGTTAAGCCATGAAGTTTTCGAAACGCATGACACAGTTCTTGTTCACCAGCTTCGCCGGCATCATCATCGTCGTCGCCGTGCTGGTGTCTTTCTATCGCGAACTTTCGCTGAAGAGCATGATGCATCATTTTGACGATCACAATGCGGTTCTGGCACGCATTCTGTCGAACTCCCTAGGTCACCACGGGTTGGACCTCGTCCTCGGGGTTATTGATGAGAGCGAATTGGATCAACCCCAGAAGGATTCGAAAAGTGAAGCAAAGGATGAGTCCCAAAATGAAGACGCGCACGTGCACGATCACTCGCACGAACATCCCGCTCCGACAATAAAAAAGACCTTTGGCCTTCCGCCGGAGCCGCTGAAAGCGTCTGATAAGAAGAGGGCTGAATTCAGGCAGCGATTGACCGAGCACTTAGAGGGGCTGCCCATCTACGCAGTCACTTTTTATGACCAAGAGGGTGTGGTGGTTTACGCCACCCTCTCCGAGATCTTGGGAGATAAGGCGGGCAACGATCAAGGGTTCGAGCAGGCATTGGGGGGAGAACCTGCCGGTGAGATCGTATGGAAGGATCGCTCCAACCCCATCGGGCTGCACGGCGTGGTTCAGAATCGCGATTTTTATGTGAGCTACATACCGATTCGAGATGCCGATACTTCGCCCGTAAAAGGCGTACTTGAAGTTCGCTCCGACGTGACTGATTTGCTCAAGATGATGCGGTTGGCAGAAAGGAAGATCGCGGCCGGTGTCAGTGGGATCCTCGGGCTATTCTACCTGGTTCTCTTTGTTTTGCACTTCAAAACCGATCGAGACTTGCAGCACGAGGAAGCAGAGACGCAGTTGCATCTTCGAGAAATCAAAGAGGCCAAGGAAGGTCTTGAGGAAAGAGTCGCCGCGCGCACCCAGGAGTTGGAGTCACATAAGGTTTTCCTGCAGTCTGTCATTGACGGAGTAGCCGACCCGGTGATGGTGATCGATCTCGATTTCCAGGTAAAACTGATGAACGAGGCCTCGTTGGCGCTTATGCCGAAGGACCCGGAACTGGGAAACCACATTTGCTGCTACGAACTTTCCCACCGCGCGTCGGAACCTTGCTCCGGAGAAGACCACCCGTGCCCGTTTAAAGAGGTTGTTGACACCGGAAAGGTTTGTACGGTGACTCACACCCATCGTCAGGCCAACGGTGATCGTATGGTCGTCGAAGTGACGGCATCTCCGTTGCAGAACTTGCAGGGAGAGATTATCGGTATCGTTCAAGCGGAGCACGATATTACTTCGCTGGTTGAGTCTACAGATAAGCTGCGTGAGAGCGAGCAGCGTTTCCGTGATGTAGCCGATGCCGTGGGTGAGTATGTTTGGGAACTAGACAAGGAAGACCGGTTTGTCTTTGCCACTGCGCGAGTCAGGGAAGTGCTTGGCTATGCACCGACGGATCTTATTGGAAAAACCCCGGTCGACTTCATGCCCGAGGAAGAAAAAACACGCGTTCGCGAATTCTTCTCCGGGCGTGAACCACAACTGGGTTTTCGAGATTTTGAACACACTTGTATTACCAGGGACGGGAGTCTGGTCTGGGTGTCCGTGAGTTCTGTGCCCATGCTTGATGAGCAAGGGGAAGTGATCGGTTCTCGCGGTGTGGCTCAAGATATCACAGATCGCAAACTGGTAGAAATGGCGCTTCGCAAGAGTGAAGCGCACATGCGTGCTGTGATGGACAACGTTGTCGATGGCATACTCACAATGGATGAAAACGGTAACATCGAGTCCCTGAATCGAGCTGCTGAGAGCGTCTTCGGCATTTACGCTGAGCGCTCTAAAGGCAGCCCCCTTTCGACATTCATCCCTGGATTGGATGCCTTGAGGCGGAGTGGCCCGTCCGGCATTTCGGACAATGTATCCGATGATGTCGTTCAAATTGGTGAGTGGGAAACGCTGGGAAAGAAAAAGAATGGCTTCAGTTTTCCGATAGATATCTGGCTCGGGGAACTCGTGTTGGACGAGCAGAAAAAAATGATCGCCGTTGTTCGAGACATCTCGGATCGAAAACAAACAGAGAAAGAATTGGCTGAGACGCGTCGCCAATACCACCATCAGGAAAAAATGGCGGGGATCGGACAGCTGGCC
>PIVT01000331.1 GCA_003353845.1 Pseudomonadota bacterium | reverse complement strand
GGTGGGTCGGCGATGCATGGAACAAAGATGTTCGTTTATTTGGATAGCCGGATTAAATCATTTCTTTTGTCTACCCACAGGACGGGTGGTGCCACTTGAGGTACACAACTACATCCCGTATCTCGAAGTGATGGGAGACGAGGAGGAAGAGAATCCAGCAGCGCCCGCCATCGGCGACATTTTTCCGATGATAGAACGAGTTCACGGCGATCGAGTAGCCAACACGGTACGCACTCAGCTGCGCGACGTAGTGGCGGCAGGAACCGTAACTGCGGACGATACAAAGAAGGCCAAGACATGCCTGAAGAACAACGATTCACACATCGAGACAATGATTGACTCCGATGACGAATACAACTACCACGACCTTGACAGCGAACAATACTGGGAAAAAGATGCGCTGTGCATGGTTACGGCCCGACGGCTAAGGGGCAAGCAACGCGGCGAAGCAGAGTCGGGGACAGGTGGATTTCCACCTCCCCCTCTGCCCCCGCCAGCTTCCGAAGCCGGGCGGACTGACGATGACCCTGGACACGGGTCGGGTGGAACATCTTCCGAGGAGTCACCAGACCAAGGTTCGGAGTCCCCCGACGATGAGGAAGAAGATCCCATCGATGGCCGTCACGGCGAACCGGGTGACCCTATTCCGGAGGAGTCAATTCCCCCGCACTCGAGTCCAGCGCGGCGAGATTTGCGCGCCGAAGCGCAATCCCCGCAACATCAGCTCACTCATTTGCCGAAGAACCCTTATTGCGAAGTTTGTCAGCAAACTAAGATGAGGAACGCATACGCAAGGCGAGGTGCCTTTAAGCGACCCGTCAAAAAGTTTGGTGATATTATAACATGTGACCACATGGTGTCGCGCGCAACAAGGATGGTGGGGTGTTTTGGTGACGAGTATGCACTCACGATTAAAGACTTGGCTACGGGGCTGACGATGAGTTACCCTGTACAGACCAAGGGAAGCGACGAAGTCGTGCGGAGCTTACGGAAATTCCTTGGAGGAGTCCGACCAAAACTTCTGTATTCGGACAATGCTCCTGAGTTTAAATCAGCAGCAACGGAGCTTGGCTTCAACCACGAAACGTCTATTGCTGGTCTGCCACAGAACAACTCAATCGTTGAGCGTGCAAACCAGGTAGCAGTAGACGGGACGTGCGCCCTGCTCCAGCAGGCAGGACTGCCTCCCTGCTTCTGGTCGGTGGCCTTGCCATGTTTCTTTGTCGCATACAACGCTACGGGGCCAACCCCTAACGGGGACGCCCCCTGGCACAAAAAGTATGACGCCGAGTTCCCAGGAAATCTCATACCGTTTGGGGCTTTGGTTCTGTACCTACCAAACAGTGTGGGCTCCAAGAGAGATGGTGAAGCCAACGTGAATCAGAAATGGGATCCGCGGTCACGGTACGGTATCTTCGCCGGTTACTCAATGAGGAACGTGGCGAAGTGGGGAAAAGCCTACCTCGTCTGGGACTTTCATGCTTTCACCAGCGCCATATTGAGCAACAAATCCACTTGGCGTGACCAAGCCTGTGGAGAGCCAATGACGGTGCAACGATGTGAGATTCCCGTGGAAAAAGGTGTAGAGTTCCCTTTGAAGAAGCACTATGACAAGTGCAACCTGGACGACCTCGATGCATCTTCCTGCTTCCACGAAGAGGAACCA
>PIVT01000330.1 GCA_003353845.1 Pseudomonadota bacterium | reverse complement strand
GTGCAATGGCAACGACGCCACAGGTGACACCGATGAAGACGGTTACTGTGACGATGTCGATCTGTGTCAAGGCAACGACGACACAGGCAATGACGACGGCGATGCCTACTGCAACGACAGCGACAACTGCCCCTTGGAATCCAACTCCCTTCAAGAAGATGGCGATAGCGATGGGTTGGGAGATGTTTGCGACAACTGTCCCTTGGAACCCAACCCCCTTCAAGAAGATGGCGATGGCGATGGACTGGGAGATGCTTGTGACGTGTGTAACGGTCCTGGGGGCCAGCCGGGAAGTTGGGCAGTGACCTACGACATCTCGAATACAGCCCTCAATCCCAGCTGGTGGTCATCGACCATTTATGGCAGTGCCGCGACGGGAAGCCTGATGAATATTCGCGAAACTCCATTAAATATGGGCAACCGCGACCCCGGACCCATTGGTGGTACCTCCGACGGATGGTGGGGCTGGGTGGGCAGGCCGAGTAGTACTGCGGTGGATCCAGTCAATGAAAATAGCGTTGGTTGGTCTCCAGAGCCCGCCGGTCAACCTTCAACGCTGACTCTGATCTTCCAGGATGATGGCACGACAAACGGCATCAACACCAGTGATGCTCCTGTGAAGCTGACGGATTACCGCATGTCCATGTACTTTGCTGCCGGTGCCCCCAGTGCCGCTTGGGTATACACTCACTTTGATTACACGGGGGCTGACGATCCTTTGAAACCGGCTCTGGGAACGTTAAATGGCACGACCATTGGCTGGGCGACCAACCTGCCGGATTACCACACGGGCGGCTGGATTCGCTGCGAAGGTTCGGCTTGTTCTCTTGGTGGGTTTGTTGCGAATACAACCTATTACAAGGACTTCTTCCTTCAGCAGCCCGGTTTCGAGCAAGAGATGGGAATGCGCTTGAACGACTTCACCTTTAGCGGTGATCTGCAGTTTGGTAACACTCCATCTAGCTTCACCATGCCCGAATCAGAGATTCCCAACCCTCCGGCCCCAACCGAACCTATCACGGACTCCAGAACCTTCTTGTTCTTGAAGGGCGTTGAGACGAACCGTGTATACATTCCACCCTCGACTATTGATGATGTGGATAACGACTTGATCGAGTGCGACGTGGACAATTGTTACAACGTGTCAAACTCGCTCCAGGAAGACATTAACGGCGACGGCTTCGGCGATGCCTGTCAGCCCAATAACAGCGACACCGACGGCTGGCCCGACGAGGAGGATAACTGCCCCTTTAACTTCAACCCGGCCCAGACCAACTCAGATGCGGACGAGTGGGGCGACATCTGTGACAACTGCCCCTTGATCGACAACCCGCTTCAGGAAAATGCGGATGGCGCCGGTAATGGTGACGCGTGTCAAAGGCGTGACCGCGACGGGGACGGCTGGAGCAATGGCACCGATAATTGTGCTTATGACTATAACAACGATCAAGCCGACATTGACTGCGATGACGAGGGCGACGTCTGTGATCTCGACAACAACACGCCATGGACCGACGGCGATGACGACGGCGTGTGTGATCTCTACGACATGTGCAATGGCAACGACGCCACAGGTGACACCGATGAAGACGGTTACTGTGACGATGTCGATCTGTGTCAAGGCAACGACGACACAGGCAATGACGACGGCGATGCCTACTGCAACGACA
>PIVT01000050.1 GCA_003353845.1 Pseudomonadota bacterium | reverse complement strand
AACTGCGCCATGTTCTCGCGCGTGATGTCCATGACATCGGGGTCGCGGTTGGCTTCAATGAAGGCTTCTACTTCTTTCTTATATGCTTCTTGTTCCTCGGAAAACTCGAAATCCACGAGCTGAACCTCCTCGCGCCCGGTGTTGGGGCGCCGTTCAATGAAGAGCTCTTTGCGACCTCTGAATGTGACCTCATCTGAAAGAGGTCGCCCGCGCTGATCTCAAAGGATGGCGACGCGAGTTGGCGAATCTGCTGGGAAGGGCTGTGTTATTCCGGGGCCCATCCGAATTCGCGGCGGGAATATATCAGATGGACTGACTCACGAGTAGGGGCAGGGTGTCGCCCTTGCTCCTGGATTTACAGTTTTCATGGAACCCTTAGAGCGCTGATCTGGCCCAAATCACTTCCCCTGCGCGAATGGTCGCGCGCAGGCATGTGCTGGACAGTTCTTGTCTGGCCTCGGACCAGGGACGATCCAACAAGAGCAGGTCAGCGCGCATCCCCAAACGTATGGCGGGTGCCGGTGTGCCGGGGGTTTCAGGCGAGGAGGTAAAGAGGCCTAAGGCTTGCTCCGGGGTGAGGGTCTCGTCGGGCCCGAGGCATTGGCCAGAGACGCTAGTGCGGTCTACGGCAGCGCGCATGGCTCGCCAAGGGTCGGGGTGGCCAAAGGGGGCATCGGTGCCGCCTCCCAAGGGAACCCCGGCTTCGAGAAAGGCGCGGCAGCGATAAAGCCAGGGTTGATCTTCGGGGTCGACATCCTTCAGGTAGGCATCACCGCGCTCATGGATGAAATGGGGTTGGGTGACGACAGTGATGGAGAGTTTCTTGATGATTTCCAGGGCTTCGGGCGGCGTGACGCCCGAGTGCTCAATACGGTCGCCGGGGATGGTGTGGGTTTCCATGAACACGCCCAGGGCGAGGAGTAGAGAAGCACGCGTCACACAGTGAATAGCGACGGGCCGTTCTGCCATGTGTGCGCGTTCGATCTGCCAGTTCAGGCTCTCGAATGCGGGCAAGTTCACGTCGTCGAGCATGATCTTGAAGGCCCCACGCAATGCCAGTGGGTGTGATGGAAGAGGCAGTTGGCCGGATCCCATGAGCATGAGGTGTTGCAGCAGTTCCCCTTTGGCCAATGCCTCCTCAAAGATACTCAGTTCGGCTTGGCCATTGGTGGGTGTTGCATCGGTGACACCCGTGACGCCGTAACTTGCCAGGCGAAGACTCAGCTTCTTCAAGTTGGGAACGGATTGATTTTTTTCCCAACGATCGCGCAGCCAGTGATCCATGCGAAAGAGTCGCCCCGTGGCTCGGCCATTGTCATCGCGTTCGATGTCGGCTGGCGGATCATCTCCGTCGAGACCCAAGGCCTGTGCGCCCAAGGAGTTGACGATCCACATGGCACCGCTGCGATGTTGTATGCGAATCGGGCGCCGATCGTAGAGTTCATCGAGTCGATCGCGGTTGAGTTCACCGGCGACGGAATCGTGATAACCCACGCCACGGATCCATTTCCCATCGCCTTCCCAGAGCGCCAGGGCTCTAGATAACTGTTCTGAATCGTGGACGTCCGGCGGGCCGCAAGCAACAGAGTCGTCGGCGGCGGCCAGGGCCATGAGGTGAATGTGGTGGTCGTGTAGTCCGGGGATGACGGTGGCGCCCTCGGCGTCGATCTCCCATTCACCGGGTTCGGGGATCAGATCACGGCCCACCTCATAAACGCGGCCTTCAGAGAGGCGCAAGTCGAGTAGGTCTTCGCCTCCGATATCGGCACGGGTGATCAGCATGAAATTTTAAACTCCTCAAACACGTCTTCCGTATCGGCACCCAACCCACGGGCTACACCAAGGGGCTTGCGCGCACGTGGAGGCAGGACAGGAGCGGATTGTGACCTCCAATGCACCTCCCAGCGACCCCTGTTTTTTAGCACCTCTCCGTCCCCCATGTCTCCTCTTTGCTCAGCGGCGAAATTCTCCTGGAAAAGGGTGTGGCGCGTCACATTCTTCAGGGAAAGGTCCAAAAGAGAACTTTGCCCCCCGCGGTGGAAGGCCATAGCCGCCAGCGCAGCATGCAATCCCGTCAGGGGGTCAGCGATGGCATCCCCGCAAAAAACTGGTGGGTCGCCGTCTGGAACCGTGGCCGAGGACAGGCCGGCGGCGACGCCGGCGTCATCGCCAAAGGCTACCCAATTGCCCATAGGTTCGGCTCGGCCATAGCCTGTAATGCTCACCCAGGTCAGTCCAGGTTGCTCTTGAACGAACTGTTCCGCCTGAATGCCCAATTGCCTCAAGGCGCGTGGGCGGGCACTTTCCACCACGATATCCGCATGCTGAATAAGCCCGCGCAAGCCAGCGCATCCAGCGGGGGTGCGCAGATCCAAGGCCACGCTTTCTTTGCCGGCGTTGAGCAGATTGTAGAATTCAGCAGGGCCCCGCCGCGCACCATCGGGTCGGTGCTGGGATTCGACTTTGATGACGCGGGCACCGCTTAGAGAAAGCAAGTGGGTACACAAGGGTCCGGCCCAGAGTGAACTGAGGTCGAGAACCAGGGAAGTCGGTTTTTCAGAGCTGCTTTGCTCCTCATCTTCCCGTTTGGGTCCCGACGCTTGGCGGGCAAACCAGGGTGTTGCCTGTTCCGGCGGCGCGGCGGCTACACAAGCCGGGAGCCCGCACAGACGGGCTCGGGCAATGGTTTCTTCGGCGCTGCTCTTGGCGATTCTTTCTTCCACGAATTTCCAAGGGTCCTCCACGGGTCCTTCGCCCAACCAGGCGGGCAAGAGGTCGAGGTCTTCCTCGCGCGCAAGGTTCAGCGCAATCCACTGGTCGGCGGTTTTCAAGAGTCGGCAACTTCCGCCAGGAGATTCTTGGCCTGCACGCGTGAGTCCAAAAATAGCGGCGCGTTCGACGAGTAAGCCCATGGCATTGAGTGACTCCAATGGGGAACCAGGGCAGAGTGTTTGTAAGGCGAGCAAGGCGCCCTTGGTTTGTCGTGCGATGGCTGCGGGAGGGGGCAGGGGAGCTTGCTCGGGCATTCCCGTGAGATGCATCAATCCCGAACTTGCGGCTTCAAACATACCGGGCAGCTCAGTTTCAGGTGGACTGGTTTTCAAGTCAATCCGAGCGCCGAGTGAGGAAAGCAGGTCTGAGGCAGTCCGAGACACGCCATCTGATCCATCGGCAAGCGTCACGGCCAGGGATTGCAGTGGTAGTTCTGGCAGCTGGTTTTTTTCATCGACCGAGTTGGACACGCCTGGATTCACCTCACCCGCAGGCTAGCAGGCTTAGCCCGGGCTGGGCGAGCATGAGGCTGGCTCAGCTTAGTGTGAAAGGACAAAAACGATCTTGGGTGGAAGGTCTGAATGCGAAACAGGGTCCTTTAGCGTGGTCCCATGATGGCAGATAGGATGTATCCCGTGGCGTTTTGTTCAGAAGGCGTATCGTCGCCAAAATCAAATTCAGGTTCTTGCAGGTCAAATCCGCACTCGTTGGCACCGCATAAGGCGGCCTCTTCCTGTAGCTGGCTGAGAATGGCCGAGAGCCGCTTTTTTTCCCAATGGAGTCGGTCTCGATAGGCCCGTGTGTCGCTTCGTCTGGCTTCCGAGGCCGTCTCTTGAATGGCATACTCAAGAGACCGCACCAAGATTCCCAGGTCTTCTCGCGTGAGCGCAAGTTCCATAGCCTTGTCCCTTCGAATTGGCCCGATGGCCGTTGATGACAGAAACTATTTTACTCCCGTTCACACTCCCAAGTGCAGCGTTTTATGGGCAGCCAAGCCTAAAAGGCCAGAACTCACAGAGTCTCTCGGTGCTTACCCTTAAAATCTCTATAGTAATGAAGGAACTTTTGTGGATGCCCCAAGGGGCCCCGGGAGCATAAATAGCCTACTTTAATGAAGTTATTCTTGTACAAGTCGATGAGAGAAATACAAGATCGGTCACTGTCGAGATTCAACACCTACCCAAGTGGCTTTCGAAAGGGAATCAAACCAAGATGGAGACCGATCCAGCCGCACTGGCGCAATTAATAGTCGATATTGCCAAGAACAATCCTTTGCCCAGTGTGCTCATCGGACTGCTATTGCTCTTTCTCGTTCGTCGCAATCCCAAGAATATGGCGAAGCTGACTGTGGCCTTGTTGATTTGCGGTTACGCCGTCCATCTCGTGAGTGGCCTGTCCGAAGAGGCAGCGAAGCAAAAAGGCAGCGGGTACGACAGAACTGCGGATCTAATTGAAAAGAACGATCGCTAAAATTTTTAGGCCTCAGGAAGACGCTGCATGCTTTCGCGATTCTTCAAAACGAGCCAACAGTATGACCAGGGCCGGAGCCAGAATCACATCGCAGAAGAAGGCGAAGAAAATCGCACTGGCGTTGACGATCCCAAAGTATTGAATGTTCTTTAACATCGACAAACTGAAAACAGAAAAACCCAAGATGAGAATCATGGAAGTGACGAGTAGCGCTCTGCCAGTGGTTAACATAGTTTCTTGAACAGCCAGAATGGCGTCCCCGGATCTTCGGTAGTAGCGGCGGAAGCTGTGCATGAAGTGGATGGTGTCATCCACTGCTATGCCGATGGCAATACACCCCAATAAAATCGTCGCAATATTAAAGCTGATGCCTACCCAGCCCATGAGCCCCACGGTGATGAAGATGGGTGCGAGGTTGGGAATCATGCAGACCAGGCCACCTCGAATTTCTCCAATGACGGCGATCATCAGGATCGCAATGATGCCGAAGGCCACCAAGTAGGTTTTGGCCATGCTCGTGACGATGTTCTCCATGGTTCGCGAAAGCAGTGCGACGATTCCAGTGAAGTGAACTTCGACCTCATCGCCCAACTTCTCTTGGAAATGCTCTTTGAGATGGTCAATGAAGGGCAAATAGTAGAAGGCATCCATGGTGGGCAGAAAAAGGGTGATGCGACCTGTCGAAAACTGGCCGTCCGTTACATCTTCCAGATCATCGGAACCACTATTTTCAAAGAGTAAAAGTTCTTGTGCGATCAACTCGCGTTCCGTGGGCAGTTTGTAGTACTCGGTTTGGTTTTCGTTCAATGCCTGGTGGATCTCTTTGATAATAGGAACCAGCGAGACCGCCTTGCCTACGTACACTTCCCCCAGCTGAAGGGCTTCGGCGTAGTCGGTTGCTTCATCTAGTTTTTGAAGGAGCGCAGGGTCTTGCATCCCGTTGGCTTCATGCGTGTCCAGAAACACTTCGAGGCTATAGATGCCCCTGAGTTTCTCGTTAAACAAACTGTTGGTAATACGCAGTGGGTAATCTTCTGGAAACCAATTCTCTACATCGTGGGTGAATCGAATCTGGGCAACACCCATTGCGGCGACGACTAGAATCATCGCTGTGGCACCCAGGACGCTCCAAGGGTGTTTGCTACCCAGGTTACCGCAGGCGATGAGAAACTGATCGAGATAACCGTGGACAGGGCTGATTGGTTTTGAAGCCCGACGCCTTTCCATTCCAGGGGTGACAGCCAGGAAGGCGGGCAAGAGCACAATGCTAAAGAAAAAGGCCAGCATTACACCGATGGGGGCGGAGATCCCCAGCCCGATCAGCGGCTTTAAATCAGCTGCGGCGAAGGCAGCCATACTGCCCGCGGTTGTGACGCTGGTCATGAAAACAGCGAGCCCGGTGTGTCGCAAGGCGAAGGCGATGGCGTCGTCGCGGCTCGATCCATTTCCCAACTCGGCGTAGAAGATGGAGAGCAGGTGAATGGAGTCACCGATTCCCACAGCCAGCAATAAGGTGGGTAGTAGCTGTGTGCTCCCGGTAATGGGGATGCCGATCCAGGCCATGCAGGACAAGCCGGACAGTACGCAGAGAATGACGACAAGGCTCGGGTAAATCACGGCGGACACGCGTCGAAATAAAATAACCAGGAAGACGGCGATGATGCTGATCATGACGAGAAAGAAACGCGTCATGTCTTGAACGGTAACGGAACTCATGGAGTAATTCCGAATGGGTGCGCCGGAGACATGAATCTCTAATGAGGGGGTGCGATGTCGTGCAGCTAAATCTTGAATGGCGGGCACAAGCTCTGCGATTTGGTTGCTGGTGAGCAGGTCTCCATGGGAGCCAATGGATTCATTTGCCGTGTCAGATTGGAGTTGATCGTCGAGAGCGTTGTCGAACCCTGCATCGTCGAACTCGGCATCGTCGATGGATGTGGCGGACGCGAGAGCGTTGGTCTCAATGGAGATAATGACGAGGCTCTCGTCTTCGGAGAACAACATATTTCGGTAGAGAGGGTTGCTGAGAACCCTGGTTTTGAATTCAGCTAGCTCGGCCTCTGTTTCAGGCCAGTCCTCGAGCAATTCCTCAACGATCAGTTGATCTGCTTCGCCTCTGGTTTGCCGGGCGCTAATGATGCTTGTGGTTTCTTCAATGTAGGGGATGGTTTCGTTGATCTCTTCTTCGATGGAGCGCAGGGTCTCCAGGAACTCGAAGGAAAAGACCTCTTCGGGAACGAGTCCGAATACAATGCGTTCGTCGGTTCCGAAGGTTTCTCGAAAGCGTTTGTAGACCTTTTTAGATTCATCTTGGGCGGTGAGATACCCCTCTAAGGACATGTCCAGCTCAAGTTTGGGGAGTTGTGTCGCGATTAGCGCAGTCGTGGCGAGAAGAACCACTGTGATGATGGTGATCGGGCGGCGGCACACGAGCCGCCCCCAACTTTCAAAGAGCAACTCAATGCGATCGTGGAATGCCATCTGTTGGGTGCCCTAAAGGAGATCAGTAAAGACGCCTTTGACGATTATTTTGAGGTTTTGCAACTCTCAGATTCGACAGATGGGTCTTGGAGGTATACTAACCTGCGGCAAGGAACCTGCAAGCTTCGATGACTGCCGAACGCTCAGGCAATGGCGTTCAGGAATCAATAAATGAAAGACGTGAAACAAGGCACAATAGAAGAACTCGCATCCGTTAGCGATGCGCTGAATATTTCTGAAATTCGACGACATATTTTCTTGTGTTGTGATCAGGCGAAACCCAAGTGTTGCGATCGAGAGACGAGTTTGGTCGCCTGGGGGTTCTTGAAGCGTCGGTTGCAAGAGCTGGGACTGGCTGAGACGGGCCATGTATTTCGAACCAGGGCCAATTGCCTGCGCGTGTGCAAGGAAGGCCCCATCGCTCTGATCTATCCGGAAGGGACCTGGTACCACAGCTGTACTCCGGAGGTGCTGGAAAGAATTATCCAAGAGCACTTGATTGGAGGGAGCCCCGTTGCAGACTATTGCTTCGAAGAGAATCCCTTGCGCGAAAAAACCCAGGAGTAACCTGCTTACTGCAGCAAGCGAAAACTCAAGGCTGCTAGAAGGGCTGCCACAGGCAAGGTGACGACCCACGCGAGTAGAATCTTCCCCACCGTTTTCCATCGTGCTGTGCCCTGGGTTGCACCAATGCCGAAAAGGGATCCGCAGGAAACGTGGGTAGTCGAAACGGGAACTCCGAGTTGCGAGGCACCAAGAACCAAGGCCGCCGTAACGAAGTTACCAGCGAGGCCTTCACCTTTGCCCATCGGTGTAATGTCTTGACTCATGGTGTTGGCCACGGCTCGCGAGCTGATTATTCCACCGGCCGCGATAAACCCACCGATGAGCAGCAAGCTTATCCACGCAGGGATTTCGAAGAGATGTGCGGTCAGTAAAAGGGCTGCGATTTTGGGAGTGTCGTTCAGGCCGCGCGCGAAGCTAACGGCGCCAGCACTGATCAGGTGAGCCGTGTCCGATGCGCGCTGAAGATGAAACCCGAAATAGCCGTGAGGGAAGCGACGCGCACATTGCTGCGACGGACTGATCTCCAACACAGGGGTGGCGATGGAGAACGCTAATCCTTCTTCTTGTGTGGTCCCCTCCTGGGTCATTCGAAGTTGCGTTGCTCCCAGCGGAGTGATCTCGCGACCAATACACAAGCAGGTGTTAAGCGAAATCCCGCTGAGTTTCCCCAGCTGATTAAACAGGGTGTGAATGGCCGAAGCGCCCAGCGCTGCGAGTAGCGGGCTGACCAGGAGTGGAATTAAAAAGCTTTGCATGAGGCGATGGGCGTTGAGTTGTCCCGCAGCGAGTCCGACGCCGACCAGACCGCCGACCAGAGCATGCGTTGTGGAGATGGGAATTCCAGTTTTCGTGGCAATGAAGACGGTTCCTGCTGCTCCAATCCCCACGCTGATCAGAAAGCCCGGTGTAGAGAGAATGGCGTCGGGAAGTAATCCTTTTCCGCTGAAAGCGGATATCAGCCCCTGACTGATGGCGATGGCTGTGATGGAACCCAAGAGGGTGCAGAGCGTTCCCCAGCGGATGGCGCTGCGATAGGAGAGAGTCCCGCTCCCAATCAGTGTCGCGACACCTTTGGAATTATCGTTGGCTCCATTGACGTAGGCCAACCAGAGAGCGGCCATACACAGAAGTAGGATTTCGAACAGCATCTAAGCTCCTTGAAGACGAATCTGCAGGTACTGAGCTGTTGGATGTGTTCTTTGCTGCGGGCGTTTCTCGCTGGAGCGATTTTTGCTGGAAAAAAACAGGGCCTATTTGTGGATGCGCTGGTTTGGGCTCATTTGCCCTTGAAGACCGGGTCTCGCTTCTCCAGGAAGGCCTTCGGGCCTTCCTTGGCATCTTCGGAAGAGAAGATGGGCAACCCGAACCCCATTTCCTTGCCAAAGGCTTCATCCTCCGGGATGCATGCGGTCTCACGGATGGATTTCAAAATGGCTTGAACGGCTAAGGGGCCATTCTTGGCGATGCGATGGGCGAGTTCGCGCGCTTTGCTCATGGCCTGTCCGTCGGGAACCACATGACCGATGAGTCCGAAGTTCTTCGCTTGCGTCGCCGTGATGTCCGAGCCCGTCAACAACATTTCGACGGCGAGGGTATAGGGGATCTGTCGAGGTAAACGCACGGTGGATCCGGCCATGGGAAAGAGGGCGCGTTGCGGCTCGGTCAGGCCAAAGACAGCGCTCTCGCCGGCGACGCGGATATCCGTTCCTTGCAAGATCTCAGTTCCACCGGCCAAGGCGAAGCCCTCGACAGCTGCAATCACAGGTTTGGATGGGCGATAGGTTTTGAGCCAACCGTTAAAAATCAGGCCGGCATCTTTCTTGAGCCTGGCTTCATGTTCATTCTCGGGTTCCGCACCCGAGGTGAGTTTGCCGATCACCGATAGGTCCATTCCTGCGCAGAAACTTCCACCCGCGCCAGTAAGGATGGCGACGCGAATTTCGGGGTCTTCATCGAGTTGATGCCATGCGTCGTTGAGTCCGCAGAGCACGGCGGCATCGACAGCGTTTTTTTTCTCAGGACGATTGATGGTGACGGTAAGGATGTGTCCATCTTTTTCTGCGAGTAGGGATGAATTCGGCATCGCTGGTTTCCTCTTTCGGATCGACTGCACCGGGTAGGTTTCGGGTTGCGGTCGGTATGGGCATCGCTGGAAGATTGAGCATCAGACCATAGCCTGTAGGGGTGGGAATGGAAAATCAGCCAGAGAAAGGCAGAATCGGAAAACCAGAATCAGCAAACCAGAATCAGCAAAAGAGGCAAACGCGCTTTTAGCGAATCAATAAGACGGAACAATTGGCGAACAAGGCCAATTGTTGACTCAGGTAACCCAGTTCCTTGAGAGGATCTTCACTCTTTTTGGCGTGACCGCGGATGATCATGAGCTCGATGTCGTGATCATTGGCATAAGAAAGGATCTCGGCACCGCGCTTTCCGAATAGGATTTCAACCTTGACACGAAAACCACGGTTGGAAAGTTCCGCAGCTTTCTCACTGAGCAATCTCTCGGCCTTGTTGCGAATGTTCTCATAAAAATTTTCAACTTCGAGGTCGTCGACGTCTTGGATCCGTTCGATGACGTGGAGAAGTGTGATGGATGCCTCCCGTCCTTGAAGCGTGTTAATGGCGTCATCCATGGATTGGCTTTGCTGTTCCGAAAGGTCCATGGGAATCAAGACGTTTTGGTACATCATTGCAGTGCTCCTGTGGCTATCCGTTGACTGGCCGACCAACTTATTTGCGCAGGATCTATTCTAGACGGAAATCCACCAAAAACTAAGCATATTTTTAGATTCATTCTCTGGGAGGCGACGCAGGATCATCCCTATAATAGTACGCGTCCTTGTCTCACCCCTTTCTGTTTCGAGATGAGGAGTTCTTTCAATGCTTCAATCAATTTTTCAAGGCGCTGGTTATCGGTGTAGTTATCGGTGTAGTGGCGTGTATTCCCAATGGCACGGGGTTCGCTTCTGGCTGTTGATCTCCCTGCTATGGGCGGGTGCTCTAACCGGTTGTACTTCCGACGCCATTTCGCAACGCGCTGAACCGGGTTCATCAGTGGTCTTTTTACTCGGAGGGATGCTTGGGAGTGAGATCTCCGTGGGCTATGCAGGCACCTCCGATATGGAGAGGGCGGGACGCTGGGATTTCCAGCGTGGCGGTCTGATTTTTGAGTGGCTGGATGAGCGTTGTCCCACTAGCCCTTTCCCTCCTTATCCCCCGGCCTGCCGACTGAAAAGTCGCATGGTCAGCCGCTTGACCCCCGACCCGGCTTCCGACGCTGGCTTGCAAAATCATCTGGACAGCACATTCGGGTTGCACACTGGGAGCCTGAGCCAGGTAGTCGCACTGGTTGATATTCCGCGAATGACACTGGAATGGGATTCCACACGGCAAGGAAATCAATTTCCTGTTGGTGGTGGGAAGAAATCAGTGCGTGTCGTTCGTTTCAACTGGGGCCCGGATGGAAGCGTGCAATACCGAGGCGTCTTGTCGGGGCATAATTCCATTGGGTTGGAAGTGATTGAGGGGGTCGGGGACGGGGGCGGAGTCGAAACCCCCTTTCACGCATGGTCGACGGTGATGAGTCGCGTCGAGTTGGTGCCTCACCCCAAGATGGTGTTCTATGTCAGGGAGAGGCTGTCTTACCGAAACCTGCCACCAGCCTTGCACGCAGAGTTTTCGATTCCCACGGACCGAGTGGATGTGTTGGATGTGTTCGAGGTTGGCATTCCGGGGCATCACTCCATGGTGACCTGGCGCATGGACGGGGAACCGGGCGATGAGAGGCAGCGCTTGGTTGTGGATTACGTGAATCCCGTCTTTGAAGCACAAAACGATCCGAATCGTCGTCGTGATGAAGGTGTGGCCATTGTGTTTGAATTGAGAGAGACGGGTGACGGCAGCCCACCAGCACCGGTGTCGACAGAAGATTTTATTTATTTAGCCGACGACTCGCTGTCGTATCTGTGGTCGGGTGCTGAACGCGAGTTGAAGTTGCTTCCCGCGCCTTTTATTTTTTAGTGCGATTTCTAGAATTCGTCGGACAGAGTGTGAATGACAAGCCCTGAGCGGAGCTTGGGTTCAAACCACGTGCTTTTGGGAGGCATGATGCGGCCTTGGTCTGCGACGTCCATGACCTGGTCGACGGTGACAGGATGCATGGCAAAGGCGACTTCCGCCCGCCCGCTATCCACGCGAGCGACAAGCTCCTCATGGCCGCGAATTCCCCCCACGAATTCAATGCGTTTGTCGCTGCGGGGGTCTTTAATGTCCAGAATGGGGGTGAGGAGTCTTTCTTGGAGCACGCTGACGTCGAGGTTGGCGACGGCATCAGAATTCGCTGCTCGCCCCGATTCATGGCCTCGTTCTTCTTCCCAGGTGAGCGTGTACCACTGCCCTGGTAGATACATGCCGATATGGCGCGGGCCAATCGGGTCGGCTTGTTCGCACTCGGTTATCGTGAAGCGGTTGTGCAAGGCATGTAAAAAGTTTTCTCGGGGCATCCCGAGTTCGCGGACACAGCGGTTGTAAGGAAGAACTTGAAGTTGGTCGGCGGGGAAAAGAACGCAAAGGAACCAATTGTATTCTTCCTGCCCCGTGTGGTTCGGATTTTGGGCGCGTAGATCCTTGCCTGCATTGACTGCGGCCGCTGAGCGATGGTGCCCATCGGCGACATAGAACGCCGGGATATCCGCGAAGGCATCGACGAGGTCCTTGCTCTGGTCAATGGCCCAAAGTTCGTGTGTCACACCGTCTTCTGCGGAAATCGAAAGCAGCGGTTCTTCCTGCTCAATTTCTTGCACCATGGTGTTGATCTGCAAATTTTGTCGATAGGTCAGAAAGACGGGGCCCGCATTGGCATTGAGACAGCGAACGTGACGTGTTCGGTCCTCTTCCTTGTCGTGCCTTGTTCGCTCGTGCTTTTTAATGAGGCCATTTTCAACATCGTCGATGGAGCAACAGGCGACGACGCCACACTGCACATGGTTCCCCATTTGTTGTCGATACAAATAGAGGCAGGGTGCAGGCTCGCGAATGAGGAGGCCCTCATCTTGGAAACGCTGGAAGTTATCGGCGGCACGTTCATAGACCGGATTCGTATAGGGATCCGTCTGGGCGGGGAGTTCAATCTCTGGCCGTATGATACGGAGAAAGCTCATGGGGTTGTCTTCAGCCAGACGACTCGCCTCTTCCGTGGTGACGACGTCATAGGGGACGGAGGCCACGCGTTCCGCGTTTTCAGGAGTTGGGCGTAGGGCTCGAAAGGGCTTGATTTGCAAAATGACTCCCCGGGGCAGCTGGATTTCTTCACTGGTTCACGAATCGGATATGAGCGCGAAAGATAGAGCGAACCCTCTCAAATTTCACGTCCCCAGGATCTGCCTTGAGAAAGGCCTTCCTGGTGATGGCCACATTGATGGTCTACGCGCAGATCGGTTCCCACGATTTTGTCAGTTACGACGATGGCAACTACGTCTATAACAACCCTCGTGTGCGCGAGGAAATCAGCTCTAGCCCGATAAGGCAGGTCAACCTGAGAGCGGGTTTAAAACCCAGACCCGCTTCGTGACGTTTCTTTAATTGGAGTCCTTGGGTGTTGCGACGGCGATGACGGAGACGCCGAAGAAGAGTTTCGACAGGATGGGGTCTATGACACGCAGCAAGGGGACGAGTCGGTCAAACAGTTTGATACCTCCGGTACCCAGGTCATTATTGCGCATGACCTTCCCACTCCACCACCAAGCCAGGGCGCCAAGAAAATTAAAGGTGGCCATGTGCTCAATCTGAAAACCAGCGGCCTCCAAGGCTTTTCGCAGTGTTTCGCGGCTGTAGCGCCGATAGTGCCCCAACCCTGTATCGATTTGGGAAAAGAGGATCTGATGGGCAGGAACCAATAGGACGAGACGGTCATCACTCTGCAATAGTTGTTTCATATGGCGAAGCGCCAGGACATCGTCCTGGATATGCTCCAAGACGTTTGAACACACAATGGTATCGAATTTCTCTTTAATCAATTCTTCCGATGGAGCCGTTTCAAGATTCCAAGAGGATGTCTTCAATTTTGAAAAATCCCCAAAGCGTTGCTTGAGAATTTCTAGTGAACTAGCGGAGAGTTCTGTAGCCGTGAGGCTCTCTGTTTCAGGCGAGATCAATAGCTCGGAAGTGATATTTCCGATTCCTGATCCGATTTCAATGATTCGGTGTCCGAGAAATCTTTCGAATTGTTCGTAGGTCCAGTGGTTGTAATATTTTGCCTGCTCAAAGGCGGCCAGGGTCTGCATGCCTTTGTCGACCTTTGCGGGAGGAGAAACCATTGCTGTGTAAAAGACATCTGGGTCAAGGGGGGTGGGTTTGGGTCGCAAGGCAAACTTGAGGATGTGGAAAAAGGCAGCGATGCCATCTTTCCAAGTGATTTTCTTTCCTTCTGCATAGGGGCGACCGAAGTAGCTGATGGATACTTCGTAAAAAGTGCAGTTAAGCCGAGCCAGTTTCGAAGTGATTTCAGGCTCGAACCCGAATCGATCGGATTCCAATTCTACATTTTGGATAATGTCCCGTTTGAAAACTTTGTAGCAGGTCTCCATGTCGCTGAGGTTTAAGTCCGTGCAGACATTGGAAAGCGTAGTCAGCAGTTTATTGCCCAGCGAGTGCCAGAAATATAACACTCGCCGCTCGCCGTGAAGAAAACGAGATCCGTAGACAACGTCCGCCAATCCACGATCAAAGGGGCTTAATAGCCTCTCG
This sequence comes from Pseudomonadota bacterium, assembly GCA_003353845.1. Classification (GTDB taxonomy): domain Bacteria; phylum Myxococcota_A; class UBA9160; order UBA9160; family JADFDR01; genus GLO-12. Next base: position 15,789 of record PIVT01000050.1, on the reverse strand, counting down.
TAGTCTGCCGGGTCATATTCTAAATCGGCGTCTTGGATGATGACGAGGTCGTTGGTGGCTAAGCCCAGGCCGGTTTGGAGTGCGGCTCCTTTGCCTCGGTTTCTCTCGTGGTAGAGGACGCGAATTTGGGGGTCGTTCTCGAATTGCTGAAGGATCGTGCGCGTGCCGTCCGTCGAGAAATCGTCGACGATGATAATTTCCTTCTCCCGCTCGCACAAACTCTTAACGCGGTGGATGATCTCGGCCATCGTCCCTCGTTCGTTATAGGCGGGGATAATGATGCTGAGGGATAAGCCTCTAGGGGGTTCAGCACGGTTTTCGGGAAGGCTTGAGCTGGACATGTCGTTGAACCTATCAATAAACAGGGGCAACTCCAAGTGCTATCCCCTCGGCTTAGAGGGATGTGATAAATAAGCGCGGCCTATTCCTCGCGCAGTGGTGTCCCGCTCTCGTAAAGCGCCAGGTGAGTTCGATAACTCTCGATGGCTCTGGGGTCTGATGTTTGTTGTTGGATCAGAGCCAAGGCGTTTTTAGCAGTGTGGATGGCTTGGTCGAATTGGCCAGCTTCGGCGTAGGCGGCTGCCAGGGAGTCCAGAACCGATGCGCGTTGATTCATTGTCAATCGGGCTGCCTCCTGCGCGAGGACCACAGCCTTGGGCCCGTCGCGCAGGTCGGGGTTTGGGGAGGTCGACAGGATGTAGGCCAGGTTATTGCGCATGCGCCAGTTGTCGGGGCAAGCCGCCGCGCCTCGTTCCAACACCGCGATACTCTGCTCCTGGCGCTGCATGCTGTAGTGAAGTGATGAGAGCTGCAAGGTGGCGCGCTCGCTACAGGGGTCAATTTCTGCGGCCTGCTCAAGTGCTTCCATGGCACGATCTGGTTGATTGATGGATAAAGCGATGTCGGCCAACCCATAGAGGTCTTCAATGAAGACGGGCTTGGTTCGGACTAATTGATCGGATGTATTCAAGGCCTCCAAGGAGCGCCCCAGCTTGACCAGGATACGGATGTAATTACGCAAAATGGGTTGGCTGTTGGGGAAGCGCTGGGAGAGTTCCCGAAACCCTTGCGCCGCCTCTTCGAGGTTGTAATTGGCGTGTAGGTAGCCGCTGAATTTGAGGGCTTGTTGAATTTCGGGCAGAAGATCGTTGGGATCCGGCCCTGTTAATTCCAAGGTCTGCAACTCTGATGTGAACTCAAGCCCTGGAGAGGCGGAGACGTAACCCAGTTGCTGAAGTCGCTGTAGGGTTTCTGAATCCACCGCGCTCTTATTGGTAGTGGCCACCGATCCTGCCGATGAAGCGATGAGTTCTGTCAATTGGCTACGCAGGTCTTCGACTTTCTCAGGATGTTTTTCCGCCAGATTGTCTCTCTCTTGGGGGTCGGCTCTTAAATCATAGAGTTCCGGTTTGGGCTTATGCATGTATTTCCATTCGCCGTCTCTCAGGTAACGCAGAATGGGTGTTCCAAATAAAAGGTGCGTCGCCAGGGTTTCGCTGTAGCCCTGAGCGATTTCAGGTCGGGCATTGCTGGCAGGAAAAGGTGCCGTCTCTTGTAGTAAAGGAAGCAAACTGACGCCTTGAACTCCCTCCAAAGGAGGCAGGTCGACAGCGTCTAAAATAGTGGGAGCAATGTCGATGGTTCGCACAAAGGTTTCTACCACCGATCCCGCTACGCCGATGTCGGCGCCCGATAGAATAAGGGGAACACGTGTGGTGCTGTCATAGAGAAACATGGCATGTGTATCTTCGTGATGATCGCCCAGGCCTTCGCCGTGATCGGCGGTGACCACAATCAGGGTGTCCTTGCGCAGGTCGAGCTGATCCAGCGTTTCTAGAAGCTTGCCGATTTGGTCATCGGTGAATCGGATTTCACCGTGATAGGGGCTGTCGGGAAATTGAGCCAGATACTTCGCGGGTGGGGTGTAGAAATTGTGAGGATCGAAGTAGTGGAGCCAGAGGAAGAAGGGCTTGTCACGATGCCGTTCCACGAAGGAGATACCGAAGGTTGTGATGTCTTTGGCATCCCGCTCATCCAAGGCAATGGCTTTTGCGCCGCCTTCAATGGAGGCGGAACGCTTTTTCGTGATGCCTTTTGAATTGAGGTCGTGAAATTCCTCAAAGCCTTGGTGGATTCCCGTATTGCGATTGAGGACATGCGAGGCAATTTCCGCACCTGTCTGGTAACCGTTTTCCGAAAAACGCTCGGCCAGGGTGATCAGCGCGTCGGGGAGTTCGTAGCCTGCGTTGGCGCGGACACCGTGAGTGAACGGATGAACTGCGGTCATGATGGATGCGTGCGAGGGTAGGGTGATAGGTGCGGAGGTGTCCGCATGTTGGAAGCGCACACCCGCCCTGGCCAAGGCATCCAGGTGAGGGCTCGTGGGGCGTTTTTGTCCGTAGACCCCCAAGGCATCGGCACGCGTTGTATCCAAGGTGATCAGGATGACGTTGGGCGGTCCTGTTCTTTGTGGCAAGAGTGATGTTTGGGGGGTGGAAGGTTCAGGGCTTGTCGCTGGCTTGTCTGGGAAATCGCAGGCTGACGCCAAAATGCACAGCAGAACCAAGAGGCCTCTTTGCACAATGGGAGATCCCTTGCATAGCTGGCCCGGGGTTTGGAACATCGCCTCATTCTAATTGGGGCGCAGGGTGCATTCAAGGAGGGGCAAGGCTTTGGGACAAAGTAGGGAACTAGACGCTTCATGCTCCGGCCGTTGATCGCCTTGGTTTGAAACCCTATTTAACGGATTTCACAACGAAGTTGTCCCAGAACTTGGCTCCCGGACCCATGGACCACACGCCAGGGCTTCCTCCTGTGAGTGGGGCCGTCGAATACAGGCAGCTGGTCTGCCAATCCGTGGGTTCAGTGGAACCGTCCGGCCAGATCATGGCCTGCACGCGTGTGCCCAAGCCTTCAGTAAGGGCCTGTACGCGGAAGTTGAACCAAACATCACTGGCCGGGCTTACCCCTGTGTCTCGGAGGGCTCGATTGCAGTCGCTATTACCAGCACCATGGCTCGCCAACTGGAAGGTCCTCCCACGAACGGCGCGCAAGCGATAGTAGGCATCACTATTGGGGAAGTCGCTGTATAACGTTACGCCGATACCACCCGATCTATTCGTTTGGACAAACTGCCCTGTGAATTCGTAATCGTTCCAACTGGAGCTGTTGTTGACGACGTAGTGGGAGTGAATATTGCGATCCGTGGATTCGGTTCCCAGTACGATATTCCCGTCCTCAAGTTCCATCGCCATAAAGTTTCCGTCAGCTTCGTTCAGAGAGTTATCAGCAGCACTGTCATACCAACCCGTGGGGTTCTGTCCATCGATGTATCCCGTGAAGTCCTCACTGTAGAGTGTCGTCTCTTCTTCGCTGAGTTCACAGGCATCGCCTTGACCATCACTGTCTGTATCCGCTTGGTTCGGGTTGTGAATTTCTACGCAGTTGTCATCGGCATCACTCACGCCATCTCCGTCACGATCGGGTAGAGGCTGAGGCTCAGGCTCAGGCTGAGGTAGAGGCAGAGGCGATGCTTCGGTGCTGACCAGGTAGAGGTCATCCCAAACTTTCTCTCCTGAACCCATGGTCCACAAACCCACTTGACCGGCGCTTAGTATGGCCTGAGATTCCATGCAGTCCACCTGCCACGCTCCCGGTTCCACACTGTCATGGCCCCAAACTTTAGCCTGTAAGTGAGTGCCGGAAGCTTCATTGCTTGCGCGGAATCGGAAATGGTACCAGCGGTTCCCCTCCAGAGGTACGCCAGTGTCGGTGATGCCTTCGCATTTCAAGTAACTTGATCCATGTGAATTGAGTTTGAAACTTGTGCCCTTATAGGAGCGGAGTCGGTAATAGGTATCGGAATTGGGATAGTCACTGTAAAGCGTAATCCCTATATTCGCATTGGATTCGGAAACTGCGAAGGATCCACCAAATTCATAGTTCTGCCAACTGGCACTGCCGTCTGTTATGTGGTGCGAGTGAATATTGGTTTGTTTGGAAGTGGTTCCGTAGACCCTATTCCCATCGGCGAGCTGCATGATGCTAAAAATAGAGCTGTCTTCCACGAGTGAATTGGACGGACCTGTTGCCAGCCAGTCTGTGGGGGATGATCCCAAGGCATAGCTTTCAAAATCTTCGAAGTAAGAATCTGTCCCTGGTTCGGGAGCTGGAACGACAGCGGGGAAGTGGTGGGGGCTGGAAGGTTCTGAAATCAGTTGGCCGCTAGTGGAGTCAATGTAGGTGGCGACGGCGACGTAGTGATCGAGTTGATCATCCAAAGTAACGTCGACCCAACGAGCGTCTCGCTCTCCCAAGGGAACAAAACCCAGGTCGATTTCTTGTGTGAGATTATCCGCAGAGGTTCCAATGTAGACAAGGACGCCATCGGGGATGTTGCCCGTGCCGTCGACAACGCCGAAGGTGTGCGTCAGATCTGCTGCGCTTACAGGCAAGGCGAAGACTAGAGAAAGCAATAGGAGTCTTATAAGTGAGCGCTGGCGAAGGCACTGATTAAAAGGGCTCAGCAGGGAAGTACTCTGGGGGGTTTTTGATTTCATTGGTTCGTCGTTCCATCTCGTTGTTGGCAATACAAATGATCGAGGACGCATGTCGTTCCTCGTGGTAGGACTTATCGTGAATTGAATGGGATCTGTTCGTGACAGGGCTCACTCATGGAAATCTGAGAGCTGATCCTGAGGGGAGATGAAGTGTGGCTTTAGGAAGTCGCGTGAGAGTTACAGGTATGTTGCCGGGTAGTTGCAGGTGTAAGGCGTTTAAGAGCGTTGTTGTGCAACCAGGCTTTAAGATTCTTTCTCTCGATGCACCGGATGCCTAAGAGATGTAAGAAATTAATTTTTAGTAATCTTTTTTCCGGCGAGGAATGAATTAGGGTTTAAGAGAAACGGGCCGTCGCAAAAAGCTATGAGGGGATAGAAAACTCTTAATTGCCGTCCCGAGAATCCCTTGGTTTAATTCCTCTGTGACTGTGTTTTTGAATTCCTTTTTCGATTGCTCGAAATCCTTCCTCGCTGATGGGTCAGCGTGCGAGCCGTTGAGAAGCTGTGTCCGGTTTTGGGTCAAGATTGCGGTAATGACGTCTTGGCTGAGGTTCCTGGCCCGAGGGTGGTACCCAGGCTCGAAACTCTGGTTTTTACAATGAAAACAGTGGTTTTCGAACCGGCTGGACGAAGGCGTTCAGCGTAGTTGAGCCGGGTGGGAGAGGTCGACATGTTCTCTAAGCCCACGAGAGGGCTGCACGGAGGAATAGGAATGGTATGGTCTCGAACTTGGTTCTGACCGCTTAACTCAAAGGGATGATTTATGAAGATCGAAAATAACTCGGTGGTGTCGCTTCAATACAAACTGACAAACAATGCTGGTGAGGTTCTAGATTCATCAGAGGGAGACGAACCCCTCGTCTATTTGCATGGCAGTGACAGCATCATCCCCGGTTTGGAAAATGCCTTGACTGGGAAAAGTGCTGGAGAGCAGGTTCAAGTTACGGTTCCACCTGAGGAAGGCTATGGGGAATTCGACGATGCGTTGATCCAGGTCATTCCCAGGGATGCTTTTGAAGGGATTGATGACATCCAACCAGGGATGCAGTTTCAAGCCGAAAGCCCGGAAGGTCAGTTGCAGATTGTTTGCGTGAAAGAAATTGCTGAGAGCGAGGTGACCATTGATGCCAATCATCCATTGGCCGGGCAGGTGCTGAATTTTGATATCACCGTGGAAGTGGTGCGCGCGGCGACAGCAGAAGAACTCGAGCACGGACATGTGCACTAAATTGTCCGAGGCACATTAATGAAGGGCAAGGTCTGTTTGGTCACAGGAGCCAATGCTGGTATTGGCTTCGAAGTGGCGAAAGGTTTAGCCCTGCAAGGTGCACAGGTTGTCCTCCTGTGCCGCAATCCCGAGCGCGCCCGAGTGGCTCGTGACAAAATTCTCGCCGCGGTTCCGGGTGCCCGGGTAGGTATCCAGATCATCAATTTGTCGAGTATGCAAAATGTACGAGACGCCGCCGCTGAGATTCTATCGAATACTCCACGGATCGACGTGCTCGTGAACAATGCGGCGGTGGTGAACCTTGAGCGGCAGGAATCGGTTGATGGCTACGAGCTTATGTTCGCGACCAATCACCTGGGCCCCTTCTTACTGACCAACATGCTCTTGGACCGAATCAAGGAAAGTGCCCCTGCTCGAATTGTCTTTGTTGGATCGGACGGGCACAAGCTGGATCGGATCGACTTCGATGATTTGCATTCCCTCAAGACTTACGGCGTAATGAAAACCTATGGCAAGGCAAAATCGGGCAATAACCTGATGATGTTGGAGTTGGTCGATCGGCTGGAGGGATCGGGAGTTACGGTGAATTGCCTGCACCCCGGGGCCGTGGATACGAAGTTGGGGGACAATCATGGGTTCTTCGCTCGTATGTTTGGACGGATGGTGAAGACCTTTTTGATGTCCTCGGCAAAAGGTGCAAAGACACCTTTGTACCTGGCCACGTCACCCGAAGTGGAAGGTGTGACCGGAAAGTATTTTTATCGTTGCAAAGAACACCCTCAGGCGCCCTACGTCTTGGACAAGGGGGAGGCGAAGAAGCTTTGGGATATTTCAGAGAAACTGACGGGCTTTTCAAGGGGCTGAGCCAAGGCTTGCAGTAGAGTAGCCTCAATCCGATTCCACCTCCGCCAGGATCGTTAACACGGACAGGGGCGAAAATGAAATCACACGAAGTACTAAAAGAAGTCATTGAGGCTGTGGGCACCAAGCGAGTCGCGTACGACCTGCGAGTGTCTACTTCGTTGGTTTATAAATGGTGTGCCGAGCCACCCGTTGATTTAGCTGATGAGGCTTCTGGCGCGCGGAACCCCTTGGATCGCATCCTGCACCTGGTAGAGAGCACGGGCAATTCACGGCTCATCGAATGGCTGTGCAATCAACGGGATGGTTACTTCGTCGAGAATGTGGAGTTGGAAGAGCCCATCAACGAAGCCTATATCTCCCACACGCGCATCTTGTTGGCCGAATTTTCTGAGCTATTGCAGGTGATGTCGGATTCTATCGCGACTGAGGGCCGGATTGACGCAAAGGAAGCGACCGAAATTCGGAGACAGTGGCATCGCCTTCAGGGGCGCGGTGAAAGCTTTGTGCGCTCCTGCGAAACGGGTGTCTTTGATCCCGATCGCTAGGCCGCAGCGCTGTTGCAGTCGAAGTGAGCTTTTCGCTGAACTCCGGCCGAAATCTGCTTATCTAACTCCAGGGCTACCCAAACATGGGTAGAACTAGTTAAGATAACGGGCATGGCAGCTAAAAAATCTCCCAGCAAAAAGAAGACGGTAACCAAGGCAGCAGCCAAGAAGAAGGTGGCCAAGAAGTCTTCCAGCAAGAAGAAAGTCGCGAAGAAGAAGGTTGCGAAGAAGAAGGTCGCGACGAAAGCGCCTGTGAAAAAAGCGCCTGTGAAAAAAGCGCCTGCGAAGAAGGCTGCCAAAACCGTCGCCAAGAAGACTGAAGCGCCGAAGAAAGAGACAAAGAAAGTGGTGACGCCGCAGGCACCCGATCCAAAGCCGAAGTCGGCGCCCAAAGGCAAATTTTTAGCGGCAGGGGTCAACCTGGGGCATGTTTTTACCTTGCGGCCCCGTTTAGAAACCTCTTTTCGCCAAGCAGATTTTAGAACGGCCAAGCTTCATCTGCAGGATGAAGGATATGAGACCCTTGAGGAGGCGGTGCGCGCCGTGGCTGAAAAGGCTCTCGAATTGACCTTGGGTGGCGCCGCTACCAACACTAAGGGCAAGCGACGATAACTCTTTCTCACTGTCCCTGATCTGCCTCTTCGCCACGAGAAAATCTAGTGCATCTTCTTCCAGTCTTCGTCCGTGGTGGGAGCTTCGGCCATCTCGTAGTGTGCATACCCTCGGCCCCGTTCGATGAGATCGAGCAGTCGATCCAATAACTCATCTGCATCGGCGTAGCGCTCATTTTCATCGGCAGGCAAGCGAAGATTGAAAAGGCTGAGTTGATCGAGTGCGGGCCGTCCCGGCAGCTCGTCTCCGGGAATGGAAAGGCGTTCTCGGAAGAGTCGAAAGACATCGGTTGTAGGCATGACTCGGACGTCGCCCCGAGCTCCTTCCTCGTGGTTGAGTGAGATTTCCACAATATTCCGTATGCGGACAAACCCCTTTTGGAGTTGCTTGGATTCAATGTGGTGAAAGGTGCGCGCATCGCCATCGGCCGGTGTTCCCTTGGGTCGAAACAGGATGCCCTTTTCGCGAAAAGCCGGATGGGCTGCCGCAAAGATGCGTTTGTCAATCATGCTGACGATCACTTTGTCATCGCAGACGAAGCGGTAGTTCTCCCGCCGCTTCAACATTTCGATACTGAGCTTTGACTTCCCCGCCCCTTTTTCACCCAGCAGCATGATGCCGTGTCCGCGGTCATCGACAGAAACATGTGCGTGTATGTTCTTGAGTTTGACTCCGGAAAAGTAGTCCGTGATTTTGTGGAAGAAACGAACTTGCTCCCATGCGTCGAGCATATTGTTGAGTTCACCGATCATCTCGCCATCGGCACAGCGAATGGAATCCCGCTTCTCATCGGGGGTGTAGATCACGACAGCGACGTTGTCTTTGGTTCTCATGCCGCCGTCGGTGTGTTTCACGAAATTTTCGGCGCTACTCCCGTCCCGCAAATGGTACATCGTTTGTTGTACCTGTGAGGTGAGTTCGAGCTGGCTGTCCAAGAGCCCATCCGTCGCCAGCAGTACATAAGTACGCTCATCCAAGCTGATGTGTTGAATAGAAGGCTCTCGATTCAAGAGGTCGCGAAATTCACAGTCTCCAAAGGCTCGCGTGGGTTGCAGCCCCATGGTTCGCTCACCGAAGGGAATCCGGATGTAGCCTTTGGCGTAGGTACCGCCGCGACGCACGGCTTCTTCGCGGTCTTCTTGATGTTGTTCGGCATTGTGAATGGGTCCGAGCATGTCGGAGCCATCGCTGCGGGCCACGAGAATGAGAGAGTCGCCCAGGGCGGCCACGTGGACATCCAGTTCGCCTTCCGGGATGTAGGCCATGGCCAGAGTCGATCCAGGGGATTCGTTGATGGTCATTTGGTGGAGGGTCTCGATGGCTTTGCTGATAGCCTCCGAAACGTCTCCCTTTTCTTTAACGAGAAATTCGGAAAACAGGATGGGCAGATTGCGGCACAGAAGGTCGGAGACCTTGTCACCGCCGTGCCCGTCCATCACCGCTAAAAGCTGCCCGTAACCATTGGAGACACCATCGATTTCAATGCGCTGATTCAGGAGGCGGTCCTCCTGGGTGGGTTTGGGGCCTTGTGCCATGGCGTCGGAGAAAAACTTCTTCTTTCCTCGGCCTGGATGGCTGTCCTCGCTGCTCAATTTCGCTCCTTCGTGGGGCCTCGCCCTGCAATGATCCGGCTGAATCGCGCTGTAGCAATTTAATACAGGCGTTAGGCTTTGCGCCCAAGCAGAATTCCCGAAATCTCAGTTAGAGGGCTATTCGAAATTCTTGAGAGTCTGCTACGCTCCGCCCCCGAAAGAGGGCGAGGAATTCCGTTAAATCAGAATAAAAGTGCTGACCAGGCCCCCACTGGTATTGATTGCCTGCTTTTTATGCAATAGTGATTAATAATTGTGCATAAATCCAGTAATCTGCACAGAAAATGGGGTTTTAACGCTGCATGAGGGCGTTAGAGACGTTTTCCAGGGGGTAGGCAAGTGGGCACACAGCTTGCTTTAATCCTGTCATCGAGTCGAGGAGCTACTCAGATACTTGCAAGGTGGAGAGATTCCTTGGTTCCTTAATCTTCACGGGTTGAATTGCCTGGGCGTTGGCCTGGCTTTAGACGTTGAATCCATTGGGTGTGCCATTTGATACGCCATTTATCAAAGGAGTTTGCAAAGACATGAGCGGAAAAACGGAACGATTACACGCGGTCGCCGCGGCTAACAATTACATCGCCAGCACTGAGATCGTAGATCAGCAGGCAGCGACGGCCGAGGACGTGTTCGGCCTTTACACCTTCAACCTGGATCAGATGCAGGCGCGCTTGCCCAAGGCCACCTTCAAGTCTTTGAAGAAGACGGTTCTCGAAGGGGCTCCGCTGGATTCGAGCATCGCCGACGTGGTGGCTTCGGCTATGAAGGACTGGGCCATTGAAAATGGTGCCACTCACTTCGCACACGTTTTCTATCCCCTCACCGGCTTCACCGCTGAAAAGCACGACGGTTTCCTCGATCCTGACCAGCAGGGCGGAGCCGTGGCTGAATTTGCCGGCAAGCTTCTGATCCAGGGTGAGCCCGATGCTTCATCCTTCCCTAACGGCGGCATTCGTGATACTTGTGCCGCACGCGGATACACCGCATGGGATCCCACCAGCTTTGCTTACTTGTCGGAGAACGAGAACGGCAAGACGCTTTGCATCCCCACCGCCTTTGTTTCCTGGACTGGCGAAGCCCTGGACAAGAAGACCCCGCTGCTGCGTAGCCACAAGGCCCTGGATATACAGTCCCGCCGCGTCTTGCGGATCTTCGGACACCGAGAAGAGGACATCGCTCCCGTGACGTCCTTTGCCGGTCCCGAGCAGGAGTACTTCCTGGTGGATCGCAACTTCATTGTGAACCGACCCGACTTGCTTGTCGCGGGACGGACCCTCTTCGGTGCTCCTTCGCCCAAGGGTCAGGAGTTCGATGATCACTACTTCGGAGCGATTCCGGATCGTGTCCTCGCCTTTATGTTCGATGTGGAGCGCGAGCTTTTCAAACTGGGTATCCCGGCCAAGACGCGCCACAACGAGGTGGCTCCCGGTCAGTTCGAGATTGCTCCCGTGTTTGAACAGGCCAATATTGCCTCGGATCATCAGCAACTCATGATGACCACATTCAAGAAGATCGCTCTCCGACATGACTTTGTTTGCTTGATGCATGAGAAGCCCTTTGCGGGTCTCAATGGTTCGGGGAAACATTGCAACTTCTCGGTGGGCAACTCGACCCAGGGCAACTTCTTTGACCCGGGTGCCACGCCTCACGACAACGCACAGTTCCTCGTGTTCTGTGGCGCCGTGATTCGTGCCGTCCACAAGCACTCTCCGCTCTTGCGCGCGGCCATTGCGTCAGCTGGAAATGATCACCGCTTGGGCGCCAACGAAGCGCCTCCGGCCATCATCTCCATCTTCCTGGGCGACCAATTGCAGCATGTGTGGGATCAAATCGAAGCCGGCGGTGCTTCCTCCAGCAAGGAAGGCGGCATGCTGCACATCGGTGTAGATACCCTGCCTGAACTGCCCAAGGATGCAGGCGACCGAAACCGAACCAGTCCGTTTGCCTTCACGGGCAATCGCTTCGAGTTCCGCGCTGTGGGCTCCCACCAGACCATCGCGGATCCCATGACGATCATTAATACCATCATCGCCGAATCCTTGAGCTTCATTTCCGATGAGTTGGAAGCGAAGATGGGCGGTGACCAGTCCAAGTTGAACGATGCCGTTCAGGCTGTTCTGCAAGGAATCATTCAGGAGCACGGTGCCGTGATCTTCAACGGCGACGGTTACTCCGACGCATGGCACAAAGAAGCCGCTCGTCGTGGTTTGCCGAACCTGCGCACCGCGGTTGATGCGATTCCAGCCTTGGAGTCCGATGAAGCTGTGGCGCTCTTCGAGCGACACAGTGTGTTGAGCAAGGGTGAGTTGGAAGCACGCGTGGAAATCTCCCTGGAGATTTACAACATGAACATCAACGTTGAGGCGAACCTGGTGGAAGAGATGGCGGAGACCATCATTTACCCCGCCGCAATGCGCTATCAGGGCGAGTTGGCCACGACCGCCAAAGCGCTGCAGGACGTGGGCGCCAAGGCAGATACCAGTGTGCTCAATAAGGTCATCGAACTGACCGGTGGCTTGCTTGGTGCCATTGCTGACCTGAAGGCAGCACGTGCCCAAGGGTTCGACACGCAGTTGGGCCAGGCTGAGGCCAATCGCGACGCGGTGCTCCCAGCCATGCTCAAGGTGCGTGAGTTCGCCGATGGCCTCGAAGCCATCACCGCTGACGACCTCTGGCCGCTGGCCACGTATCAGGAGATGCTCTTCATCCGCTAGTGAAGCGCATGGTTCCCTGATTCAGAACGGGCCACTCCTTTTTGGGGTGGCCCGTTTCGTTTTATGTCGCCAAGCTCTCGGGCAGGCGCGCTAACATAAAACTGCCATCGATTGATTTTATTTGTGGCCGCTAATCGAAGCACCCTTCCTTTACTTCCAGTTTTAATTTGAGCCGGACAGGAATTCGTGAGTAAGTGACCTCCTATCAAACCATCCATGAGTACTGCAGGTACATTCTGGAAAGCCCTACCTTGGAGGACAAGTTGCGTCCACCGCGTCAGGCGGACGGAAGCCCTTTAATTGAAGGCGACGAAGAGTCGTTGGTGATTTATCAACCGGCGCGTTCCGAGCGACTGCAGATGGTTGATGGGGTAGGGCGCTTGCCACCCGTGAGCGATCTCAAGCACGATGAAAAGGCTCGCTGTTCCTACATGGCGCGTTTCGCACATCATGAGTTGCAGGCAGTGGAACTCTTCGCCTGGGCTCTTCTGGTGTGGCCGGATCTGCCCGGTTCGCTTCGCCGTGGGTTTCTGAATGTGATCGAGGATGAACAGCGTCACGCGCGCTTGTATCTGGATCGACTCCGAGCCATGGGTGCCGAGTTGGGCGATGAGCCCTTATCGGATTTCTTTTGGCGGCATCTACCGGGCGTATTGGAAAGCGAACACGGTCCCAAGGCTTTCTTGTGCGCCATGGGTCTCACCTTGGAACAGGCCAACTTGGATTTCGCATTGTATTTCCGCGACGCCTTTCGCCGCGCGGGCGATGAAGAGTCGGCAGCGGCTCTTCACACCGTGCGTGAGGAAGAAATCGGACACGTGGCCCTGGCCTATAAATGGTTGGAGGATTTAAAAGACCCGGCACTAAGTGATGTCGAAGCTTACGACACCTACGTCCCGTATCCCTTTGCCGCGGCCCAGGCGCGAGGGAAGGGGTTTGATGAAAAAGGCAGGCGACTGGCAGGTTTGAGCCCCGAGTTGATTCAGCATGTGCGACAGGCCAAGCACTATACCCTGGAATTTAATCGAGAAACCACAGGTGCTGTACTGTTGCCGAACCTGGCGGGAGAGGAAGGGGAGAGCTGGAAACGCATGCGCTTTCATCCCAAGGTAAGCCGCGTGGTTTCACTTTGGCGTTGCTTGTTTTCCAAGGACGCTCTTGTGTTGGCAGAGGGGAAGCAGGCAGCGTCTCCCTGGCCTGAAACTTTGGGAAAGCCTCCGGAACGACCCGTGTTTGCTCAAATGGAAAACAGTGGACGCTTGGTTCCTTGGTTCGTCGATTCCGGGATCCCTGATTTTTGCGCAAAGCGAAAGCTGCGTGTTGACTTACCCGATCCAAAGCGAGTACGTCGCGTTCACGATAAAGCCTTTGCCCAGGTTTTTGTGCAGGCCGAGAATCTATTGCCCGCACCGTTGAAAGACATCATCCATGTCTTTCCCGCCCCCCGTCAAAAGGAAGATGTCGAGAGGCTGTATTCCGAGGTGCTGAATGTGGTGTCGGCCTGGCCTGAGTGGGCGCGCGCCAATTTTACGCTCAAGCCGCGCTTGGGCAGCAGCGGCCGTGGGCGCTTGGCGGGAAAAGAGGGAGCCCTTGAACGCAAGGCGTTTTTGAGTTTTGTCCAGCGTTGCCAGGAGCGAGAGGGTTTTTTGCTCGAGCCCTGGTTGGAACGAAAAGAGGATCTGTCTTCGCAATATTGGATTCATGCGGACGGAAGTGTCGAGCACTTGGGAAGTTTGAGGCTGTTCAATAACGCTTCAGGTGGTTACCTGGGACATGGCGGGCTGCTGTGCTCGCAACGGTCAGTGATTTCGGGAAGTCCATTCGACCAGCAGCTCATCCATACTTCGATGCCCTTGGTGCGTGAGGTGGCTGCGCAAGATTATGTCGGGCCGCTCGGTGTCGATGCCTTTAGTTTTCAGGATCCGGAATCAGAGGCGGTGTTGTTTCGCCCGCTCCTGGAATGCAATGCTCGCTATACCATGGGGACGATCGCTTTGGGTCTCGTGAAGCGTGTTCAGGAGAGCGAGTTGTATCCAGCTTTGAAAAGCTCAAAAGACATTCCATTTACGTTCTGGATGGATGGTGCTGAGCAGCCCGCGCAAGAGAGTGACGCTTCGACTTCCACCTTGCGTATCGAACTGAGCGGGGATGCCAATGGGCCGGTGCTTAACTTTGCATTGGGCGAGGTGCTTGTTAAGGAAAAGTAAAGGAGATGGTTATGTGTGATCATCGAGGCGAGATTGAAAACCTGCTTTACCTCTATGCCGAGCGAATTGATGCTGGTGATTTTGGAGGAGTCGCAGATTTGTTTGCGCATGCGGAGATTCTGCCACCGGGCGCGGACGAGGGCGCGCGCGGTCGTGACGCCGTACTGGAGATGTACCAGAGCACGACGCGCTTGTATGAAGAAGGCACGCCGCGTACGAAGCATCTCGTGACCAACCCCATCATCCATGTGGCCGATAGCGAAGATCGCGCCGAGGCACGCTCCTATTTTACTGTCTTGCAGGCCACGCCCGAATTCCCACTGCAACCCATCATTGCCGGTCGTTACGAGGATCAATTTGAACGCGTGAAAGGCCTTTGGCGTTTCTCTCAACGCCGCATGTTGCCCGAGTTTTTTGGCAACCTCAGTCAGCACCTTCTTATAGGTGTTGAAGAAATAACGGAACATAACTGAACGCCATTAACCCAGCATTTTAAGTCGGTTATGTGCCTGACTCGCCGGCTAATGAAGAGCCTCTTTTTGTCTCAAATTGGCGAAAATAATTCCATGTCCAAGCCCTACATGAATAGACTGCTTCTGTAAGTTGCTGAAATGTTAATGGAATTTAATTGGTCGGATCGGAACAAAACTTGCAAAATCATCCCGCGTCACTTGCTTGGGTAATGTGTCGATCCGAGGGGAAGGGTCGCACACAGGAGCCTTGGTAAATCACAAAATTTTTGAGGCTGGATATATAGGGATTCGGCCACGGGTGGGGAAACAGCAATGATTCGAAGGAATTTGCGATCAGGAAATCATCACGTTACTTCCATTGGCGTTGCGCGAACCGCATTGCTTAGCTTGGCCGCCGCGCTGCTGTTCAGCATGATGCCGATCCATCAGGCGCAGGCCGCCGAGATCTTGGGTATTCAAACCCTCAACAAGACCCAGGCGAAATGGAGTGCGGGAAGTACGATCCCCACCTCCTATCCCTTGGGAACGACGTACACAGATACCGGTCTTTGGTTGGATGTGGCGCGCGAGGCCAATGGGTTTGCTCAACACCGCTCGGCCACCTCTACAAAAAATCATACGTCGACCAATTTCGATACCCGTTTTACAGGAAGTGCTGTAACGCGGGCTTGGGGCGCTCCAGCGGCCTGGCATCACCAGAACTACATATTCGATGTCAATGTGAGCATTGGCGCCGATATCGATGAGTATTGGGAGTTGACGCTACTGGGCATACGCTTAGGTGCAGGAAGTAACTCCTTGGGCGGAAATGGCTCCAGAAATGCGCTCTATATCGATGCGGCCATTCCCACTGTTTCCGTCAATCACGCTCCCGCCACCTTGGACACCGGTGATCTTACGCTGGGGCCTTACCAACTCAGCGCGGCAGCCGACGTCCCCTTTGGTGCCGTCGGCCGGGCTCTCCTCGCCGGTACTCCGCCTGTCCCCAGCGTAAG
>PIVT01000123.1 GCA_003353845.1 Pseudomonadota bacterium | reverse complement strand
CTTTGGCTTTGATGCGTCATAAGCGGAGCGACGGCGTTCAGCCATGCTCGGTGAGATCTTCCTTCGATCCGGCCAGAAGCCGGCTGCGCCAAACCTCAAAGGCTGGCCCCTTCAATGCTTTCGTCAGCCCATCCGCGAGCTGGTCCAGCGTGTCGACTTTCCAAAATTGAATCGTCTTCTCAGTAATATGTTCATACATAAATCTCAACCTGACAGCGAAGTGCTTGGTTTGGCGCGAGTTCTTCATCTTCTCGCCTAACAGAATGGCTGCGACATTGTCCTCCCAGATCCTAATTGGTTTTCCGTGTTGACGAATGCCGCATTCTTCACTGAGGAGCTTCAGGTGGAGAGCCTCCTTCATTGAGTCTACTACCGCCAGAACTTCTGATTCCGCTGAGCTCTGGGCGACCATCTTCTGCAATCGGCTTGCCCAACTGATAGGGCCGCCGTTCATCATGGTCAACATCCCAGAGGTTGAACGAAATGTATTCTTTTCTCCTCCGTAATCGGCATCCACGTACATTTCTGCCTGACTAGATCCTTCTTCGGGCGTGCTGGCCTTGAGTCTACGCTCGATTGACTCTTCGGCTGGCACTTTCGCGGGTACTCTTCCACCGCGCTCGTAAACGGTCGGCTCGTTGCCGTGCTCCTTGCATCTGCTGTAGACAATGTTAAGGTATCGACTGCCATACAGGTACCGTATAAGATTTTTCGCTGCCTCGTAATGCTGATGACCAGGGCACTGAGAATGCCGAGATAGCACCCCAATGGCGTAGCCAATGTCAGGTCTCGAAACCTGTGCAATATGGAGACAACTACCTACCAAGGAAAGATATTCCGTTTGCGAAACTTCTGCAGCTGAAAGTTTTGGGAGCTGACAGTCGCTCGTAATTGGTAATTTCCTCGGCGCGTCCTTATGGAGATTGTGCTTCCGTGCCAACGCTTCGATAGCTTCACGCTGGTTGATGCTCAATACCCCTTTTTCTTTATCATACTTCACTTCCATGGATAAGATATGCCCAAGTTTCTTGCCTTGGATGACGCCGGTCGACTTGGCGTTGACGGGAAAGCGGTGCTCCAAACGCTTCATGAAGTACTGTCTCGCCTCTTCGCTCGAACAACAAATCACACAGTCGTCAACATAGCAACCCAGGAGAATGGTCTCTTCCCTACCGTTCAAAATGAAACGCTTCCTGTAGAGAGAGTTGTCGCCTGTTAGCTCGTGAAAACCCATTGCGTAGTCGCGATCGGTTTGGCACTTGGACAGATCAATTGACCCGTCTCCGACGTCCTCTATTTCTTTTTCTTCGAGGCGGACATCGCCGGAGTTCTCATCCATTTTGACTCGACTGGTGGGCACGCCGCTTGGGGTGGCTAGCAAGAAGTTCTTGAAAACCTTCGACCACAAATGCCCGCTTTGCTTCAGTCCATACAGCCCCCTCTTCATCTTGCAAACCATTTCGATGCCGTCTTCGTTCTTCGGTGGTTTCCCTCCAACAAACATGTCGGGTGGCGCGGTCATCCAAAGGTCTTCCGTAAGGTGGCTCTCCAAGTAGGCACCCGTTATGTCAGTCTGACTTACCACCATGTCGTTTTGGCATGCCAATGAGAGAAGGAAGCGCATCGACGAGTAACTCACAACTCCCGCGTAGATTTGGTTGAGCGAGTAGTCGAGGCCTTCCCTCTGAGTGAACCCTTGCGCTACAAGCCTAGACTTGAATTGCACGCTCCGATCCAGATTACGCTTCACGCGGTAGACGTAACGAGAGCCGATCGGCTTCCTTCCCTTCAGCTCGGTGATCGGGACCATTTCCCAAGTGCCTCGTTCGGCGAGCGTGGTCCTTTCTCTCTTCATAGACTCAAGCCACTGTTGCCGATAAGGGTTGTCCTTCGCGATCGCCTTGTTGTAAGTGGAGGGGGTTGGTATGTCTTCCACCAATAAGCCTTCTACCATCGTGGCAGCTGCAAATAGGTCGGCGTGTCGTTGACCATCCCGTTGATAGCTGCCGTCTTCGCGGCTCCATAAAGAGGCCACTTGCTCCTGGAACGCGTTCGCCATGAAGGCCGTACCGTAGGTCCGACACGCGTCCATTGTCTCCATGATCTCCGCTCCTCGCGCGACACGACGATCGGATTCAAATTTCTCGATTGCGGCGAGTACTGCGCTGGCATGCTCCTCCTTCGCCTCCTCCCGCGTCTTGGCCAGCTCCTCCTCAGACCAGAGTGCCATGACGTTGATCGTGCTCGCTGCGCGCGCCACCGAACTCGCGTCGAGGTAGTGCGCTGTTGAGGCGTGCTCATGCTGTGGCCAGATAATAAAGCCTCTGAGGCTATCGTGAATGATATCTGCCAAAGCCTTTTGCCTCTCTTCGCGTTGTGACTTGGCGCTCCTGCCCTTCACCGAAAGCTCCACTACCTCCCTTAGCGTATTTGCCTGGCTGTACCTCGTGTACCGTTTGAAGGATTTTGAACCAGGAAGCTTCGGATTCGGAATGAACTGGATCGGATAGTCGTTCTCAAACGCGGCGAGTCTAAACTTCTTAAACTCTTCTGTGTCGTCCTCAGGTACGCCAATTGGAACCACCCTAACAGGGCGCATCGGCCGAGTGGGGTCAAACTTCAGTAATGCCTTCTCCTTCTGCATTTGGTTCTCAGTCAGTGGGCCAAACTTGTCGGCCGTGGCGTCGTTGGAGTGGAGGTCGCCTTCATCCTGCTCATCGAGTCGGATGTTCATTGGGCTGTCGGCTACCTCGAACTCTGGGGGCATCTCTGGTTCAGGCCCCGTTCGGATTTCGTCTGGCGGTTCACGTGCTTCGGCGGTGCCGTCAAGTAAATCAATCGGTTGAGATGAAGATGCTGGTTGCGACCCAGCTGGATGCTCACTGGCTGCGTTGCTGCCATCCCATAATGGCGCGCCTTGTGAGTGGATGTCACGATTGTTTACACGTCGGCTGCTCCTCCTTAGCTCGTGCCCTCCGTTCGACTCAGCACTCTCGCTACGTATACGAGTTTGTTTCCCAAGTGCTGGTTGAACCTTCGTCGTTGAA
This sequence comes from Pseudomonadota bacterium, assembly GCA_003353845.1. GTDB lineage: Bacteria > Myxococcota_A > UBA9160 > UBA9160 > JADFDR01 > GLO-12. Next base: position 3,769 of record PIVT01000123.1, on the reverse strand, counting down.
CTGCTGGCAGAGTTGTCTTCCTTTCTACCATGGTCACGTTGCGGCTTGCCCTGGGCCTTGCCTTTACGTGATGATCTGGGACGTTGCCCTGGTTCTCCTCCTCCTAACTCAACAGCTTCAGCAGACGGGTCGTTGAAAAGCCTGCGTTGAATATCTTGCTGCCGTACGTTCAAGTCGTTAGATGGTGATGAACTGTAATCGTCCTGGATCAGTGGGAGTGTATCGAGCTTCCCACGCCGTAAGAGTTCCCGACGGATATCATGCTGGCGTAATTGATTCATCCTCTTCTTGCCAGACTCTTCGTCAAATATGAGCTCGAACTCCGTGCTGAACTTGTAGGTGATCGGGTTGAAGCACCTGAAGCCAACGCGGTTTGCGCTATGTCCAACGTAGAGCAAGCGCTGCCGAGCATTATTCCCTGGGGTCTTCGGGTAGTTGGTGAGCAGTTTGTAAGCATCCGAACCAAATACACGCAAGTCGTCGACACGAGGCCGCCGTCCAACGAAGAGCTCGTAGGGGGTGATGGGTCCCAGTCCTCGTACTGGAAGCCTGTTTCGTAAGTAGTTGGCGTGCGCGATCGCTTCAGGCCACAGGAGGTAACTCAACCTCGCATTGTACAGCATGGAGTTCGCCATACGCGTGACTGTCGCGTTCCATCTTTCAGCCAAACCGTGAAGCTGGGGTACTTTTGCAGGCATGAGCTCGTGCACAATCTTCAGTTCCTTGCACACGGCCTGAAATTTCTCGCCGTAAGCTAGCTGATCGTCGTCTGCACCGCCTAAACTCTGGCCCGTACGCTTCTCTTTGCGTCTTGGACCCGTCGATGCGGGGGCGCCCTTCTTCTTTCTCGAAGCGCCACCGATTTCGTTGATGCGACCGGCCTCTCCCGCTGCCGCGTCTCTTTCGTTACTTCCTGAGTACTCACCACCTTGGTCACTTCGAACCTTTGACAAGATGATGTTGTGCTGGGCAAAGAACTCGTGTGCTGCACGTAAAGCTCCGCTGCTGTCACTCTTCGATTTTAGCAGATAGCAGACGCTGAACCTCGTGAGCTGGTCGGTGAACGAAATGGCGTACCTATACCCCTGCACGCTTGGTGGAAACGGGCCGCATACGTCTGAGTACACGAGCTCGCCGGGGCGACAGACTGGGTCTTGGAATTGCCGCTGGCCTGGGATATGCCTTCTTCTCTTCTCGCTCATGCGGCAAACCTCACATCCGCAGCCTCTGGCGCAGACTTTTGGATTGCCCTTCACTTTCATGCCCTCGACGGCGCTGTTGTTGAAGAGGAAACGCAGCCTTGCCTTCGAGCTGTGCCCCAGGCGTTCATGCCATAGGCTCCAATCGCCAGCGGAGAAGAAGGCCGCGCCCTCCTCGTCCTTGTAGACCGTCGGTTCGGGGAAGGTACTGCCGAACACCATGCCCATTGCTGCGGCTTCGTCTGGTTCGAGTACCTTGTTCAGGTTTATCAGGTATAAACCGTTATGCTTGATGAGCTTGTAGCGGACCTTCTTGTAAAGCATGTAACTCTCGTCCTTGGCGAAGTGGAAAGACACTCCGCGCTCACAAAGCAAACTGATCGATAACAGGTTGAATGGGCTGTCGGGGACCACAGAGGCATTCTGAACCAGCATAGGCTCGAGATGGTTGCCGTCGTAGTCCACACATGGAATTTCAAAATCTCCCGCCCTGTCCAACAGTGTCGACTTGCCCGCCGCGTCTCGCATCCACAGCTTCTTCACTCTGGGGTTCGTGAGCCGAAGATGCTTGGATACGCAGTGGGCGTTTGCGCCTGTGTCTGCCACTCCATAGTGGCGCATGTCGATCACGTCGCCACCTCCACTCACGATGGCCGCGACTCCTTCGTTTCGTCTCTTCTCTCTGGCCGACGCTCGTGCCTCGGGTAGGTCTATCGGGACCGTGTGGAAGTTAAGCAAAGCTTCCGCGATGCCTCTGTCGTCCGGTGCCGCCGCGGTTTTCTCCTCCATCGCTGCGCACTCAGAATGACTGCGACGTCGGCGTTGCAGCGCCTCCGTGCAATCGTTGCGACGACCCCGAGAGCAGCATGTGGAGCAGATGCATGCAATGTCCTCCTCCTCATCGCTCTCAGGCTTCTCGACGGTCGTTGACCCGATTTCAAAGCAGCATGCCGTCTCCTTCGTGGCGTGCCTGCAGGTGATCACGGTGTCTTTCTCATCCAAACGTTTCTCCAGGGCCTCTTGCGCTTCCTTTCGCTTTTGCCCGCGCTTCGCTTCCTCCTCCTGAGCCGACAGCGCGTCCACCCGGTCGAACTCTTTGACGGTGGAGCGAAGTAGAGAAAAGAAGGCCTTGTCGCTAAGAGCAGTAAAGCCTCGTGGCCAAAACGTTGGCGTTCGTTTCTTCAGTTTCGATGTCGGGTTGGCGGCGGCTGCTTCGGCTCTGGCCGCGCGCTCCGACGGGTATGGCAATAGAGTTGGCATCTCTCGGTATGGTTGGCCCGCTCCTGGCAGGTAGTTCGCGGAAACTCCCGGGCCTAGGAAATGAGCGGACATTGCCACCTTCAGCTTGGTCCTCCGCTGACGGCCATGTGACGGGCGTGTCGAAGATGCAGTGGGTAGCACCTCGTCATCTAGGGCTCGACTCATGGCAATTCGTTGGAGGGGTTTTGACTTGGGTTTTGGGATCGTTTTGCCTGGCGCAACGCTTGGTGTAGCAATAGCCAGTCAAAGATCGTCGGCATCCTCGTCGGACTCGGACTCTGGGTCGTCGTCGACCTCCTCGCCGTCACCGTCGGGGTTGTTGGCGTCTGCCACGAAGCCGACGCTCCTGCGTGCGCCTCCACCGTTGCCGCGTCCAGTGCCGGCAGAACCTCGTCCACTGCCGCCACCGCGCCCGCTGCCCTTGCCGCCGCCTCGTCCGGCACCGCCGCGTCCTCCGCCGCTGCCGCCTCCTTTGGGGCGTCCACGTCCCCGTAGGCACAAGTCGAGTTGGGGCTTCAGCCACTTCGCGAGTTTCGAATCCTTGCGCCACCAGTCGAAACAGTAGTCAGCGTCGTTGCCTTCGATATCGAACTGGTGGTACATGCCGGTGCGAAACCTCTGCTCCCCTGCGCCGACTGCGTCTTTCAGCACCATCATGCGCGTGTACCCACGGTTGATGACGCCATCTTGGTCGCGGAGCTCGTCATTGAACAAACCCATGCCCTTCTTCATCATGTCAGAGTTGCCGCGCTTGTCGAGGTCGGTGATGGCGAAGTTCTTGTCCCGCGCGTCGGAGTTGAAAGTGCTCATCGTTGTCCTGTAGAAGGCCTTGACGTTCATGTCAAATTCGTCGGTGGTCTTGGCGTTGAAGGCAAGGCTTGCGAGTTTCTTCATCTCCGAGAGGTAGACGTCACGATTCGTGCTGTACGTGCGCCGCGGAGGAGCTCCCTCTTGCCGTTGCCGCGAGCGCCCGCGCTCAGACCCGCCGCCGCCGCTGCTGTTTTTGCTACCGCCACTGCTGCCGCCACCACCGCCGCCGTTGCTGCCACTGGCGTCTGCTCCGAAAGCCTGCGCCTGCTCGTTGGTGTCGTTGCCGTCGTCGTTGTTGGCGCCGCCACCCTTGGACCGTTTCTTTTTCTTCTTCTTCTCGCGATCCGATGGAGCCTTAGTTTCCTGGACGAAGTGCAGGTTGCGCCGGTTCGCCTGCTCCTCGAACCGCGCAAGGAAATGCTTGTCCGCACCAATGATCAGATCAGGGTACATGGCGAAGTCAGCGTATTCCAAAATCCCCTCCGGCGTTTCCGTGACGA
>PIVT01000122.1 GCA_003353845.1 Pseudomonadota bacterium | reverse complement strand
TCGGAAGAAGACCAGAACACAGCGAAGAACTAGCGTCATGAGATTGAGCAAAGCCCGCATGGCGCGAGATTCTGCACGATGTTCCGACTCAGAACGAGTCTGAATCTGGGCTCAGGTCTCGAGCATCATCGGCGGTTGGACTAGCAAGAGGAGAAGGAGAAAACTCAACGATTTCGCGCCGTACCGATATTGAGAACCCACAGCGGCCAGTTGATTCAGGGACCGCTTTTCCCAATTTGTGGAAAAAGACTTCACATTCGCACAATGCCACTAATCAAATATTCCTTAATGTGCCGAAATTCAAGGTGATTGATCGATTGTCACTTGGACTGGAACTTGCATATTTCTCTACTGGCGGGCTACTCGTTCGCAAGCAGGGTCGCGTCTTTCCGGAGTGCGGCATATGGCTGGGGCGAAAGATGATCGTTCTTCCGGAATATCTGGAGAAGTGACGATGAATCAGGACACCCACCTGTATCGCATTCGCCCTTCACGCCTGATGGGCCAGGTCGTTCTCAGCGGCGCAAAGAACAGCGCCTTGCGGCTACTCGCAGCATCCTTGCTGACGGATGAAGACCTAAAGATCCAAAACTTTCCAGACGGCCTGCTCGATGCGCACATACAGGTCGAGATGCTAGAACAGCTCGGAAAACATTGTCTCGTTGAAGAGAACCGCATCGAAATCTCTGAACCCTCCGGCATTGTGAGCAGGTTGACATGGAATAAGCGGTCAATCCGAAACACGCTGCTGGTTCTAGGAGCTTTGGTAGCCAGAACGGGTAGCGGCGCTGTGCCTCTCCCCGGTGGCTGTGAACTCGGAGAGCGCAGATACGACCTGCATGAAATGCTCCTGCAAAGAATGGGTGCGGAGGTGTGGACTGAGGGCGGAATGCTGTGCGCCGAGGTGCGGGGGCGGCTCAAGGGTACTGACATTCACCTGCCGATTCGATCCACTGGCGCGACGGAAAATGCAGTCATCTGCGGTTCATTGGCAGAAGGCGTAACCAGGGTTTGGAATCCACATGTTCGACCGGAAATTCTCGATCTCATCGACTTCCTAAGGAAGATGGGGGCGAGAATCAAAGTTTTCGGTCAGGAGCACATCGAAATTACGGGAGTCGACCAGCTCGGGGAAGCACATCATGTCGTTGTTCCCGACAACATGGAGGCAATTACGTGGCTCATCGGGTCCGTCATCACGGATGGGGACGTGGAGATCATCGGATTCCCATTCCAGCACCTAGAGGTTCCCCTCATTTATCTTCGAAAGAGCGGGGCAAGATGCTTTCGGGAAGATGACAGATTGATCGTTCGTGGAGGACGCTGCTATCCCGTGGACATCAGCACCGGCCCCTATCCCGGCATCAACTCTGATATGCAGCCGCTGTTTGCTGTCTACGGGCTGTGTGCGAACGGCGAGAGCCGAATCACCGACCTTCGGTTTCCGGGAAGATTTCGCTATGCCGAGGAACTGAAGAAGATGGGGGGGCTATGCAAGAACGATGGCAATATGCTCGCTGTGGCTGGCGGCACTCAACTTCTAGGCGCCCGAGTGACGGCGACGGACCTCCGCGCGGGTGCCGCTCTTGCGCTTGCTGGACTCGTGGCGAAAGGTGAAACCGTTATCGAGCAGGCATGGCAAATCGACCGTGGTTACAATCGCTGCAGCGAGACCCTGATGAATCTAGGTGCAGATATTCAAACTGAATGACCCGCTGTTTCAGATCTGTGAGTTGCCATGACATTCTTGGGATGCTTTACGATTGATGCTCTGATTAGGAGAGGTCGGACGACCCCTCGGCGACAGATCCTGCGGCGGTTCATCTTCGGGCCTGGCGGCAGAACCATGGTCCTATATCACGCATACGACATCGTTGTCGGAGCCGGCGCCCGTATCACGAGAATGCGGGATAAGCGGCCCATGCGCGGCTGGTATAGGGACATCATGTCACCCCGAAGCTGCTCAGGCATACCACCCATCTGTCTTGAAATCCCTCCCTCCCCCCTCGCTTCACCCCGTTCACGACGAGACCCCCGACCGTCTAGGCTCCCTTCATTAAAGTCACGGCGTTGCCGCCTTGGGACGTCAACGGCGTATGTTGTAGGGATTGATGTTTTCCACTTCCTCTAGTGTAGCCCAGGCCGGCATGGCATGATACGCAAGTCAGTGTTTGCCGGGAAGAGTTAAGAGTTCGATACATGAAGGATACCAACAGCACGAAACAAGATGGTTGTAAGCCCCATGGGTGCAATGGGCTATCTGCTGAGAATCGGTTGGGCTTACGCTCCGAGTACGCCTTCAGTCGCCAGGGCCCGCGAAGGGGGAAGACTTTGCTGATTCTGGCCTTTGTAGCCGGTTGTCTCCTACATGCGTTGATATGCGCTTCGCTCACCTACATGGTGTCTTATGACCACCTTGAGGCCGACGGAGGCATCTTTGATCTCGGATTCGGGTTTGGCCCGGCCGCCGAGAATCTCGTTACCGGGTCCATGTACGGGAATTACATTGAACCAGTTGCACCGGGAGTCTTCTTTTCTGCGGGGCGCATGCCCGCAATACCGTTTTTCCTGGCAGCCGTGGCCATGATAAATAACAGCCTGCTCGTCGCTTTGGTCATCAAGACGATTGTGGTATGCGGCCTGATGTACGTTGCTCTATACCAACTGTGGATTGGGCTCCACAACGTGCCCCGAGCCGTTCTCTTGGGCGCCACGTTCTTCGCGCTTACGTTTCCAGCGATTGTGCAAAGCCAGTTTTCTCTATATCCGGAGGAGCCCTATCTGATCGGCCCCGTTTTCTTCCTGTTCGTGAATCTAATATTTCTTAGCCCAGGAAATGAAGCAGTCGCCCGCGGGAGGGGCGCCTTGTATATAAGATTGGTTCTCGTTTCAATCGTCAATGCTGCGCTGTACCTCACCAAGAGTAGCATGCTCCCGCTTGCCGTTGTCTCATGCATTCTTATCGCTGCCTTGACACGGAAGCTGAAATGCCTCGCCGTATTTACGATTCCCCTGGTAGTCTCGCTGTGCCTCTGGGGGGGACACAACTGGGACCAATCGGGCGTCTTTTCTGTCTCCTCGTCAATCGATGGTTATAACCTGCGCAAAGGAAACAGTCAGCACACTGGATCCTTCTACCCCCAGTATGACCTGTACACAATGATCAAGAAGGAGATGTTTGAACGTGCGCCGAGACTCGATAATGAGTGGGCGGTTAATGAGTACTACAAGCGAGAAGCCATCGCTTTTATAAAGGCAAATCCTGCCGAAGCAGCGAAGCTACTACTCTGCAAGGCCCATGTATTCTTCGTCGAAATCCGTGAGGTTCCGTTGAGCCTAAAAAAGGTGGGTATCAGGTCCAAATTGGAGCCAATGAATCGGGTATACATGGTTGCATTTCGGATCCTCATGGCGATGAGTCTAGTGTGGGCGCTGGCGACGATCTTCCTCAGAGTTGATGATACCTCTTCGGAACGGGCTGTATCTCGCGATGCGGCGATCACCTATCTGGCGGTATTCATGGCATATGCCGGCCCTTTCTTGGCTGGCTTCGCGTACCAGCGACACGTGTTACCAATGATCTTGCCTACCATTGCTCTTGCGCTCTGGATATTAGATCATCGCATTTCAAGCAACCGACACCAATGCGGTGTTCCTGATCACATAAGATCGAACAGCGGGGAGTAGTCGACACAGTTCTTTTGGCAGCGAGGATCATTCGTCACGAATAGGTAGCATACACGGGCATTGAACGTCCGGTAACGAACATTATGGCAAGTCGAGGCTAGAAAGCCTCCAACCCTCTGTTTGAAATCCCCTCCCCACCAGAGCTGGCCCTCGGCATGCCAGGCGATTGAAGCGCCGGCACAAAGGATATGGGGATACATTTTTCATTGATGAAGTCTTCGTGAAGATCCAAGGGAAGCAACAGTATTTGTGGCGAGCGGTCGACCAGGATGGTGAAGTGGTCGACGTGTTTCTACAGGCGCGCAGAGACGGCAAGGCCGCTAAGCGCTTTTTCAGACGTTTACTCAACACGCATCGTATGCGCAGATTCAAATCGGCACAGCAGGCACAACGGTTCCTAAACATTCACGCTGAGGTATACAATCTATTCAATCTTGGCCGTCATTTGATTTCAGCCAAGCATTATCGCCAACTCAGAGAGTTCGCCTTTGCATCTTGGAAATGTGCGGGGGCGCTATAGAAGACGATACTTCTAGGATTCGCAGTGTGCGCACGAAAGTTAACTTGTCAGTACCATCTTGCGAGTCACTTTGACTATACTATCTGCTTCATGTCGGAATCCAACGCATCCATGGTAAATGCCTTTTCAAGGATACGGCTCATCGGGGTCGCGTTGGCGATCTCCTTTTGTGCCGCGTGCCTCGAGGTGGCGGTCAGCATGCGTGATCATCCGGGAGGCTTGGCAGAGGCTGCCACCATGATCCAGGTCGTCGTTGCCTCCTGGATTGGCCTCTTCGTGCTGAGTGCGCTGTTGCTCTCTGGAGCACAGGTGCTGGTGCCTTTCTTACTGCGGTGGCAGTGGTCGGTGGGTGCGCTTCGATTCGGTATCGGGCTTTGGATCACGGCCTGGGCCGTGGTGACGACTGTGTGGGAAGTGGGCCGATTCGATATTGGCGTTGGTTCCATCTTTCGGTCACTGGGGGTTGCGCTTGTGTTGGCTTGGGTCGTCGTCCCCTTGCCCTGGCTTGTGGCCCGCGTCGATTTGCTTCTTCCCACCTCCTTTTCATTGCGCAGGATCACGCGTCATCTGCATCTTCTTTGTTGCACGGCCTGTGCGCTCATCTGCTTGCTGGCATGGCAGTACGTCTATCCAGCGCGTGTAGTGCCCCAGGTAGTGGGTCGAGTTGCGAGGACCCGCGTGCAACATGTCGTGCTATTGACCGTTGATACCTTGCGCCCCGATTTTCTCTCGATCTATAACCCCGATGCGCCTTCGACACCACGCCTGCAGGAGTTGGCAAGAGATTCCCTCGTTTTCGAGAATGCGGTATCTCCGGCACCGTGGACGAAACCTTCGCTGGCATCTCTGATGACGGGTCTTGCCCCTTCCACTCATGGTGTGCTTCGGCACGGTGATTCCTTGGCTGACGCCTTTGAAACGCTGGCCGAGCGCTTCGTTGCCGCGGGTTACCATACGGGTCTCATCGGTTTCAATCCCTTCTTTAAGACCAAAGGAAATTTCGAGCAGGGCTTTGTCGATTACTATGCTTTTCCGCGCGGTGGCCTCGGCAGCTCGCTGGGTGCCAAGTTGGCTGCACGTTTGTCGTTTTCGGTTCGTCGCGATCCTGGAACGACTCCCGCGATGACTGATTTCGCCATCGAGTGGCTACAGGGGAACCAACAGCGCCCCTTCTTTTTTTGGTTACATCTGTACGATCCGCACCAGCCCTATAAACCGCCTCCGGAATACATGCCAGAGGGGGAGCCTCCTTCTGCGCATCTGCGCCACTTCAAGAAATTCCGTCCAGTTCGTAGCGGCCACCTCAAATTGAATGGAGCCGAGCGAGATTGGATACGGGCGCTCTACGCTGGGGAGGTGCGTCAAGTAGATCACCACGTAGGACGTGTCCTCGACGAGCTCAAGAGGCTTGGTATCTACGAGGATGCACTGATCGTCTTTGCGAGTGATCACGGCGAGGAGTTTTGGGAACATGGAGGATTCGAACACGGCCATGCGCTGTACGAAGAATTATTGCGCGTTCCCTTGCTAGTGAAACTCCCACGAGTCACCCAATCTCGGCGCGTGAAAGAGCGAGTTTCACTAGAAGCCGTTTATCCGACGATGCTCGCCGTCGCCGGTCTCTCTGCCTCAGATTCCCTCGTTCGTCGCTCTTCTTTAATGGATGTAGAAGATGATCGTGATATTTCATTTGCCGCACAGGGTCTGCTCTATTATGAAGAGAAAGTTGCTCTCACTCGAAACGGTAAGAAATACATTCGTTCTCTAGTAACCCAGGAAGAAGAACTCTACGATCTGGTCGAGGATCCGGGTGAGAGGAACTCCCGCGCAGATGCTGCACCCGTTCTGCTGCGGGCCATGCGCGAGGAGAGCTTGCGATTGGGTCGATCCTCTTCTGCTGCGCGTCACCAGCTTGGTCTGTCCGATGAGATCGAGCTGGAAGACCTCGATGACGCTACGTTGCGCCAGCTAAAGTCACTCGGTTATATTCACTAGCAGAGTACTGACAACTCAAGTGCCTCTAGGCGACAATTGCTGGATGGATAGATCAGCAAGCCTTTTGCAAGCGCCACCGTTTTCCATTCGTCTGTGGTGCAACAAGTTTGGGCCACAGTACTTCAAGCGATTGAAGCGCCGGCACAAAGGATATGGGGATACATTTTTCATTGATGAAGTCTTCGTGAAGATCCAAGGGAAGCAGCAGTATTTGTGGCGAGCAGTCGACCAGGATGGTGAAGTGGTCGACGTGTTTCTACAGGCCCGCAGAGACAGCAAGGCCGCTAAGCGCTTTTTCAGACGTCTGCTCAACACGCATCGTATGCGCAGATTCAAATCGGCACAGCAGGTCCAACGGTTCCTAAACATTCACGCTGCGGTGTACAATCTGTTCAAACTTGGCCGTCATTTGATTTCAGCCAAGCATTATCGCCAACTCAGAGAGTTCACCTTCGGCGAGTTTCAAGGTAGTTGTCGCATGAACTTTTTCTACGCCGCCGCTTTCTCCCGTTCCGGGTTCAGCTTGACGACGGCAACTCGCTCCCAGTTTCGAATGTCACGCGCCCAGCGCTCGGGGTTCCGATTACGAGCAGCCTCGTAGACGCGTTGCCGCGC
>PIVT01000049.1 GCA_003353845.1 Pseudomonadota bacterium | reverse complement strand
TAGATGAGGTCGGTTTCTTTGACAATCTTGAGTACCGCATCAATAGCATCGGAGAATTTTTCATCCTCGATCAATTGATGAAAGGTTTCTTGATTGAGAGTTTCTTGGAATTTTTCATGGGTGAGCGTTTTGGGAACTCGCTCTTCTTCGAGAAAACGGGGGTCGTCAAAGCCCGCGGGGAAGCGAGTGTTGAACTTTTCCAGTGCTTCGCCGAAGGTGATGTACTGGAAGTCAGGTTTATCGCTGACCAGCAGATGGTCGAGGAGAAGGTGCTCCGCCTCAGGGCCTTCGACCAACTCCAGTGCGATGTGTTTGAAAGAGATGACTCTCTTCATACCATTGACAAAATAGACAGGAGCGCGATTTGCCGACAAGCCTTCCAGAATCTGTCCGATCCCCCAGCCTGGTTGCCCCGGGTGTTTCACGCGGTCTCCCACTTTAAAATCCATGACTTATTGCTCCCTTGGGCTGCGATACTGACTGGGTTGGAATTCGTTCCTGGGGTGATCTACAGAGCGCAGTGTCTATATAGAATCACACATGTCATCTTTACTTCAAGAGCTTACTAGGCTGGGTTGCGTTGAGCCTGTAGCGCCAGCTGGCGTTTTAAAGCTCTTTTCATTGTTCTGCGTGATTTCTCACGTGAGTAGCGCTCGATTTCTAGAAAAGGCCGAAAGAGGAATCGGGCAAAAAAATGGCTCCCCGGGCAGGACTCGAACCTGCGACAAGTCGGTTAACAGCCGACTGCTCTACCAACTGAGCTACCAGGGAACGCGGGCGGTGCATTTTAGGGTGGCTCCCCCCGAAAATCAATAGAGCGCCAAGAGGTTCTTAGGGGCTTTTCAGCGCAGGGACAGCTACTTCCACGATGGCCGAGGGCGGGGCGGTTGTTCCGTCTTCACGCTCAAGCTTGATGTAGTAACGATACTGTTTTCCAGGTACGGTGGTTGCATCGGTGTAGCTGCCTGTCAGCACTTTTTCAGTGGTGAGTTCGCTGCCCGACATGAGACCCAGGTTTCCGGCTCGAAAAATACGGGCACCGACAAAGCCCTCTTCTTCACGTGGATTCCAACTCAGGTTCACTTCCGTTCCTGAAAGGTTGGCTTCGAAAGCGTAGTCCAGATTGGTGAGGGATAAGGGCTTGGAGGTCGGACTTTCCAAGGCGTCGGCATCGACGGCGACCAAGGTGTAGGTAACACCTGAACCCGGCGTGGTGTCGATGTCTTCGGCTTGCGTCTGGTCCGCGGTCAATGTGGCGATGAGTTCGGGCTTCTCCTCTTCTTCGTAGGCGCGGAAGAGACGATAACTCGCAATGTCAGATTCGACGTTGGCTTCCCAGCGGATGCGATTATAGGCCAGACGTTTCTCGGCAACTCGCAGACCAATGGGTGGAAGGGGCTCGGGTTTGGTAACGCCGCGGGCGTTGTCGCTAGCAGGGCCCTCGCCGCCATGGGAATTGACCGCGATCACCCGATAGTAAAAGACGCGCAGGTTCCCCAACCCTTCATCGATGTAGGTTGTCGTGAAACGGCCGTCAAGAGTTGCAATGCGTTGGAAGTCTCCACTTTGGCTCGGGCTGCGTTCGATGATGTATTGCGTTGCCAGAGGGGAAGGTGAAGGCGGCCAGCGCAACAGAATTTTACGGGGAAGTTGGCTGTAGGCTTCGAGGGTTTCCGGTGGAGCCGGGGGAAGGGCGCTACTGCCAAGAACGGTGGGCGAGCAGACCTCTGAGACCCGACGCTGTTCGTCAAAGGAACAGATGCGGTAACGAAAGCTCGAACCATCGGGAAGGCCATCGTCAGCGTTATTGTCGACGTAGTACGTCTGCAGTCGCCCCTCTAGCCAGGCGATGATTTCAAAGTCATCCGTGTCCAGTGCGGCGCGCTCTAAAGCGTAGCCAGCGACATGGGTGTCCAAGACAGGGTGCCACTGCAAGGGGATGGCGCGAAGTTCGTGATTGGTGACGTACAGGGCCTCCGGGGGTGCCAGTACAGAGTAGGCTCCCTCCCCGGAGACGGGAATGACCGTCGCGGCCTGGACTATGCGGGGCATCAGTGCTGTGAACCCGATGAGAGTTCCCATGAGAAGACTGACAAGCGGCAGCACTAAGGGAGTCAGGCCGCCTCGTGGGCCGGAACGTCTCATGGCGTGCTCACCTCATGCAAGGGTTCAGTGCGCAAGCGCTCCAACCCTTCCAAGAGTTTCTTGGCCCGAGTGGTGTAGTCGTGGAGGCGAGGGTCGTCGGGGGCAATCAAGAGTGCTTTGTTCCAGTCATCGAGGGCGGTTTGCAGATCTTCTTCGCCAAAGGCGTGCCGCCCCGCTTCGACCAGTGGTTCCAGTCGAGGGGCCAGCTTTTTTCGCACACTGGCCAGGTGGTTCCGCGCAGCCTCATGCGTCGGATCTTCCAGCAAGGCTTCGAGATCGTAGTGGATGGCGCGAAAGGGTGCGTTGCTGCGCTCGGAGACCAAAGCATTTTGATACAGCCCCTCAGCTCGAATTTCGGCTTCAGTGGCCATGATCTTTGATAGCGCTGCTTCGCTGCGTTGCCCGCCCGAACCCTGTTCGGATTTGCGAATCACCGAAATGTAGGCGAGGTGACCCTGTGCTGACTCGTTGGTGGGGTCGAGTTTGAGGACCTCGAGAAAAGCCTTTTTCGCTTTGCTATAAGCGCCCGAGGAAAAGTGTCGACGCCCGAGCGAAAGAGTGCTCGACACGGACTTGTTCAAGGCGGCGTTGAGCTGGGCCTTTTTTAACGTGAGTTCCGGATCAAAGGGGTCGAAGGTTTCAAGCAGACCCAGCACTTCTTGGGCCTCTGCCAGCCGTCCCTCATGAAATGCGGCGTCAAAAGTCTCCCAGTATTGTTTTTTCCACGACACCAGGGTGCGTGCCAGCTCTTGTACATGGTCGAGGGTGGGTTCATCGTATTGAAGTCGTAAGGCCAGGCGATAATTGAGCAGGGACTCTGCCAGTTGCTTCTTTCGCTCAAAGTAGCGTGCGCGGCGCAAGTAGCGATCGACTAGCTGTGCGCGCTCCGTCGTAATCGCTTCAATGCGCTGTACCGCTTGTTCATGATTCTTGTTCTTGGGCGGGATGGATTCCCAGGTTTCCAAGGCGGCGCTTCGGTCCCCCTCTCGGTAGAGCTGTTCGCCTTTGTCCAAGGGGCTTGCACAACCCAGTGCGAAAAGAATGGGGACGAGGAGAAGCGTCGATCCACCTCGTAGAAAGTTCACGGCGTGCTTTCCCTGCGCTCGCTGTTCGTGTGAGAGTCTTCCGCTTGACTTGGCGGGAGCGTATCACGGGTGGAGGTGTTGTCTACGGAATACACGTGGACGGGTTCAACGCGGCCCGAAAGTTGCCGCTCACCCTCGAAGTTGAGCTTGAAGTTTCCGCGCACTTTGAGTTGAACGGCTTCGGAGATCAGAATTTGCCCGGGAGCGGCCAGCTTCTCTAAGCGGTGAGCAACGTTGACCGCATCGCCAATGGCCGTGAAGTCCATGCGGCGATCGCAGCCGATATTGCCCACGATGACGTGCCCGGTGTGAATCCCGATCCCCAAATCTACATCCACACGGTCCTGGGCATCGTCCCTGGACTCGGCATTGCGCAGTTCGATGGCGTGTTGAATTTCCATGGCGGCGGCCACGGCGTTCACGGGGTGGTCGGGTTGCGGGATGGGTGCGCCAAAGTAAGCCATGACGGAATCGCCGATGAACTTATCGATGGTTCCATTGTTGGAGTGAATGCAATTGGTGATGCGCTGAAAGATATCGTTGAGCAAGGACACCACATCGCCAGCCTTCATACCTTCAGACAGGCGCGTGAAGCGGCGAATGTCCACGAACAAGATGGTAACTTCGCGCTCGACGCCGAGCAGCTCTTGTCCGTCGGGCTGCTCTAAAAGCTGGTTGATGACGTAATCGTCGACGTAGCGCCCGAAAGCGGTTTGAAGGCGCTCTTTTTGGAGCAGGGATTCGCCCATCTGGTTGAAGGCCTTGGTGAGTTCACCCACTTCGTCAGAAGAACTGGGCAGGACGCGAATGCTGAGATCGCCTCGCGTCAATTGCTCAACGCCACTGCGCAAGCGGCGAAGAGGGCCCACCAACAAACGGACGAAACCCACACCGGCCAAAACGCCGAAGAGAATGACTGCGAAGGCAACCATGGTGAGTTGGCGTGTGCTCTCACGCACGATGGGGTCGACCAGGATGCTCAAATCCAGGCCGACTTGCGCTTCGCCGACCAGAACATCACTGAATAAAATAGGTGCCTTGGTGATGAGCAGCTTTTCGCCCTGGGCAAGGCCGTTATTTTCCAAGTCGCCTTCACCCGGAGGAAGCTGACTGCTAAGCGCCGCCACCTCCCGGTGGCGATCCAGGATGCGAACGACGACAACACCGTTTTCATTGGAAACTTTATTAACCAAACTTTCCAAGGAGAGAACGTCGTCGGCCAACAAAGGCTCTTTGGCGTTGGCCGCCAGGTTCATGGCGAAGGCCAACCCGAGTTTCTCGACCTCTGCCACGAGGGATGCCCGCTCATGGTTGGTTGAAATCATGGCGAGAGTCACACAGGTGACGAGCAGCAGCGTGACCACGAGGGCGCTGAATTTAATGGTCAGCGATCGCATAAGTCCTTTCCTATCATCGGCATCATTCTGTTTCCCCGCTCTCACTCACTTGAACCGCGCTGTGCGTTACATCCCTGTACGCGCCCCTTGAATTCGCAACCTTTTATTCGTACCGAACTTTCAGGACCTCATAAACGCGGGTTCCTTTTGGAATCTTTACGGTAACTTCATCGGTCTCTTCCTTGCCGATGAGTGCGCGCCCGACGGGCGAACTGTACGACAATAAACCGTTCTTGACGTCGGATTCATCATCGCCGACCAGGGTGTAAGTTACTTCGCCATCCGTTTCGGTATCACACAATACGACCGTGGCCCCGAACAAGATTTTGTCGCCGACCTGACTCTTGGGGTCGATGACCTGTGCCCTTGCAATGCGATCGTCAACAAAGCGTATACGCGCATCGATGTGGGACTTGCGCTCCATGGCCGCGTGATACTCAGCGTTCTCTGAAAGATCACCGTGGGCGAGCGCCTCTTCGATGTCCTGAATATTTTCCGGTCGATCGACGCTTTTCAGACGCTTCAATTCGGTTTGAAGCGTTTCAAAACCTTTGGGTGTCATTGGCAGCCGGTCATTCATTCGTTCAGTTCCTGTCTGTGTTTCGTTGCGGTCGTGCCGTCGAGGGCCGGCAGGCGGTCGCAGAAATGAAATCCGACGCTTCCCATGGGGGAGCGCCGGCCCTTCTTCCAAGCTATTACGGTAGCAAAGCTATGGCGGAAGGGGAAAAACTCGTGATCGAAGGCAAGTCAAATATTACACCGAGGGAATGGGTGCGTTTTTCGGGACTGCTTTATGCCGCCGCAGTGCTGGTTTCCGTCCTTTGGAGGGTCGGTTTGCGCGATACCTCGCTGTTTTTCGCCTCAGAAGAGAGCGCTCAGGAGGGCGTCAACTGGCTTCAAGATGGGGGGATCGGGCTGTTTGCCGGGTTGCTCATGGTTTTCCTTTCTCGAGAGCTTATGAGGCGTTTAGAGGCGGGAAAGACGCTGGGCCGAACCCTCGCCGATGCCCTGGGAAACCTGTCTCTCTGGCACACGACGCTGCTGGCCCTGTTTAGCGCCATTGGGGAGGAGTGCTTCTTTCGCGGGGCGCTCCAGCCTGAGGTGGGGCTGGTGGCCGCCAGTGTGTTGTTTGGACTGGCGCACTTCATGCCCCGACGCGAGTTCCTCTTTTGGACTTTATTTGCTTTTTTGGCGGGCCTGCTATTGGGCGCGCTCTATATGGGGACCGGGAATTTGCTGGCGCCCATCGTGGCTCACTTCGTAGTGAATGCTTTGAATCTGCCCCACATCGTACGGGAGTACGCTGGTGAACCCGCGCTGCAATGAGTTCTTGGGAGCGGCTATTTTTCGAGTCGAGCGATGGCTTCGATTTCGACGGCGACGCCCAGGGGAAGTTTCGACACCTCCACAGTTGATCGGGCGGGCTGCGGTTCGCTCGTGAAAAAATTCCCATACACCTCATTCACGCGGGGGAAGAGGCTCAGGTCGGTGAGAAAGATGGTGGTTTTTACGACATCGGCAGGCGTCAGATTCGCGGCGGCCAGCACGGCGCGCATATTGTTCAGAACCTGTTGTGTCTGAGCTTCGATCTCGCCTTGGACCAACTCGTTGGTCTGCGGGTCCAGCGGAATTTGTCCCGATAGAAAAAGCAATCCACAGTGGGCGATGGCTTGGGAATAGGGGCCTACAGGGGCCGGGGCCTGGTCCGTTTCGATCTTTTGTAGTGGTGGAGCGGAATCGGGCATTGCCGAACTAATTGTGCTCTTCGTCTTCTGTGGGGATCAGGCGATCTTCGAGCACGTGCAGCAGGTACCCCAAAATCAGCAAGTTGGGAATGCGCTTGTTGGTGTCTTCTTTGATGCCCTCAACTTCGGAAAAGTCTTTGGCGTAGTCGGCGAAGAATTGCAGCGTCTCAAAAGGGATGTTTTTGGCCAACATCTCATTGATTTGATCTGGGGTCAGTCCCTCAAATAACTCTGCGAATTCCCACGCCAGATGCGCGTAACTCATTTTTTCAGCTTGCATCTGGACTTTCCCTCCTCAGTCCGACTCAGCTCACAAAAACTGTGACTATGCCGATGCCGATGTGTATCTAGCTGCCGTTGAACGACCTTGGCGCATATGGCTAACCCTTGCCTGAAACCACTTGCCCGAAACATAAGGGCTAGCACGTGGTCGGGGCGACTGGATTCGAACCAGCGACCTCCTCGTCCCGAACGAGGCGCGCTACCAACCTGCGCTACGCCCCGACGAGGGCAATCAACATTAGAAGTATTACGGCTTTTCAGGGTGGGCTCAAGCGAAATACAGGCCCAGCAGAGACGGACTTATCCCTTTTTGCGCGAAGTTGCCGCTTGCTTGCGCATTGTGGCGATGGCTTGCGCGTAGTTGCCGGTACCGAAAACCGCGCTTCCCGCCACAAAGGCATTTGCACCTGCTTCGGCCGTGCGTCCGATGGTGTCCGGTGTGATTCCACCGTCTACCATCAAGGTGGTTCCGGGGTTGCGTTCGTCGATCCAAGAACGAATCTGGCGAATTTTGGGCAGCATGCTTTCGATGAAACTCTGGCCGCCGAAACCTGGATTGACCGTCATCACCAACACCTGGTCCACGTCCTCCAAGACCGCTTCGATGGCGCTGGCTGGAGTGCCGGGATTTAGCGTGACGCAGGCGCGTGCCCCCGCGCCTTTAATCTGCCCGATGGTGCGGTGCAAGTTGGGGCAAGTTTCCACGTGAACGCCGACGATGGTCGCGCCTTCCTTGATGAAGTCTTCGATGTAGCGTTCGGGTTGCTCGATCATCAAATGCACGTCCATGGGCAACTTGGTGGAGTTGCGAACTGCGTGGGCGATGAGCGGGCCAATGGTGATGTTGGGGACGAAGTGACCGTCCATGACATCGACGTGAATCCAGTCGGCGCCCGCGGCTTCCACGGCCGCAATCTCGGCACCCAGTTTCGAAAAATCAGCCGCAAGAATCGAAGGGGCAATGATGATCTCGTCGGTCACGCGGCTTTCTCCAATCGCGCGGCAAAGAAGCCGTCGCACTGATGTCGGTGGGGATAAGTATGGAGGAAACCCTTCTCGTCCACGAGGGGGTGCAACGAATTAGGCAGCTTTTCTTTCGGGGTTAATTGGAAACCGGGGTGGGTGGTGAGAAAGGCCTGGATTACCGCTTCGTTTTCTTCTCGGGTGATGGTGCAGGTGCTGTACACCAACACCCCACCCGGGCGAAGTACTTCGGCGACGCTGTTCAAAAGGGACAATTGGATCGCTGCAAGCTGTGCGGGATCGTCAGGGGACAAGCGCCAGCGCGCGTCGGTGTTGCGCCGCAGGGTGCCGAGGCCAGAGCAGGGGGCATCGACGAGGATACGCTGAAAACCCTCGCTGGGTGCCAGGTCGCTGAGCGGCTGCGTGGCATCACGCTCCAGGGAGCGAATATTCTGTAAGCCCAAACGGCGGGCATCGCGCTCGATGAGGCCGACTCGCTGCAGGTGTCGATCCAGGGCCAAGACACTGCCCTCTTCGCCGATGCGTTCGGCAATGCCCGTGGCCTTGGTGCCAGGCGCGGCGCAGCAGTCGAGAATCTGCTCGCCGGTTTGAGGGTCCAGCAAGTCGATGACGATTTGTGAAGCTTCGTCTTGAATGGTGAACTTCCCGGCCACAAAGGCGGGGTCGGCGGAGGCGTTGCCCTGTTCACCCAGATGGATGCCATTGGAGGCAAAGAGGGACGGAGCCGCCTCGGGAAAGCGTTCGCGCAACTCGCTCAGCAGGGCTTCTCGGTTTGCCTGTTGGGGGTTTGCCCGAATGACTTGCGGTGCCCGTTGGCCGTTGGCGCGAGCGAGTTCAGCCGCTTCTTCCACTCCCAATTGTTTGATCCAGCGCTTGGCAATCCAGCGAGGAATGGACAGCGCGTGTTCCAGGTGATCGACGGGATTCTCCTGCAAGGAGGGAAAGACAATGCTTTCGCGTTCACGGCACAATCTCCGCAGCACAGCGTTTACCAGGCCCGCGGCCCGTTCCACGCCCGCGTTCTTAATGCAGCGCACAGACTCGTCTACGGCTGCTTGGTCCGGGATGCGATCGCTACAGACGATCTGGTAGGCCCCCAAACGAAGGGCAGTGCGCACCAAGGGCTCCAAGTCGAAGAGGTCCTGGTCCAAGAGTTGGTTGAGCATGTAATCCAGTCGTCCGCGCTGGCGCAGCGTGCCGTAGACCAGTTCCGTGGCCAAAGCGCGATCCAAAGGTGTCAGGGCGTTGCGTTGCAGTGCGTAGTTGAGCGCAATGTCGGCGTAGGCATCGGCCGTCTCCACTCGTTCGAGTACGCGCAGTGCGACCAGTCGCGCTTGGGTGGGTGTGCCGTCGCGATGTCGACCGCTGCGCACGCTGGGCCGCGGATGGTCGACACGCTTTTCTGAACCTTTGGAAGTG
This sequence comes from Pseudomonadota bacterium, assembly GCA_003353845.1. Lineage (GTDB taxonomy): Bacteria > Myxococcota_A > UBA9160 > UBA9160 > JADFDR01 > GLO-12. The sequence continues at coordinate 20,992 of PIVT01000049.1, read as the reverse complement.
GAGTCTTTCTTGCTCATGGGGTCGGCCTCATGACGAGTGAGTTTCGTGAGCGGCGTGAGGCGCGACAAGAACACTGCCATGGGCAATGGGGGTTCCGCGCAAGAAGGCTTCACGCTCCAGGGCTTTGCCCCCGGCGCGTTGCAATATTTCCGGCACGATCCAGCCCTGGCCCGTGGCAACTCGCAGGGGTTCGTCGCCGCGCAGTTGCACGGTTCCGGGAGGAAGCGTGCAGGGCGAGTCTTCGACATGGGCTTTTAAGATGCGTAAAGGCTGGCCGTCGAGCAGGGTGACGGCGCCGGGCTTGGGTGCCACGGCGCGAATGCGGCAGGCCAGTGTTTGCGCTGTTTTATCCCAGTGCAGTTCACCGTCTTCTTTCACTATTTTCTCAGCGTAAGTCACTTGTGCGGGATCCTGCGGCGTCCACACCACCTCACCCTTTTCAATTTGTACAAGGCTCTGCTCGATGGCATCGGCGCAGAGCAGCGCCAGCCGTTGGCTGAGTTCGGCCGTGTTCTCTTGGTCGCGAATGGGCGTGCGCAAGATCAAGGCACTGTCTCCCGCATCCATCTCCCGCTCCAGGCGCATCACCGAAATGCCGGTCTCGGTCTGGCCGTCGAGGATGGCGCGTTGAATGGGGGCGGCCCCGCGGTACGCGGGCAGAATGCTTCCATGCCCGTTGATGAGGTAGCCGAGCTTGGTGCCTTCGCGCAGAGGCTTGCCGATGAACTGACCAAAGGCGACGACGACACCCAGGTCGGCTTCACTGGCACCAAAGGCCGCGAGCACTTCCTCGCTGTTGACGGACTCCGGTCGCAGTAAGGAGATTTCTTCTCGAAGCGCGACTTCACTCACGGGGGAAGGGGAGGTGTGGCGTCCGCGACCTCGGCGGCGATCGGGTTGGCTGATGACCAGTTCCACGGAATGCGGACCGGCGATGAGTCGCTCCAGGCTGGGAACAGCGAACTCAGGTGTGCCAAAGAAGACGATGCGCATAGGCCTAGGACTTGCCTGGTTCAAAGAAATTGGGTGGCAATTTCTGCTCAGGCTCTTCTTCTTCGCGAGCAAGGACTTTCTTGCGCTTCTTGACGTAAAGGTTTCGCTTTAATCGACTGATGTGATCGATGAAAAGGACTCCGTCGAGGTGGTCGATCTCATGCTGGAAACACACGGCATCCAGTTCTTCCAATTCGTAAACCTGTTCCTTGCCGTCCAGGTCTAAGGCCTTGACTTTAACCCGGAAAGCGCGTTCCACATCGGCCTGAAACTCGGGCACCGAGAGGCAACCTTCGGTCCAGGTGATCTTTCCTTCGCGTTCGATGATCTCGGGGTTGATCAAGACGATGGGGTTCTTCTCTGCGCCTTCTTCGCCCCACCGGGTATCGACCACGGCCATTCGGATGCGTTCATTGATTTGGGGAGCAGCCAGGCCGATGCCGGGTTCGTCGTACATCATCTGGAACATTTCCCGGGCGAGGCTCCGGATGTCGTCCGTGATTTCAAGAACGGGTTTGGAGACTTCGCGCAGTCGCGGGTCTGGAAATAGTAGAATCTCTCGATCTGTCATGTCGAAGCGATGTGTAGCATGCCCTGCCGAGGGCCGTCCAGCACCCGTTCAGCACTGGAGAGCCTCTCAGGGCCGAGGTCGCGTGAGGCTAGATTTTTTCCTCGCTGGCCTCGCCGGGAGAATTCCTGAGCAGTGTTTGCAGGGGTAGGGCCATAGCTGCGGTGATCACGCACAGGACCGTATAAAACGCGCTGGGAACGGCACCGGCTTCCCCCAAATGATGCAGGGCCAGCACGGAACCCAAGCCCGCGTTTTGCATGCCCACCTCGATGACCAGGGTGCGGCGTTGGCGGTCGGGCCAGCCCATGGCTTTGGCCGCCCCAAAGGCCAGGGCATAAGCGGTCAGGTTCAAACTCACGATGGCCGCCACCACCGCAGGTCCCAGCGCCATGAGATGATGGCGGTTGGCCGCCACCACGACCAACACGATGAGGATGATGGCCAAGGACGCCACGCCAGTCGCCAAGCGGTTCCAGCAAGCGGGCACATCTGGCCGCAAGCTGCGCAAGCCCGCACCCAGAACCACGGGGCCCGCCACCATCCAGGTGGTGTTCCAAACCATGTCGCCCACGGGCAACTCCATACGGGTGTCGGCCAGCAGGGGCAACCAGAAGGCCAGCACCAAGGGAGAGAGGAAGGTCGCCACCGTGGTCATGGTGACAGACAAAACCAAGTCCCCCTTCAATAAGGCCGTCATCACATTGGAGGCCATGGCGCCCGGCATGCAGCCCACCAAGATGATTCCCGTGCGCAGCACCGGGTCTTCAAACAGGAGCGACACGGCGAAGGCACACAGGGGCATGATGGTGTATTGGCAGAGCAATCCGGAGAGGGCGCGTTGCGGGGCTTTCAGGAAGGAACGGATCTCGTCGGGATGTACCAGGCTGCCCACAAAGAACATGGTGACGGCGAAGGCGGGGCGCAGGCCCTCGCGCATCCACAAAATGCTCTCCGGGTAGAAGAAAGCCAGCGCCACGCCCAACAAGATCCCAACTAAAATCAGCAAACGAGCAAGCTCCTTTCTGCAGCAATCAAACCGGGCCTACAGCATATTGATGGGGTTCAGGTCGACCTTGAAACGGAAAGCGGAGGGCAGTTTTCTCCCGGCGTCCAAGAGGAGGCGTGCCGCCTTGTGCAAGGCGGCCGGGTTGCTTCCTTTGACCAGGAGTTGAAAACGATAATTTCCACGCAGGCGGGGCAAGGGACAGGGGGCGGGTCCCAGGATTTCCAAAGAGGCCTCCGCCGCAAAGCGCGAAGCCTCAACAGGGAGCGCTTCGCGCAGCTCCTGCGCCATGGCCTCGATGCGGTCCTCGGTTTCCTGCATCTCGGGTCCCGCGAGCAAAAGGTGTACCAGGCTGCCAAAAGGCGGGTAGCCGAGATCGCGCCGATGTTCGATTTCCTCGGCGTAAAAGGTTTCGTAATCATGGGTGCGCACCGGTTGAATGGCGTAGTGCTGGGGGCTGAAGGTTTGCAGGATCACGCGGCCGGGAGTGTCGCCGCGGCCCGCCCGTCCCGCCACTTGGGTGAGTAATTGAAAGGTGCGCTCGGCCGCTCGAAAGTCGGGCATGTGTAGCCCCAAGTCTGCCGCCACAATGCCCACGGTGCGCACGCCGGGGAAGTCGTGTCCCTTGGCCACCATCTGGGTGCCGATGAGGATGTCAATTTCGCGGTCGCGCAAGGCGTGCAGAATCTCCTCGGTGGCGCCTTTGCGTTGAGAGACATCGCGGTCCAGTCGCGCCACTTGAGCCTCTGGAAACAGACTGCGCACTTCTTCTTCCAGGCGTTGGGTACCCAGTCCCAGCAGGGTGTTTTCTTCCGATCCGCAGTTGGAGCAGAGCTTGGTGGGTTCCAAGGTGTAGTCGCAGTAATGGCAGCGCAGCAGTTGGTCGTGGGCGTGGAAGACCAGGGCGATATCGCAATGCTTGCAATGTTCGGCATGGCCGCAGGCGTAGCAAAACACCTTGGTGGAAAAGCCGCGGCGATTGAGGAAGAGAAGCGTTTGATCGCCTTCCTTGAGGGTGCTCGCCATGGATTCGCGCAAAGACCGGCTCAGGATCAAGCGACTGAGTTCCCCTTGGCTCTTGCGCTCTGCGACCAGGTCCACAATTTCCACTTCGGGCAGGGGTCGGTCCGCGATGCGTCGAGACAAGACAATGCGTTCGGCCCGGCCCGCGTCTGCGGCTTGCCGGGTTTCCAGGGACGGTGTGGCCGAACCCAGGATGACGGGACAGTCGGCCGCTTGGCCACGCAGGGCCGCAAAGTCCCGAGCGTGGTAGCGGAAACCTTCTTCGCTCTTGTAGGCCCCGTCGTGTTCTTCGTCCAAAATGATGACGCCCAGGTTTTCCAAGGGGGCGAAGAGCGCGGAGCGGGCGCCCACGGCAATGGGCGTGTCGCCTCGGCGCAGTTTCTTCCACTGTTCCAGGCGCTCGCTCTGCGACAAGCCGCTGTGCAGCACGGCCATATTGTCTCCAAAACGACTGCGCAAGCGCGAGAGAATCTGGTGGGTGAGCGGGATCTCCGGGACGAGCACCAGGGCTTGTCGACCCGAGTGCAGGGCTTCGCCCACAGCGCTTAAATACACTTCGGTTTTTCCGCTGCCCGTAATGCCGTGCAGCAAGAAGGTGCGATGAGCGCGTTGGACAATGGCTTCGCACATGGGTTTGAGCGCTTGGCTTTGGTCGTCTGTCAGGGTTGGGGCCTGGCTGTGCTCTTCCAGGGCTTGGCCCAAGATGTCTCGCGCCTGGGTTTCGCTGCCCATCTGCACCAGTCCGCGCTCCCGCAAACTGCGCAGCAGGGCCGAGGCCGTCGGGAAGAGTTCGGTGAGTTCCGAAACCCGCGTCTTGCCCCGTTGCGACAAATGCTCAAGCAGCGCGGCTTGTTTGGGTGAGCGCCGCAAATCGCCGGAAAGCACTTCTTGAAGATTCAGTCCTGCGGCGACTTCCGCTGTACGAACCGTCGCCTCTACGGCCGTGGGGCCTTGTTCGATGAAGGTTTGTCGAACCAGCGCGTCGCGACTGCACTGGCGCAAGACTTGTCGACCATCGGGCAGGGCGCGTTCGAGCTTGCGCGTGCTTTGGGGGCCTTCGCTCAAGAGTTTGAGCAGTGTGCTGGCAGGCCCGCGGGCCACGCGCTGCGCCAGGGCCTGTTTCCCGCGATCGGTGAGCTCATACCCCGCTTTGCGTTTGGGGGAGGAGCCGGCGGGCAGGGCCGAGGTGAGGGCAATGCCAATGGGGCAGAGGACTTCGCGGGCGGCCTTTTGCAGCAAGGCCAACATGGCTTTGGAAAGCACGGGCTCGGCGTCCAAGACATCGCGCAGCGCTTTTAAACGGTAGCTGCGCTTGTCCGCCGAGCCTGCGTCGGCTTGAAGTTCGACGATGATCCCGGTGAGCTCGCGCCCGCCAAAAGGAGCCGATACCCGACACCCCACTTGCACGCCTCCCCCCTCGCGCGTGGCGAGTTTCTTGGGAACGGTGTAGTCAAAGAGTTCGTCCGTGGGAACGGGGAGGGCCACCCGCGCAATCTGCGTGGTTTCCTCTTCGAAAAGTGAGCGACTTTGCATGAGGGGAGTGTATGCCGGAGAGGGCAGAAGATCAGGGGGGTAGCCGCGTTCGGGTGAATTCTGTCTTGGGCGGACGAGAGCTGATCGTCGATGGGACCTTTGCCTCTTGGTACAACCCCGACAGCGCGGCCACGGGCTCGGTGTGGGACGCCTTGGTGGCCCCGGTGTTGTCACTCCCGCCCAGGCGGCGCAAGCGTTTTTTGATTTTGGGCTTGGGGGGTGGCAGCGCCGCGCGCTTGATTCGTGCCTTGGCCCCCGACGCGAAGATTGTCGGCGTGGAATTGGATGAGGGGGTGATCAAGGCCGCCCGTCAGGAGTTTGGCCTGGACAGGCTCGGGGTTGAAGTGGTGCAGGCGGACGGTCGCGATTTCTTGAAACAGGATCGCCGTCGCTATGACCTGGTCATTGACGACATCTTTATTGGCAAGCGGGAACGCGTGCGCAAACCCCTGTGGATGTTGAAATGGGGCGTGTCAGCCGCAGCGGCCCGCGTGGCCAAGGGGGGTGTGCTCAGCTGCAACACCATTGGCGAGACGCGGCAGGTGTCGAAAATCTTACGAGAGAACTTCCCCTCGCTGTTGCGTTTGGAGATTGAGGATTACGAGAATCGAATTCTGGCTGCGGGAAACTCTCCACTCTCCGGTCGCGAGTTGCGCACGCAGTTGTTTCAAGAAAATCTATTTGAATCGGTGTTGCCGAGGTTGAGTCTTCGCAGTTTGAAGTGATCGGTTAGTCAAGCATTCCCCTTAGAACGCGAGCTACGCGCATTTCTTGCTCGCATCCAACACAAAACTCCTGATTTATTGATGCCTTATTGGCCTCGCCATGCTTTGGCGCCGGTAACGCTTGCCAGCAGTGAGCCGAGGCAGCCTTTGCTCGGGAGGTCACAGCCTTAAGCTGAGGTGCAAAAATGCCGATAAATCGCTGACGGGAGGACCGAATTCCCGAAATGGCGGCAGCTGAAACGCTGCTTGGATGGCCTCACTGAATGCGAGTTATGGGTCGAATACATTCCTGGATCAGAATCGCGCTGGCCATCATGGCCCTTGTGTTGTTCCCGTTTGCCCAGGTTCAAGCATCTGCCCTGAATGCCGGTGCCGATCACTCCGGTGAAGACCATAGCAATGAAAACCATAGCGATGAGAACTTGACCGGCATTGATCTCTCCGATGCCAGCCTGGAAGACTCCTTGTTGCTTCGATCCATTCTGATCGATGCCAATTTATTTCAAGCTGATATGGAGAATGCGAATTTTTCGTGGGCGGACCTGTCAGGTGCAAATTTAGATCAGGCAAATCTGATTGATGTAGATTTTTCGGATGCAGGCCTTGTCGGCGCTTCCCTACGACAAGCAAGCGTTCGCCGCACGGACTTTTCACGAGCGGATATGACCGACGCAGACTTCAGTGGCACATGGATTCGCGATGCCATCTTTATTGCGACGGTGTTGGCGGGCGCCAATTTTCAAAATTCAGTCATGCTCCGCCCCGACTTTACCGGCGCGGATCTGAGCAATGCGAACCTTGATGGCACCTTTCAGGTGGGCGCAGATTTTGTCGATGCTGATTTGAGTGGTGCTTCCATTACGAACTCGACGTTGCTCGGCTCTAACTTCGATGGCGCCGATCTGAGTGGTGCCGACTTGGGTGGAAGTTACGGGGTCAATGCCAGTTTCGAGGGTGCCCTTCTGCTCGGCACAGACTTGTCAGACTTCGGAAACAATAACGGCACGAGCTTTGACGGCGCCTTCTACGATCAGTTCACCCTCTTTGGTGAGGATTTCGATCTGACAGGTCTCGTCTTCTTGCCCGAACCCAGCACCAATGTTCTGGTTTATTCGGGGCTGATTGGCCTCGCCATGGTTCGACGTAAGAAACGTTTAAAACGTCAACGCGCCCGTCGAAGTCCTCTTGAGAAAACTGAAGAGGCGTCCGGGCAGCAAAGCCCAAACGCCTCTTGGTGATTGTTTATTGAGAATCGTTGTGGACCCATGTGCAGCCCTTGCGATCCTCCTATGACATAGACTTATCTTTTTTCAACGAGAGTATCCTTTGCCTTGCCCTTTACTTTGACCTTGCCGCTCTTGGCGTTGATGATCTTCTTGCCGAAGATTTCTTCGAGCCTCTCTGCCATTTCATCCGACATGCTGGGGAAGTCACCTGGCTCGACTTTGCAGTTCACACTCCAGTTGGCCTGCGTGAAGTCCCCGCTCTTGTCGGCCTTTACGTTGGTCGAGGCCTTGCATTTTTCAGGAAAGGCCGTGGTCCAACTCGTAGAAGAATAGTAGGTGGTGTAGACCGAGACCTGCAGTCGGACGTACGTCTTCTGGGACAGGTCGCCCTTCCTGTCCGAGCGGGTCACCTTGTCTGGCGCGAACAGGTCCCAGCTGAGAACGAGGGATCCGTTCGAGTAGTTGCTGAAGTAGCCGGAGTTGGTGGCAGCGTACCCCGAACCCGCGGCAGAGTTCGTAACCCCTGTCTGTCGGACAAAGGCCCCGCTGTATACATCGTCTGACGAGAACCAACGCTCGATGTCGAGAAGGTCTGGATTATCCCATCCGATGGGTATGATTCCGGCCGATGCGACCGTCCCCAGCGTGGAGGCTCCAAAAACGAAACTCATTGCGATGAACAGGCTCATTGTTTTTCTATGCAAACGCATCTGCTCTCCCTTCTTAGTCCTTCGATCTTAGTCCTACGATCGTCCAATTCCCGTTTCAAATCTGCGTTGCTCCCGTCTGGCTTGAAACCCCGCGGAACCAGGTTTTATCAAACGGATGGCAGGCACACCTCTCATGTCTGCTAGTGAGAAAGATTATGCAGGAAGGCGAGAAAGAGAGTCAATAGTAGAGGGCTGTCGCGTCAATTTACCGCAGGGCTCGGGGTGGGGGGGTCCTTGCACTTATACCGAACGTCGAAATGGCTGCTTGTCCGATCGATTCGTTATCCTGCTTTTTGGCAGCGTGATCTACGGCGTTTGGGGTCGAGGGTGCCGTTGAGTCCATTCTTACTATCTGCGAGAGATCTCATAATTTTAAACAAGTGCTCACCAGGCAAACCGGTAAGGAAAATCAAAAAGTGAGTAAGAATTTAATGGCAATAATACGCAATGGATTCTCCTTTCGGATCGAATTCTTCTTGTTGGTTTTGATCGCGTCATTTCCACTGAGCGGGTTTGCGCAAGAGGCAGGTGTACCGACCGCAGATGAATTGGATCACATTAAGCAGTTGCAAGCGCTGGGCTACATCGGAGCCACCGCGACGGATTCCAAGAAAGCGGGAGTGACGAAGATTGAGCTGGACCTCGTCAATCCTGGATTTCGATTGTTTAATTCTAGCCACGGGCCGGTTGCCCACCTCATCGATGTTCATGGCAAGGTGCTCCACACCTGGAGTGCGAAACCCTGGGAAGTGGGTCCAGAATTCAATCGTGCATATAAGGCGAATGGGGAGTCTTTCCGCAAAGTACGCTTGCTTGAAAAGGGTTCATTGCTGGGCATCTATGACGGCATCGGGTTGGTGAAATTGGACAAAGACTCCAAAGTCGTCTGGTCTGTGCAGAATCGTGCACATCACGACTTGGATATCGCAGAAAATGGCGACATCTACGTCCTCAGACATTACACGCGGATGATTCCTCGTGTGAATGAAAACGAACTCGTCGTTGACGACATGATCGCGATCTTGGATTCGAATGGTAGAGAAAAAGATGCCATTTCGATACTCGAAGCATTCGAGAACTCCGAGAGATATAGCCACTTGTGGGAAGAACATCATAAACGTGATGCCGATGTGATACATCCCAACGCGGTTCGGATCTTGGATGGATCCATGGGCGACTCGCTGCCCGCATTCAAGAAAGGCAATCTCCTTATATCCATTGCGTATATGAAGGCAGTGATCGTACTCGACCCTGAAAAACGCGAAGTCGTTTGGGGCCATGTGGGTCCTTACGAGATTCAACATGACTCGAGAATCCTCGATAATGAAAATTTGCTCGTTTTTGACAACAGAGGAATTTGGCCTGATTCCCGCGTTCTGGAATTGAAGGTGCCGAGCATGGAAGTGGCTTGGTCTTTTGTAGGCTCAGAATCAAATCCGTTTTCTTCCGGGTCTTGCGGCACCAGTCAACGGCTTCCCAATGGAAATACGCTAATCGCGGAGACTGAGGGCGGACGAGCCATTGAAGTTACGGCTGCGGGCGACATCGTATGGGAATTCTACAATCCCCATCGTAAGAGCGAAGATGAAATCTCCTGGATCTTCGAAATGTACTGGCTGCCCGAGAATACGGAACGTTTCTGGGAGTGATGTCCCAGGCAGCCGAGCGGACCAGCCGAATCAGCGCCCCTGACCGGCGTTGAAGGCCGTAATGGTCTCCGTGTTTAAATTGAGTTCTGCGTGTGACGTCGAAGAGTGCTGCGGCCAGACACTTAGATTGCCCGTGACTTGACTGATTACGATTGTCAGCATTATTAACAACATCCCGATTCGAAGTGTGACCATTCGTGTTTCCATGTTCATGAGGTGTTCCCCCTCTTGTGAAATCTCCGGGCGATTGCTGCTACCAAGGAGACGGCTTCTTGCAAATGGGGGGCGGAATTTCTGTGATCTACTTCACCGGGGGGAGTTGGTCGAGTGAATTTAATTTGTCAGGGGGCCAAAACGCAAGTATCCGAGGGGTCATATTTGCCACAAAACTTTGTAAACATGTGTAAATCATGATGAAACGCATTGTGCCGAAAGGCAACTTTTAGGGTGTAGGCCCACTCTAGCGACGGAAAACAGTGTCAATCTTATGAAGTCGATTCCAGTGCTATTACAAAGCAGTCTCGCTTTCTTTCCCCACCCCAATAGAGAATTTTACGAGATTTGTCTTAATCTACAGTCTCCCGGCCACTCAGAACCTTGCCGGGTTTAAATTCAACCTCGTCCATGAGAATAGGAAACGCCGACTTGAAAGACCTTATTTACAGAGCACAAGCCTTTGCAACGAAAGCGCATCAGCGCATTAATCATCAGCGCAAATACACCCGGGCGCCCTATGTCGATCATCTAGCGGCAACCGCAAAGCTTGTCGCCTCGGTAACCACAGATTCCGAAACCATCGCCGCGGCCTGGTTGCACGACACGGTAGAGGACACGGCTGTGACGATTCAGGATGTCCAGGCAGAATTTGGTGAGAATGTTGCGGGGTTGGTCCTTGAACTAACAGATATCAGCACATCAAGCGACGGGAATCGGTCGTCCAGAAAGGCGATAGATTTGCAACACCTGGCTTGTGCCTCACCACGAGCCAAGACGGTCAAGCTTGCGGACTTGACCAACAACTGTATCGATATCACCAAACATGATGCGCGCTTTTCAATTACGTATCTCAGCGAAATGGCAGCATTGCTGGAGGTGCTGAAGGATGGCAATGCCGAACTGTATGCCTTGGCCCAAAAGACTCACACTCGCTGTGCAGTAAAGCTGGGGCTGAAAGGGGTGTTGCCGGCTACGGCTTTAACCAGTGAATCTCATTTTCACCGGGGACCCCTGGCCTCAATGGTGCCACGTCTATTTATCGATGCCTTTAGTTCCAAAGACATCGCCATGGAGTTGTATTCTTTCGATACGGTGATTCCCAGCCAAGACGTTCGGGCCTTCATGGAAGCGGAGAGCCTCTATGTGGTGGGCATTCGGTCCGAGGGGCGTGTTGTTGGCTATGTGCGCGATAAAGATCTGGTCGGAGAAAAATGCGGGGATAAGATGCAAGAATTCCGACCGGGTCAAATTCTTTCCGGTGACAGCACCATGACCGACCTGATTCAGGTCTTGACGAGACATTCCTATTGTTTCGTTGCTGTCCTGGATAGTGTTGTCGGTTTGATTACTCGTGATGACATGAACAAGCCGACGATTCGGATGTGGCTGTTTGGGATTGTGACCATCATCGAGATGCACCTCACGCAAAGCATCAAGACAAACTATGCAGGCAACGCCTGGCAATCGTTACTTACCAAGAATCGTCTGGGTAAAGCCCTGTCACTTTATAACGAGCGCCGTCGGCGGAAACGAAATTGTGAATTGCTGGATTGCCTGCAATTATCCGACAAAATGCACATCTTGCTGCAGGATCCAGAATTTTTGAAATCCTTAGGCTTCGACACGTCAAAGAGTGGAAAACGCGCGGCAAAAGAACTGGAATCACTTCGCAACAATCTCGCTCACTCTCAAGATATCGTCATTGATGACTGGCCCCAGATCGCCCGCTTATCACGGCAGGTGGAAGAGTTGATCCACGGAGTGCATTGAAAGGGTAAGTGTCCACCCATAGATTTGAGATCGGCGAGCACACCTTCTATAATTGTCATCGTGATTGTTGCTAGGGGTGGGAAGGCCTCTTCTTCTACGAATCCTTTGTGTTGAGGAGCTGTTTTCAGGTGAGGCAATTCAAGCGTCGGCTCAAGGCTCTCTTGGTTCCAGCCCTTTGTCCGCTGCTGCTGCCGTGGTTTTATTTTTCGAAACCCAACTCGGCTTTGCAGCGTGTGCATAAACTAATCCTGATGCTAGAAGCTGAGCGCATCCGCCGCGAGTGGGGGACGCTCCAGGTTATTGCGACAGGGCTTTTTTGGCCCTTGCTTGTTCCCTTGCGGGCCTTCTTGAAAACGCTGCGCGTGGGGTGCCGTTCCCTGGGCGCCCGTCGAGTCTCAATCCTGCGGCAGTGGCTTGACCAGGTCTGGTTTGCCGAGACTTATAATATTTCCCCATCGAGCTATTACAGAAGTCGTTTTTTCCATTTTGATGGGGACCAAAAAGACATCATCACTCCAGAGGAGTTAAGGCTTATTCTGGGCCATCTGAATCGGGACCTGGATTGGGACCCCGTAGATCACAAAGTTGTCTTCTACGAACATTGTATGAAGCACAGACTGTCCACGGCTCCTTTGCTCGCCATTTTTGAAGAAGGCAGTGCCCGCTGGATCGGGAAGGAAGAGCAGCTTCCACAACGGAGCCTGTTTTTGAAACCTACCAATAGCAGCGGTGGAAAGGGTTCTGAGCGATGGAGTTGGTTGGGTGATGGAACTTGGAGACAGGAAGAGGCGGGCTGCCTTGATGAGCAAGGTTTGTTGAAGCGAGTCGTTTCGCTCTCGCAGAGTAAACCTTATTTGCTTCAGCCTTGCCTTGAAAATCATCCTTCCGTTTCAGCTTTGGGAGGGCAGACCATATGTACGGTGCGAATAGCAACGTGCAAGAGTCCGCTCAGAAGCGCGGAGTTACTTTGCGCTGAATTCCGAATGCCAACGGGGTCGAGTTGGGTGGACAATGTCTCGGCGGGTGGGATGGCTGCTTTTGTGGACTTGGGACAAGGGCGCTTGGGTGAAGCTTTTTCCGGAAAATTTTTGGATCTAGCCGTGGAGAAGAACCCGCTTACAGGAAAGCGAATTGTCGATTTCAACCTTCCTTTCTGGCAGGAGGCCGCTGGCCTGTGTTGCGAAGCGCATGAAACCTTTCCTGATTTTGCATTCATCGGTTGGGACGTAGGGCTTTTGGCGGACGGGCCCGTACTCATTGAAGCCAACACGCTTTGGGGTCCACCTGTCCCTTGTTTGTTGGGACAGACGCAGTTCGCAGACTGTGTGTTGGAAAACCTGGAGGCCTGAGCCGTCACTGTAGTTGTGGCCAGTCACAGCTCTATTTGTCATAGGGATGGTTCGCGGCGCTAGCCACTCATACGTTTGAGATCGGTGAGCACACCCTTGGCGACAGCCTTCAGTGTTTCGAAGACGCCTTTGCCAATGTGCGCACAGGCCTCAAATTCCGGAACGGAACCGGGGTTGAGCAGCGGGCGCAGCTCTTCGATGGGAGCGGCGCTGGGCAGGTCTCGTTTGTTGTATTGCATGATGTAGGGGATCTTGTCCAAGTCGAACCCTTGTTCTTTCAGGTTCTCACGCAGGTTTTCCAAACTTTCGATATTGGCTTCCATGCGTTCTTTCTGACTGTCGGCCACAAAGATCACGCCGTCGACACCTTTGAGAATCAGTTTGCGACTGGCGTCGTAGAAGACCTGACCCGGAACGGTGTAGAGATGGAAGCGCGTTTTGAATCCGCGAATTTCACCCAGAGATAAGGGGAGGAAGTCGAAGAAGAGGGTGCGCTCGGTTTCCGTCGCCAGAGAAATCATCTTGCCCTTCACGTCGGGGTTCGTCTTGTCATAGATGAACTGAAGGTTCGTCGTCTTTCCACAAAGCCCGGGGCCGTAGTAGACAAGTTTGCAGTTGATTTCGCGCGCAGCGTAGTTAATGAACGACATAGTTCTGCATCAATCCGAAAAAAGGTTGTCGATATCGTCGTCAGTAATTTCTTGGAACGGGCTCCCGCCAGGAATGGCGGAACCCGCCTCCGTCTTCTTCTGCATTTCTTCGAAGATGCGAGAAAGTTCCAAGCCCCATTTTTTGACACGTAATCGAACCAGGCCCAAAGAGCTTCGTTCGTCAAAAATAATCACCAAAATAATTCGGCCAGCGATGATGGCCGTGTAAAGATTGTCTGAAGTGCCCTGATGGAATTGGGTGGGGAATTCATCCTCGCCAATCAATCGAGCGATCCCACTGGTGGCGGCCACGTTGCCTGCAGTGAGCGAGGCAATGCTCGTGGTGTCGACACCACGCATCTCGCCAGCCTCGGCGATGAGTTGTCCATTTTTATCCACAATGAAAATGCTTTTCGCGCTGGCGTCTTTGGCTAAGCGCTGGATGATCGCCATGATTTTCTGGTGATCATCTTCTTGCATTACAAGCTGGCTGTCCGACATCGGCAATTCCCTTTGTAACAGCTTAAAACAAAACAGAAACCTTGCTTTGCACTGTACCCTGCAGCGGTTGACTCAGGCAACCTCTGCGGTTGTGAACTAATTCGGCCTAAGTTGCGGGTGGCTTTAGCGAAGATCTTGCCGATTCTGGATGGAACGCCCGATGGTGATGTGATCGGCGTACTCGAGGTCACCTCCCAAGGGCATTCCGTAGGCAATCCGGGTAATTCGCAGGTCGTATGATTTGAGGCGGTCGGCGATGTAATGGGCGGTGGCTTCGCCCTCGGCGTTGGGGTTTGTGGCCAGAATGACCTCTTGCAGGCCGTTTTCCCGCACTCTGGCTTCGAGTTCGGCCATTCGTAGGTCCTGAGGCCCGATGCCGTCAATGGGCGCCAGGGCCCCGCCCAGCACGTGATAACGGCCTGAAAAGTTGCCCGAGTGCTCCACGGCGGCGCGGTCGGCGGGCTCTTCGACCACGCATACGGTGCTGGAATCGCGGCGATCATCGCTGCAGATCGGGCAGGGCGACTCCTGTGTGATATCGAAGCAAATTTCACAGAGTTTGGTTTCGCGCTTCAGTTGGGCGATGGATTCGGACAGTTCTCGGGCCAGACTGTCGGGGGCACTCAGCAAAAAGAAAGTCAGCCGGCCGGCTGACTTTTCACCGATTCCAGGCAGTCGACGCAATGCAGCGGACAAGCGTTCGATGGGTGAAAGTTTGCTCACAAGGGCGCCCGCCTATTTCCCGAGGCCAAACAGAGAAGCCATACCACCCGTGAGTGGCCCCGAGGCTTTCTGCATCTCCTGCTGGACCATGCTCTGGGCGTTGGTGAGCGCCGCGTTCACGGCCGCAGTCACCAAGTCTTGAATCAGTTCTCGATCACCGCCTTCAATCAAGCTGGGTTCGATGCGCACCTCGGCAAGACGTAAGTCTCCGCGCACGACGGCCGTTACCATGCCGCCACCCGCGCCCCCTTCGACGCTGCGTCCCCGAAGTTCTTGCTGTGTTTTGGCCATTTGCTCTTGCATGCCTTTGGCCATGGACATGAGTTTGCCGAGATCGGGTTCACTCATTTCTTTTCTCCCTCGATGGGCCGAATTTCAAGGATCTCAGCGCCTAAAATTCGGATCGCTTCATTCAGTGCCGGGTGCTCCAGTGCGTTTTGACGCCGCAGACGCAAAGCCTCGTCCTGTTCCTTGCGTTCTTTTGTGCCGGGTCGGCGGGTGGAGTCCACCTTTGCGGCCTTGCTTTTTATTTCTCCAACTTCGATGCGGACCTGCGTGGGTTGTCCAAACAACTCGGTGCATACGGCTTCAAGTTCGCTAATGCGCTGCTGAAGTCGGCTGGTGCCAAAGCCGCTGGGTAGCGCAATGCAAAGTTGGCCGGGTTCGTTGCTCACTAACTGGCCGGATTCCAAGGGCAGGAAGAGCGCCCGATTGGCGTCTTGGGCCACGGCCTTTAAGCGATCGAAGACGACTTCCAGCGGAGCGGACGAGGGCAAGGCTGAGCTGGAAAGTGCGGGCTCTTGGGCGAGGGCTTGAGCTCCGCTGCCGCCCGCACCTGAAAAGGATGGGGCGGGGCTTGCCTGCACCTTGCTTGCATTGGGAGCGTCGCTCTTGGCAGCTCGTCGACTGCCAGTACCTCCACCCGGGCCTGGGTTGGTGGGTGGATTGGTGGGTGGATTGGCGGGCGGGTTGGGAGGTGGAGCAGAGCGTTGTCGTCGCTCCAAGGCATCGATCCGAGAGAGCAAGCGTTCCACGTCGTCGCCTGCCTCCATGGTGGCCAGGCGAACTGCCGCCATCTCCAGCACGGCAAAGGGCTGGGGGGCCCAAGTGAGATCTTCTTGTTCTTTGAGCAGGGCGCGGAACATGCGGCGCAGGCGGTTTTCATCGGTTCGCTGCGCAATGGATTTCAACTCGTTGATTTCAGCATCACTGCCCTCGACGAGTTCGCCACTTTCCGGGGCGATGCGCAACACGGTTAAATCGCGAAAGACTTGTAAGAGTTCGGAACCCAGGCGTTTGGCTTCGATGCCCGTGTTGGCCGCATGAGCGCAGCTTTCCAGGGCGCGCGTGGCATCGCCGTCGATGCAGGCCTCGGCAATGGCTAGAAGAATGCGTCGGTCGGTGAGGTCGAGGAGTTGCGCCACTTGCTCGTCGCTGACTTTGTCGCTGCCAAAGCTCAGGATCTGATCCAGCAAGGTCATGGAGTCGCGCAGGGAACCGTCCCCCTCGCGCGCAATGGCCAGCAAGCTCTTGTCCGAAATTTTTATTTTCTCGCCTTTGAGAACCTCTGCCAGGCGTTGGGCAATCTCCACTGTGGGGATACAGCGCAGGTCGTAGCGCTGGCAGCGCGAGAGCACAGTGGCGGGAATCTTCTCGGGGTTCGTTGTGGCAAAGAGGAAGAGGCTGCGCGGTGGGGGCTCCTCCAGCGTTTTGAGCAGGGCGTTAAAGGCGGCCGTGCTGAGCATGTGAACTTCATCGACGACATAGATGCGATGCTTCCCAGGGGAGGGTGCGTAGCGAATGGCTTCGATGAGCTCGCGCACATCATCCACACCCGTGCGACTGGCTGCATCGATTTCCTGTACGTCGGTGGAGAGGCCAGAAACTATTTCTTCGCAACTGCTGCACGTGCCGCAAGGGGAATCCGTGGGGCCCGACTCGCAATTGAGGCAGCGCGCCAGGATGCGGGCCAGGGTTGTTTTCCCGACTCCGCGTGGTCCCGTGAGCAAAATGGCATGGGGAACACGGTTGCGCAGCACGGCATTGCGCAGAGGGGTGGTGACGTGGCTTTGGCCGGTAACTTCGTCAAAACTTTGGGGGCGCCATTTTCGGGCGAGGACTTGGTAGCTCAAGAGCAGTGCCCCATGTCGAGTTTTATCACTCGTGCGGGTTTGTGGGTAAGCAAATCAATTAACTTTATTATGCCTGTTTTGTGTGCTCTTGCGGCGAGAAGAGACCGCAGGGCACTCCCGCTTGCAATCAATTCCCTGCTACCGTTGCTTCCTTCCGGACCTGGCGGAGTTCACGAGGTTTCGGTCCAAGCAGGACCCTGCGATCACCTCTCGCAACAAGAACGCGGAGGGTACAAGCCCGTCGCAATCGGGTCAAACCTTCGATGTCAAACATTTGATATAGGGGAGGCTCCGAATTTGAAGTTTGGCTGAAATTCTATTCGGGTTCGTAGCCTTGAGGTTCGCCGGGGAGCCATTCACTCAGGTCTTTGGGGACGTCCTCATTTTGCAAGCTCTGATTATGCGTGCATTTCTCGTAGACGTCTTGAGCGGCACTTTCACAGTCAGCGTAGGTTTGGACCAGGCAATGGTTGTGCCAGAGTTCGTATTCCCCCGGGCGTTCCATGTGAATGAGGAAGGTGTCGGTCGTCGTCTCGTAGTACCACATGCTGCTCTCCAAACAGATTCAAGGGTCAGGGCTTTGCAAGGCTCTAAAAGATTCTACGGCAAGCAGTAGAACGAGCCTTAGCACTTCATCCTGCTTTTTTGGCTGTAACCAGGAAAAGATCGTAGATCCTGGATGGAGGATGGGGTGGAGAGCGAGGGGAAAGGAACTACTTAAGAGCAGCCATCTCGGCGGCGCTGTTGCGAATGGCTTTGATGATGTGCTTCATCAGGATGGAGGCGGGTTCTCTGGCTTTCTCAGGGTCGTCTGAATAGGCGATGGTTTTCGCCGCTTCCATCAACACGCCTGCAAACATATTGGCCAGCACATTCATGGTTGGCTGGTTTACATTCTCCAAGCCCTCGATGGTGACCATACGCTCGTAGACCGTCCCCATGCCAAAGCGTCGTTCGCTGTAATGCCAGCGTTCCCAGCCCAGCACGATGGGTCCATCATGCAAGAGAACTTTTTGAATCTCCGGGTCGACGCACAGACCTAGAAAGTGAAGCACCCCCGTCTCTATTTGCACCCACGAGGGGTCTTCCGGGCGAAGGGTCGCCAAGGCACTTCTCATTACACCAGCTTCAACTTCATCGGTGACGGCGACGAACAATTCTTTTTTTCCCGCAAAATGGTGGTAGAGAGCGCCCTTGGTGACATTGGCCTCCTGCACGATCTGGTCGATGGAGGTCTCGTAAAACCCTTGAGTTCCAAAGAGTTTGCGTCCTGCTTGCGTGAGCGTAGCTCGGGTGGCTTCAGAGCGTTCTTCTTGAGTTCTCGACATGTTGCCCTCAGTGAGATGCCTCAATTGGCTTGACTTACATACTACAAGTACGTACTCTACATACTAGCGGTATGTTCGGGCAGTTGGCCCACCGACTAAACATCAATCTGCATGCTGCGCAGTGTTCAATATCGGGTTGTGTATCCCCTTACGCAATCTCGATATGAAGTCGCGTATCCCCTTACGTGTACTTCTGAGGTGGCGGATCCTTGGATTCGCCACCTTTTTGTTTTTGGTCTCTATCTTTGTTTTTAGTCTCTATCTTTGTTTTGCAGCATTTCCCTCAGCATGCATCGTACTCGAAGGAAAAGGCTAGCGCATCTGGTTGCAAGCCTGGAGGGTCGCAAAGCTAGGGTGCGGCGCTGTCGCCAGCTAGAAAGTGGAAACTCAGGGAGTGAGAGTGTGTCCGACGAGTTGATCTCAAAACTGTTGAGCCCGGTGAGGCTAGCGGGGCTTACTGCACGCAATCGAGTTATCAGAGCAGGAGCCTTTGAGGGCCTGTGCCCGGGTGGGATTCCCACGGATCGGCTGGTTGAATACCACCGTCAATTGGCAGCGGGCGGAGTGGGCATCACGACCCTGGCTTATTGCGCGGTATCTAATAATGGTCGGACCTTTGAAGACCAGATGTACATGCACGAAGAGATTTTGCCCGGATTGCGGAAAATTACAGCTGCTGTGCATGCCGAAGGGGGCGCCGTGGCTGCCCAGATGGGCCATTGCGGGTACTTCTCCAAGAATGCCGAGTTGACCATCCCCCGGCCTTTGGGTCCCACAGGACGCTTCAACGAATTGGGGGTCATGCGCGGAATTCCCTTCTCGGGCAGCATGACCAAGATGGATATCGGCCAGACGCTTCGGGAATTCGCTGAGGCGGCTGCCCTCCTGAAGCGCGCTGGGTTCGACGCTCTAGAAATACACATGGGACATGGTTACCTGCTCAGTCAATTTCTCAGCCCCTTGGCGAATAAGCGCAAGGACGAATACGGTGGGTCTCTGCACAATCGATTGCGCATGCCGGTGGCAGTGCTTCACGCGGTGCGCGAAGCCGTGGGAGAAGACTTCCCCATCTGGGCCAAGATCAATTTGTCCGATGGGGTCGCGGGTGGCATTGAGGTGGAGGACGCTGTCCAGGTGGCCCAGTGCCTTGAGAGTGAAGGAATCGATGCCCTTCAGATGAGTGGTGGCTTCACCAGTTTGTCGCCCATGTATTTGTTGCGTGGTGAGCGACCTCTGCAGCACATGATCGGCGTTGAAAAGAATGATTTCCAAAAGGTCGCATTGAGACTCTTTGGTTCCTACATCATCAAGGAATACCCCTTCGAAGAACTGTTCTTCTTGGAACAAGCCAAGGTGGTACGGGACGCCGTCCAGTTGCCTTTGATTTATCTGGGGGGAGTCTCCTCGGCCGAAAATATGCGTACCGTAATGGCGGAAGGCTTCGACTTCGTGGCCATGGCGCGCGCGCTGATTCGCGACCCTGAAATGATACGCAGGATCGAGAAGGGCGAATGTGCCTATCAGACGGACTGCAACTATTGCAATAAGTGCATCGCAACTTTGGACACGCCCTCCGGCACGCGTTGCGTGCGGGATGAGGAAGATTTTTACACCTCCTAGTCCGGGCTAGTGGCATGTTCGGTGGACAATATTTTTATCAGGATTTTTTCTGTGAGGGAAAGAGGGCCTTATGCAAAATCTAAAAGGAAAAGTTGTAGTGGTAACGGGTGCGGCGAGCGGAATCGGTCGCGGCACGGCAGTAGAGTTCGCGCGGCGTGGTTGTGATCTGGCCTTGGTGGATCTCAACCTCGAAGGATTGAAAGAAACTGCTGTGTTGGTGGAGGGTCTGGGTCGAAAAGCCTCGATTCATGAAGTCAACGTCATGCAGCGCGAACAAATGGAAGCCTTGCCCCAGCAAGTTCTGCAAGAGCATGGACATATTCACATCCTGATGAACAACGCTGGGATCACTTATGAAAAAAACTGGGCCGATCAGAGTATCGAAGAGCTCGAAAGAATTATTGGAGTCAATTGCTGGGGTGTGTTGTATGGCTGCAAGATTTTCATGCCTTACTTGGAACAGGAAGAGGAAGGACACATCATCAACTTGTCCAGCATGTTGGCCTTTGTGGGGATGCCCACGCAATCTGCCTACGCGATGACCAAGAGTGCCGTGCGCGGTTTCAGCGAGGCGCTCTGGGCTGAGCTTCAGCCAACGTCCATTGGTTTGACCTGTGTGTATCCCGGCGCCGTGCGCACCGAAATTCTGAAGACCGCAGCCCAGCATTCCGTAGACGAAGCCAAGACACTACAATTGGCGGAGTTGGTGGATCGTTTTGCCATGGCTCCTGAAAAAGCAGGTAAGAAAATTGTAGACGCCGTAGTTGCCAATAAGATGCGCTTGGTGCTCGGTGTCGATGCCAAGCTGATGGAATTTTTGAAGCGTTGTTTTCCTGTGATGATTCATAAAATTGCGGCATGGGGTTTTAAAAAACGCAGTTGACAAATTTGTTTTGAATCAAAAAACAACTAAAAATGAATAACTAACGCATATTTTTTGCGTCTTTATGAAAAAAGTTTTTAAATGAATCGTGTTCTTTCTAGCGACACAAAGCCAAGGTGAAGTAAACTTGGTCCACGATGCGACGGCATCCAAATCGAGCGCAGCTGCGGGCCATGCCCAACCAGTGCCTCTACTAAGTATAAAGAGAGCCCGCTACTGAATCCTAGGATTCATAGCGGGCTGGAACATTTCTAGGGCCCGGTTTTTCGCTTGTCGCTTATAGCCTATAAAGAGAGGGCTCGATGGCGCAGGGGGGAGAGGGGACAAGGGATTTCGCGCCATGCCCTTCAGCGAAATCCCTTGTACACTCTCCCCCTTCTCCCGTCG
>PIVT01000329.1 GCA_003353845.1 Pseudomonadota bacterium | reverse complement strand
AACCCGCACGCCGGTCTTTACCCTGGCCCATTTGCTTTTGGGCATCCAAGCGCACGAGGCTTCCAGCAGAGCTTTCCGGCTTCTCGTCAGACGCACGGTTTGGTTCCAGAAATGGATTATCAATCGGGAACTTTGGATCCTTTGGTGATCCTCCCTGTCACCATCGATGGTGCCGGAGAGGGGGAAGGAAGCGACGTCGAGAGCGCCGACGGCGGCGACGACGCCGAGAGCACCGACGGCGACAACGACACAGAGAGCGCTGCCGAGGCGAAGCCAAAGCGTGGGCGAAAGCAAGGTAATCACACTGGGCATATCAATGGCATAAAACAATTTACTGATCATATAGACGACTATGCCATGCATGACGGCGACAACAACGAATATGTTGATGAGGATTGCGGCGCAAGCCCAGGGAAGTCAAGACAATTTTTGCCGTCGTTTCCATGCGGTGACGAGGGTAAAGAGGAGGGACAGGAAGGGGGTCGGTCGTCGAAACGACGGCGGGTTCAAAGCAGGAGAGCCCTAGGCATCTAGACCAAGAAAACTGATACTCCGACGGCCACTAGGCCAGGTGCATCTGGGGAACTAGGTTTCTCACTAGTATAGCCCTGTATGTGTTAAAATTGATATGCCTGGAATTTTCCCACAACCCAAACAAAGTTGCCCAGTTCTTCTGCGCCCTGCGCGGCCCGACGACGCCGATGCCCGCATCAAGAAAGTACCCCAGGCCATCGGCGCGCGCGTTCGCATATTCGGTTCCGCCGACGTCCCCGGGCAGCTAAAAGGGGGGGACTTTTACACGGGCGGCGTCCTCATAATCCTGCTGTATCTCTGTGCTGTATGACTGCGAGTCGCTTTGCCTCACGGACCCATCCGTTAGGCGGCTCAGTAGCTCGCACAACAAGCGGATTCACGAAACCAGACAGCCCAGCCAGGGCCAAAACACCCAAACACACTCATACAGGTGCCTTGGACTACTGCGCCTGCCCAATACCCCCTTGGCGTTCTTGATCTAATGCGCACCGAGTGAGCCCACTTCAACCCGCAGCACTGGCTTTTCTGCTTTTCTGTCATTTGGGTTTGTACTAATTTGAGTTCGAGTTCGAGTTCCTGACCTGTGGCGGATGTGACGAGGCGGCGCACAAATATATAAAATGAAATCCTAAGGGGCCCAGAAATATTTAAAAAAATAGCAGATGAGGAATAAACATGCGGCATCGCAGATCCTGACCCAGGCCGCCCACCGAGCTCTAGGAGCTCTACATAGATACATAATGGCACTCGAAAGAAGTCGCTCGGCCATCATTCTTCTGAGGTCGGCCTGGGTCGGGAGCTTCAACTGGTACAAGGCCAACCCGCACTCGCGTTTGAGAAATTTGGTCTGCTCTCGGGTCTTAGTCCTAACTCGCCCTTTGGGGCCAGACGGAAATAAATGTTACTTTTCAAGTCACGGAGCCACCCGAGAGAGGGCTGTAGCTCCCGCTGTATGTGGGCTGGCACTGATGTTGGGCTACGTGCACGTGGCCATAGGTGTCCTGTTGAGGACCAAACACAAGTTAGTCCGATACCTGACCTGTGGCGAGTGTGAAGAAGCGCACAATTTATTTGAGTTTTTCGTCTCCTCCTGATTGCTTTAGTCCTAATTCGCCCTTTGGGGCCACACGAAAATGAAATCCTAAGGGACCCC
>PIVT01000328.1 GCA_003353845.1 Pseudomonadota bacterium | reverse complement strand
GATATTAGGTAACTCCCCGAAAATAGTCTACCATTTCAACCCAGCAGCGGTAGAATTCGGACGTAGTATTTGGGCAGCACCTCATCTCGTTGCAAACGTACTTCGAATTTCTGGAATGCTTTTTTGGCGATGCGGACGCCTTTCTCATAGGTCTTGTCCAGCAGTTCGACGATGGGGTGAAGGCCTTTCCAGGTCATGGTATGGGCCCACTCCAAGACGGTATCCACCGAGTTGAGGAGCGTTCCATTCCAGTGCCGTTCCAGCACGCCCCAGCAGCGTTCAATGGGGTTGTATTTACTGTGATAGGGCGGATAGTAAACCAACTCGATTTCCAGTTGATGTCGGTCGGCAAAGGCTACCATTCGTTTGATGAATTGGGTTCGACAGCTGGCGTTTTCCGGACCGTTGTCCAGATCGATCGTCAACTGCCGGATGGAGACCAGGCGATCCTGGTTGGTCGTCCACCACCATTCGATACCGTCGGCGATAAAGTCACTGGTCTCCCGAGAAGTGCCCACGATGACCGTCAACCGACCGGCCACCACTTCCAACAACCCAAAGGGCACTAGTTTTTTTTAGCCTGCATGTCATGATCCCACGCTTTGGGAGCCTGTTGTCCGCGCACTTGGCCGTTGCGCGAGAAATCCCCCAGGTCTACCTTGGCCTTGGTATCAATGGAGATCCGCAAGGAATCCTCCCGTTCATCGGAAGCTTGGTTGGCCCGATGCACGTTTTCGAAGATCGCGTTGGTTGGGCCGACGCGTTTGACCGGTTTGGCTTTTTGCACCCGACGCAGGCGATAACCCAGCCGGTTAAGGATGACGCCGATCGTGTTTTCGCAGGGCAGGTCCTCGTCCCGCCATCCCTTCTGCTCGATCAACGCTTTTCGCATTGCTTTGGCGGTGATCCGCGTGTAGAGAAAGGGAGATTGAAACTTGGGATCCACTTGGCTTTGCGGTTCGGCCAGGGCGCGAATGTCCTGTTCCAACTGGGGCTGTTTTTCTTCGCTTTTGCGATTGCCCCGAGCCGAAAAGCGCGCTACGCATGTGATCCCGGTGCGCAACTCATGTAAGCCCAGGGACACCGTCTCACGAGACCAGCCCAGCACCGTTTCGGCCAGACGTGCACGCCCATCCAGGTAATCCAACGTCACCTGCGCTTGAAAGGCTCTGCGCGAGGAACTCGTCAGTTTGCTGGCCGCATCCTTCAGAGTCGCCACTTGTTGGTCGGGAAGTTGATTCATCGGCTCCTCCGCGTTTTCATATCGTGAAGGGTACGCGAACGCGGGTAAAGATAACTGAAATTCAGATAATCGGTAGATTATTTAGCGGGAGTTACCTTACTGCAATGGACTGAGTCCAGTTACTCGACGTCGTTTGGTCACCAGGTAAAATCTCGACATCGCCGGTTTCAAGATCGGCAGAATTACTACTTCCGCAGCCGCTTATTATCGTCAGCAAGAGGATGTGATAACAAAAGATCAGATTTAAATGGTAACGAGCCATAACCTCGTGCCTTTGGTGAATGGAATGCGAGTGAGTAAAGTGAGTGAATTCCCCGTCCAAGAATTTCGGATAGACGTTGAAAAAGGATCGACTATGGGTATACTCTTCTTTCTGCTAATGGCAATGTGAAGTAGAACGTACTGCCTTTGCCCACCTCGCTCTCCACCCAGATCCGTCCCCCCTG
>PIVT01000121.1 GCA_003353845.1 Pseudomonadota bacterium | reverse complement strand
TTGCTTCCCTTCAACCTGGATCGTGATCAGTTCCCGGCCTACGCCAAGCGGAAACGCTGACGGGGTTTATTGAGCGCTTACGAAAGACATACCCATATATTCAAGGACTAATTACAAGTTTTGGGAAGGTTTTCCAAATCCGCATCATAATAACGAGGGATAAAATAGTAGGGCTCTCCCTTGTTAACCGGCATCCAGTAAGTACCGTCTTTCGGATCTTCAGCGCTGAAGGTAATGGTGATGTTGCCACTCTCATCAGGTTTTGTGTTGTAGGCATTATAAACATCATTTTTTTCGGGAATAGTATTGCGAGTCAGCAAGCTATAACGGGTAACAGACCAAAACCTCTTAACCCCCTCCGGCTCATAAGCAAAGCTATAAACTTCCACATTGTCCCCACTGAGAGGCTCACCCTGGCAGTTAGCAAAATTGGGGATATAGATGGCGTGTTCTGCGGGTAAACCCAGATGACCGAAAATAGCGGCAGCCCTTATCGCGGGGTCATTGCTTCCTGGTTCTTGACTATCAATAGGCCCAAACATGCCCAGGGTAGAAGGGAATGACGGCGCCACTGCGACTAGGTAATTCGTGACTCGATTATAATCTTCTTCACTAAAGTCTATGACAGTTTCAAGAATTCCCTTGTTGGCATCATAAACATCATGGGTCGCCAGGGTGAATTCAATATAGTTATCAATCTGCAGTGGTTTGCTGATTCCCTCTATAGTGATTTTCTCCTGCATATCAGAAACCATAGCCAGCTCATCACTGGTTTTAACCTGAATGCGGATAAACAAGTGTGGGTAATCTTCAGGGCTCTCAATAATGGTGGCACCTTCAGGGGCTGTCATTTCCTTACCGTTACGCACAAAGGTGTATTTTCCCACCGCGTGAACTTCATCGTAGATGGTGTAGTGTTCCTGATCAGTGATATGCAGTGACCAGTAGCGCTCATCTGGCACTGTGCCCTCAGGAATTTCGACGGTGACAGGACCCTCGGTCAGGTCGATGACTGCCTTTGAGTAGATGTGATCCAGAGCCGGTGACACGACGGCATCAGCACCTTCGGTAGGTAGCCGTTTGGTATGCAGGAGTTTGTTGGTGCCACCTACCTCTTCCACAGTTTGCACCATATAACGCGCATGATGGTACGCTTTATATGCATGAAACTCGGCATCAGTGGGGCGTTCAGGAATCGCTGGTGTTGGCGATTCTGCCAGAGGCGTCTCATCAACAGGCCTCGATTCAGATTCTGTTTCTGCCTGTTGTTGACAGCCAAACGTGGTGAGAATGAACGCCGCAGCGATCAGATAGGTAAGTCTCTTCATTCCTTACTCCTCCGGAGGGGGTATCCGTAGCCGGTCAACTGATGATACTCCAATGGCTGCTCTTGAGGGTATCGCAGCCGTTCAATCGCTCTCAATTTCGACTGATTCCAAATTGCTGATAAGGATCAGTAAAACAAGCGGCGTTTCGACACCCGGTAACAATCACTATGTCAAATCGAGGCAACTGAACCTCAATTCATCCGTTTAAAAACCGCCCTGCCCGTCCTCTTCAGCCTGACAAAGAAACGTGACAGAGTTACCACGCATCCGGCAACTCCCAATCTCTCTCCCGCATCACGGCCACGACTTGCTCGGGTACTATGTGGACATGTCCCGAGCATGTCACTCTCTATGTCACCAAAACAAAAACGGGGACTCAGACAATCGCCTAAGTCCCCGAAAAACCATGGTGGGTAAGGTAGCGGGTGCATGCCACCCGCCGAACCTACGACCGTCTACCTCACAGTAGTCAGGCTCAAATACAAAACGGGGACCTCGAAATAATCGAGATCCCCGTAAAACCATGGTGGGTGCGGTAGGGATCGAACCTACGACCGCCGGATTAAGAGTCTTGGGAATGGGCGCTCTTTGAACAAGACACGACAAACACCGACACAGTACAACTAATAGATTCAGGGTGTTGGAGGCCCCTCTTCCGATCCTCTTGTTGCTCTTGATTGTCACTTGTCGTCGTTATCTGCGGCCAAGTGTCCCATGAGTGTCCCATGAAATCCGAGATGGGGCGCGGAACCAATGGAAAGCTCCACTAGCAATCGCAACGGGCGAGCCCCCAGGTGCGACACTACAGAGGGCCTGCTGGCCTGCGAAGAGAAAACAATAGACAATCTTGGTCTCTTGAGACTCTAATCGAATGTGATCACACTCATCTGGATTGCATACAAGGAGGAGTTGGAATGCCCAGAAAGTTCATAACAGTCGGAGCCATCATTACCGTCGGACTCATCGCCATTGCCGCCCTAACCTTAGAAGTAAATGTTAGTGTGAAAGATGCTTGGGCTGCTACAAACCAACCCTCAGTGGAAGATTGGTCCCCCACGCAACCCTATCCAACACACGAGGTGTACTACCCGGGTACCGAAGCGCTGGACCCAGATGAGATGCGTGTGATCGCCTGTGGCTCTGGCATGCCGATGCCACGTCTCAGCCAAGCGGCTGCCTGCATGCTGATCGAGTTGGGCAACGGCGACAAGTTCATCTTCGATATGGGTACCGGCTCCATGGAACGGCTTTACGCTCTTGGGATTCCGCTGGACTACATCGACAAGGTCTTCCTCACACACCTTCACGCAGACCACATGGGTGACCTACCTGCCTTCTATATCTATGGCCCGCAGAACAACCGTTCTGTGCCTCTGCGAGTTTGGGGGCCGGGAGGTGGAGGCACGCGCCCAGAGTGGGGCACCAAAGCCGCAATGGACAGCATGTTGGGAATGTGGGCATGGATGACCGGCACGCTCCAAGGCACCATCGACACGCGCTCAATGAGCCTCGTAGTCACGGAATACGATTGGTCCAAAGTCAACGGAGTGGTCTACGAAGAAAATGGTGTCGTCATCCGGAGCATCCCTGCCGTTCACTTCGAGCAATCCGCCAGTTTCATTCTGGAATGGAATGGACTCAAGCTGGCATTCTCCGGCGACACGCTTCCGAACAAGTGGTGGATCGAACACACGAAGGGCGTGGACCTCTCCATCCATGAGTCCATCTTCATGCCCAATATGGCGGTGTCGAAATGGAAGTTCTCGGGAGAAGAAGCCTTGAACGCCATGACAAAGATCCACGCCAACCCCGCGTTCTTCGCCAAAGTGATGGCCATGACGGAACCCAAGCATGCGGTCGCCTATCACTTCCAAAACGACTTCGACACACTCCCGGCGGTGGTGAGTACAGTCGAAGAGATTTACGACGGCCCGGTGGACTACGCAAGAGACTTTATGGTGTGGAACGTGACCAAAGAGGGCGTGCGCACACGCATGGCAGTCCCCAACCCAGAGTATTACCCATCACCCCCACTCGTAGAGAAAAAGATCGAAGCGGGCGGCGATCGTTACCAGACCCCTGAATGGGTTCTCGATGGCTTTCCTCCCGAAGTCGACGACGTCGCAAACAAGATATTCTCCGACTTTAATGAAGAGCATGGAACCGATTACAAGTTCAAGTTGAAGCCGTAAAGGGGTTTCAAACACACCAAACCCCGCCAAGAAAATTCAGGGGGGAGTTGATCTTTGTCTCGAACACGAAACAAAAACGGGGACCCAGAATTCCTTCTGAGTCCCCGAAAAACCATGGTGGGTGCGGTAGGGATCGAACCTACGACCGCCGGATTAAGAGTTCGTCTGCCAAAATCCGATTACTCTTTTAGTTTTAGGAAGTTACAAAATCGCGGTGACACGCAGAGGTTCGTATAGGTCCGCCTGGTGTTCAACTCGCCTGACATGTTTCAGGGTCCGGTTGATTTGCACTAGTTCTACGGACAGGTGGAACAAGGAGCCCTTTCGAACCCTGTAGCAAGCATTGCGTAATTCTAAGCGGCCAAGTCTCAATTCATCCGCTTGAAAACCGTCCTCTCCGCTCTGTTCCCTTGGTTGGGGGTCGGTTTTCCGGCCACTGGCGCCTATGTTACCTTCGGGACTCATATAAGTTTTGGCAGGAAGAACGGGGAAAGGTCAAGCCCATAAATAGAAAGAGCAGGACATGTTGATCAGAAGCGGGATCTATCGCGGATTAGTAGGGTTTTTCCTGATTGGGGTTGTTGCCGGTCTTAGCGGATGTGCGACCTCTAGTAACAAATCGCAGATGGCCAAGTTGCAGACGGAGAGATTACGAATCATCTCTGAATCTATGAGAGCCACTGACATTACTGAAATTCGCGAATTGATAGTAGACGGTGCCGATGTCAATGTCATAAATAGATTCGGCGCGACACCGCTCATTATGGCGGCGCAGAGTGGCTATGCAGAAATCGTTGCCACCCTCCTCGCAGCCAAAGCAGACGTCAATGCCACCCATATGTCTGGCGCCACCCCACTCAGTCAGGCAGCGCAGAATGGTCATACCGAAATCGTTACTGCCCTACTGGCCGCCAATGCAGACATCAATGCCACCAAAACAGATGGCGCAACCCCGCTCAAATTGGCGGTTGGGGAGGGTCGTGCTGAAGTCGTTGCCGCTCTGCTGGCAGCCAAAGCCGACATCGATGCCGCCGATAATAACAATATCACCCCGCTCTTTATGGCGGCGCAGGAAGGCTATGTCGAAATCGTTACCGCCCTATTGGATGCCAATGCCGACGTCAATGCTTCAGATATACGAGGCGTAACCCCACTCAGTCAGGCAGCGCAGAACGGCCACACCGAAATCGTCACCGCCCTACTGGCGGCCAAAGCCGACGTCAATATTGCCGCTTCAAATAACACGACTCCGCTCTTGGTTGCGGTCATGGCTGGCCATCTCGGAATCACTACCGCCTTATTGGATGCCAAAGCCGATGTCAATGTCGCCACTTCAGAAGGTGCAACCCCTCTCCTCTTTGCGGTGCAGGATGGTCATGTTGAGATCGTCACGGCTCTACTGGCGGCCAAAGCCGACGTCAATGCCGGTGGTGGAAAGAAGGGCGCAACTTCACTCCATATTGCAGCGGCGACTGGCAATACCGAAATCGTTACCGCCTTGTTGGATGCCAAAGCTGACGTTAACGCTGTCACTTCTAATGGTGCGACTCCCCTCTTTCTAGCGGCTATGAAGGGTCATCTTGAAACCGTTTCTTTGCTCTTGAATGCCAATGCTGACCCCAATGCCACCGCTTCTCATGGTGTGACTCCCCTCTATATGGCAGCTCAGGGTGGCCATGCGCAAATCGTTGCTGCCTTGTTGGCAGCCAAAGCCAACCCCAATATCATTGCGGATAATGGCGGGACACCGCTCATGGTTGCGCAGGAGCAAGGTTACACCGAAGTTGTCACCGCCCTATTGAATGCTAAAGCCGACGTCAAGGATAAGTAGGACAAGCGGCCTTTCCTCAGCCGGCAACAATCATTATGACAATTCGAGGTGGCTGAGTCTCAATTCATCCGCTTGAAATCCGCTCTCCCCACTCTATTCTCTTGGTTCGGGGTTAGCTACCCAGCCCTAATGACGGATATCACCACCTTGTCACTCTCTGTGTCACCAAAACAAAAACGGGGACTCAGAATCTCTTCTAAGTCCCCGAAAAACCATGGTGGGTGCGGTAGGGATCGAACCTACGACCGCCGGATTAAGAGTTCGTCTGCCAAAATTGGATTACTCCTTTAGTTTGAGGAAGTTACAAAATTGCGGTGACACGCAGGGGTTCGTATAGGTTCGCCGGGTGTTCATATCGCTTACCGTGATTGATCTCCCCCCAACCGCTTTTCTAGACGCTGTCGGGCTCACCCTGGTCTTTCTGTCCTATCCTCTTGATTTCGAGTCGGCTTCTCAGCTACCCCTGAGCCCACAACTACGCCATGTATTAATTTGGTTAAGCTGGACCCAGGACGGGATAAACTCCTAGAGTCAGCCTTGGGGGGAAGAATGACGCGAAGAATGCTCATTGTGGCACTTATCACGGGAGGAGTAGTTAGCATGGGGCTGTTTGGATTTCTTAAAAGTAAAGAACGTGATCCCATAACTTATCGCCTTGTGTGGTTTGAACTCCAGGTAGCTCCCTTCACATACCGATTTGCAATCATGCCAGAGCAGCCGATTCTCATTGGATTAGAAGGTGAAAATGGAGAACAGGGGGCAACGATGTTGATCAGATATGATCACGTACCCGAAGTCTACGAACAAACAGTGGAGAGAGTGGACGCTCTTGTCCAAGAGCACGGTATCCTGTCATTGCCACTTAAAAATCCACAACTTGCTTTTGCTGACGAGGCCCTAGATCACGCATCCGTGCATATCCGCATTGCATATGCAGATGATAGGCGCTGGGCAAGTGTTTTCGAAGTGGATGATTTACCCCCAGAAATTGCGTCGCTTATCCGAGAAACGAAGGAACTCGCAAGGCAAACAATGGAGACGGGATCAAATGAGACGATCACCGGAAACGAAGCACGCGGGCACCTAGATCCCGAGCGCAACGCCGCCCAAAAAGAATCGCCAGAAGTCATTGTCAAAATAAGAGTCGGCCTTTCGGGTAAGATCTTCGTTGATAATCAAGAGGTGTCACTATCGGAGCTAGGTCCGATTCTAGATGAATTAAAGAGTCAAAAAGGTGGTGTTTGGTACTTCAGGGAATCGCCAGAGCAAGATCCCTCCGAATCGACGTGGAAAATAGTAGAGAAAGTGCTTGATGAGGTAGCTCGTCGCGAGTTGCCCATCAGTTTGCAACAGGAAGAAATTTAAACTCCAACCTTCCCAAGCCCATATAAAGAAACGGGGACCCAGAATTTCTTCTGAGTCCCCGAAAAACCATGGTGGGTGCGGTAGGGATCGAACCTACGACCGCCGGATTAAGAGTCCGATGCTCTACCAACTGAGCTA
>PIVT01000327.1 GCA_003353845.1 Pseudomonadota bacterium | reverse complement strand
ACGCCCACCGCATCGCGCGGGAACTCTCGCTGCTGATTGACGGAGCCATTTTTACGGCGCATACCCTTTGCGATAAGAGTGGAGGGGTATTGGCAAAAGATGCCGCGCGGCGTTTGCTGGAGAGTTACGAGTAAACGGGTTTGGTTTAGTGAAGGTGCGGCCCAGGAGGCTAAATCATGCGCAATCCTTTGTTGTTTTTCAGCGAACTTTTAAAACAGCCGCGTTGGGTGGCGGCTTGGGTTGTCTGCTTGGCCTTGGCAAACATGGCGAGTCTTTTCTTCTGGGCCGAGCCCCTCGCTAGAATAATTTTCATCACCTTCATGGCATCGGCCATGGCGATGATGGCTTTGTATTCTTATTTCGGCTTCGAAAAGATTCTGGGGGTCGGCCATGTCCTCTGGGTCGTGCTACTTCCCTGCATGCTCTTTCAGCTTGTGCGCATGGACGGAGCGTTCTTTCTTTATCTCGTAACCCTTTCGATCTTCCTGACCCTCTCTTTGGTGTTTGATGTCCTCGACATTTGGAAATATCTTCAAGGTGTACGAGCTGCCTGATTTCAGGGATCGAAGAGTTAATGGCGGTGTGGAAACCTCACAGCAGTGACTTGGTCCCCTGGGGTTGGCAAAGAACGCAAGAGAAGGATGGAAACCCGTCCTTAATCGAATAGACCCCCAATGCAGGTATGAATACTTATGGTACAGTCTCTGCGTGATCGTGATTCGTGGTGGTTCCTGGAGGGGGAAGCTGATGAGCTGTATGCGTTTGTTCCAAGGTTGGTCACTGGTGATGCTGTCCGTGTTTTTACTAGCTCCTGCGGCTTCAGCCGTGACGATCTATACCGATCGCACCCAATGGGAATCAGCTGTTGCGGGCTTTGTTACCGAGACCTTCGACACAACCATCGGAGATGCCACCTCCATCACCCTCGATAATGGTATCGTTTCTACGGCGTATCCAGGCTTGAATCGTAATGGCCTCAATAATGTCGACAGCAACAGCAAGTTCCCCGGCAAGTACGTAGGACGCGTGGGCATTACTAATCATCCGCAGTATATTGAGTGGATACTTCCGGCCGAAACAATCGGTTTTTTTGCAGATGTCGGCGACGTCAATACCGGTGGCCTTATCTTGGCAGGGTATTTCGATGATCCTCTCTATAACTCGATCGACATTGACGAAGCTCTTGGGATCACTTCCGGCTATGGCGGTGGAGGTTTTGGTATAGTTGGTGATTCAACGTTTGGCTCTCTCCGGTGGGACACCGGGAATGAGAGCGAGCTGTTTCATATCGACAACCTATCGCTGGCCTCCATGGCTATTCCAGAGCCTTCCGCAGCGCTGGTCTTCGGGCTGGGTGCTCTGCTGGTTTGCAGCCGAAAGCGCTGAATGAAACGGCATAGTGATTTGTTCCCAAAGTGAACTTTGTCATCCGACTCCCGAATCTCGTTTTCTATCTTAGATGAGTCTTGCACAGCCAAAATCCCGAGCCCCTATGCCCAATCACGGCCTCAAATCCACATCTGTAACTATTCGTAATTATAGAGAGAATATGGCGGAGAGGGTGGGATTCGAACCCACGGTACGCTTGCACGTACACCGGATTTCGAATCCGGCGCCTTCGACCAACTCGACCACCTCTCCGCGGGGGCCGCATCCCTGGCAGGGATGGGAGGCGGGAACCTAGCACGCTCCTG
>PIVT01000326.1 GCA_003353845.1 Pseudomonadota bacterium | reverse complement strand
GCCGGCCTCCGTGCGCATACGCTCCGCTTTCTCGCGGGCTTCCTCGATCGTGCCGACCATCAGGAAGGCCTGCTCGGGCAGGTCGTCGTGCTTGCCGTCGATGATCTCGCGGAAGCCGCGGATAGTGTCTTCGAGCTTTACGTAGACGCCCTTCTGGCCGGTGAAGTTCTCGGCCACGAAGAAGGGCTGCGACAGGAAGCGCTGCACGCGGCGAGCACGATTGACGGTGAGCTTGTCCTCGTCGGAAAGCTCCTCCATGCCGAGAATCGCGATGATGTCCTGCAGGTCCTTGTAGCGCTGCAAGATTCGTCGCACCTCGCGGGCCGCCGTGTAGTGCTCTTCGCTGATGACGCGCGGGTCGATGAGCTGCGAGGAGTTCAACGAGGCATACCTCGAAATCGTTCCCACGGATCTATGCCTTCTCGTCAACAGCACCCCGTACAGTCCGGCACCAGTTATAAGCATATTTTTTTAAAATCTGAGTACTCAATATGCTTATTTTCCCTAAAATCTGAGTACTCAAATAAGCATATATGCTTAGCATTTCCTAGGGGTTTCTCCCCAAAAGTTGGTCGCGGACAGACCAAGAACCCGTACGTACGTTGTACGTCAGAAGCGTACATGTATGTACACGTACGCCGGTACATGTATCGAAGGTTTGCCAGTACTCTCCTCCGTCCTCTCCGCCCGGGCTGCTCATCTTTCCAACTGTGGAGTAGGAATTCCTACGACGTGTTGCAATGTACGGTAAAGAACAACGAAGACCTGCGTTGGCGGGCCCGCCAAAAGTTCTTTTCACAACGACGTCACGGAAAGTCTGACAGAAAGTGTCGAGATTCCCCCCCAATGTCATTGGAAAATAAGCATGAGGCCCAAATCCGAGTACTCAAAATGCTTATTTTATCTGAAATCTGAGTACTCAAACAAGCATAAAAAATATGCTTATAACTGGTGCCGGACTGTATGTAAAACGTAGTTTTAGCTTAAGCTAAGGTTCCACACTCACAATCAGCAACCATTCGGCGCGATTCTCTCATCTAGTGATGGGAGAGGGAAGGTGTACTAGCCACCGACCCAAATGTTGGGTAACCCCCGGCCCGGCTCCCCCTCATGAAGGGCAGAGCCACACCGGTTCAACGTATTATTCTTTGTATCAAATGCCCCAGAAAACCCCAGTGGGGAAAGTCAGGCCTTGTTTCATTTCGTCTCTCATTGTAGCATCCTTGCTACCTATCTCATTCATTGTTTTGACGTGGAAAATATTCTGTGATCCTCTTCTCAGTAATCTTGTCGTCGTCGTCTCCGTGTCTCGACTTGATGGCGACTTGCACCAGCTCAATCCATCGTTCCTTGGTCGCTAACGGTAAATCTCGGTATTCTCGTTTCCTGAAGATTTTGAAAAGTGGGAGATCTTGCTCGTCGACTAGGTGGCGCCGCCGAGCGAAGAAATCTCGGATCTTCTTGTTGCAGGTGTCGTGCTTCACGCTGTCGTCTTCGTAGGTTCATGCCGAGTCGGGAGGCAATCCTCGGGCTTTGCAACACCCTTCGTTGCTATCAATGGCGCATACAAGCCCTTCCGGCGGCGATCGGATCGGTGCTTACCGCTGCTTGGCCGTGAAGAGAAGTCTTGGTGACTTGGAGAAACATTCTCTCCGCGGAGGACTGGGAGCGCAAGGTTCTATGTGGAGCCTATTGAGGTTCA
>PIVT01000325.1 GCA_003353845.1 Pseudomonadota bacterium | reverse complement strand
AAGAGGAAGTCGACCAAGCGACAAAGAATAAGAATATTTGATCGCTAAAAACCTAAAAAACCTAAAAAACGTGCTTCCTACATATATATACTACTACAGTAGTACACTGTATGCTTCAAGTGCCAGCTTGGTACCAACATTTAAAAGGTAGTGTCTACATACAGCATTTATAGTTGTAGACGCGACCAACGCTCCAATGCACACACGCTGAAACAGACTATTTCCAGCAGCAAGGATGAGCACTGCAGGATTTCGCGCTATGGCGAGTGAAGACACGGAAGAAGCACCGTTGGAAACGCCATCGTCGTCGCCGACGCTGCCACAGCAGCAGCAGCAGCAGCAGCAGCGGCAGCAGCGGCAGCGGCGGCAATACTGGCGATGGGGAAAGCAGTGGCCCTTTTGCTTGGTACACGCTGCACCAAAGATCAACAAGCCGCCAGTGCGCACACTTGGTGGCGCATCAGCCCTGGCTTCGGACGCCGATGACGCGGCAGAGGGCGCCAAGGAGCTGCGCGACATGGTCATGCGAGACATTTTAAAGGTGGGTTTCTCGGGGAAGGTGTTCGTTGACGAGAGCAAGGTTTACATAATCGTGGCGTCGCGAGCAACCTGCTTCTTCACGGAGACGGGAGCGAGGTGTACGTGGAGGACAACGTCATCCTCGCCATGTGCCTTGGCGCGGTAAAGACGATGCGTGATAAGCTTGCGAAAGAGTCCAGTACAGCGTGAGGCACGCTTCATGGCCGCGCTGTCGATGGTCTCCGCTTTGAGCGGCAGCCACATCTCGGAGATATCTCGCGCCTCAAAGTTTACACAGGCTGCGAGTCCATTACCGGCCCACCAAACTTCACCGAGGAAAAGGCGCTGATCGAGGAGGAGGAGGAAGATGGCAAGCGGGGTGGCGAGTGGTCACCCGCGGAGTTCAAGGTGCTCGAGATGGTGGACTGGGACATTACGGATCGATCGATCCTGGACGTCGAGCATGGAGTCGACAACGAGGACACGTAAAGCGCAGCAAGACAAGCCCCATGAAGTTAGTGCTTATTGGTGTGGGGGCTTAACAAACGAAGAAAATGGGGCCCTCTCCTTAGTTCTCAGAGAAGGCTTGTTGGTGGCGTTCTTTTGAGTGGCATCATTGGGGATTCGCCAAATAAAGAGCCCGAATGGAAACGCCGCGTAACTCCACACCATGCGCTTGGATTCTGAGATTTCTGATTCGGTTTTTGGGTAGCTCGACCTACTAAACCACCTCATGTAAAAATTATTACCGAAAAATACCGAAATCACCGAAAATATGGACATGGCCCTGCTGTCGGGGTCTTTGGTAGCCTAAATATTGGCCTCGTGGAGCCATATATGGCCTAAATTTACTTATGAGACCGGTTTCCAATATAATTTTGAGCCCTGTGATGCATGGTGTTAACGAAAAATTCTGGTTCTTTGGTTTAAGTTTCACTTTTTCGTCACGGCCCATTTCAGCTGTATAAATAGAGTTGGTGGCCTAAATATTGGTCTCCTGGTGCCATATATGGCCTAAATTTACTTTTGAGACCGGTTTCCAATACAATTTTGAGCCCTGTGATGCGTGGTGTTAACGAAAAATTCTGGTTCTTTGGTTTAAGTTTCACTTTCTCGTCACGGCCCATTTCAGCTGTATAATGGATTTGGTGGCCTAGATATTGGTCTCCTGGAGCCATATGTG
>PIVT01000008.1 GCA_003353845.1 Pseudomonadota bacterium | reverse complement strand
GACGCGCTGGTGTGGAAAGCGGCTGTGGTCAAGGATTACATCAGCATCGCCATGGGGCTCAAGAAGTGCACCTACCGCCAAGGTGTTCGCATCAATATGGATCGCGCGCGTCTGATGACGGAGGCCTACCGGGAGACCGCGGGGCCACCTTGGACGCTGTGCAGAGCCGAAGCCGTCAAGCGGATGTGTGAGGCATTGCCGATCTATATCGCACCTGGCGAGCTGATCGTCGGCGATCCCAACGGTGCCCCCAATGAAATTCGTTGGCATCCTGAAACGGCTGTCGCTTGGACACCCGAAGCCTTCCGGACTGGTGGTTTCTCCCACATGGCCAATGAGGTCGAGCGCAAAGAGGTCGATGAGATCTGTGCGTTCTGGCAGGACAAGGCCAGTGCAGAACGCATCAAGAAGGCGCATCCCAGTGGGATGCAAGAACTCATCACCACCATGGCCACCAGCGTCAGTTGCCTGGCGTGGGAAGGGAGTCGCAGCGCCATGGTCTACGACTTCGAGGCGCTGTACAAGGAAGGGCTCGAAGCTCGCCTCGCGGTGGCAGAGGCAAAGCTCGCAGCGCTAGATAATCCTGCACTATCCGGATTGTCTCCGGCTGAGTACATGGAGAAGAAGAATACTCTGGAAGCGATGATCATCTCCGGCAAGGCAATCATCCGCTACGC
The DNA here is from genome assembly GCA_003353845.1 of Pseudomonadota bacterium. GTDB lineage: Bacteria > Myxococcota_A > UBA9160 > UBA9160 > JADFDR01 > GLO-12. The sequence goes on along the minus strand of PIVT01000008.1, from coordinate 90,246 downwards.
AGAGCGCAACGCAGAACTCGCTCGCACACAGGCAGAGGAAGAGAGTGATCCCGCCCGGCGTGCTGAACTCGAAGAGATGGCAAACATCCTCGAACGGGTCCCGGCCAAGCCGCCGCGCAGCTTCCACGAGGCTCTTCAATTCTATTGGATCATCGAGGTTGTCGGGCACTACCTGACGGTTTGTGGAAACGGCAGCGGCCAGCGCCTCGACCAGATCTGGTGGCCCTACTACGAGGCGGATATCCAAGCGGGCCGGATCACTCGTGCGGAAGCTTTGGAGTTGGTCGAGTGTCTCTTCATCAAGATCCAAGCCCTGGGTTCCCCGTTAGAGAATCCGGTGATCTTCAGTGTTACCACGGGAATCGACGTGATTTACACCGCCCAGATCGGCGGCTCCGATGGCAATGGGAACGATCTCTGTAACGAACTCACGCTCATCGCCATGGAAGCCTTGGGCACCTTGCATGTCAATCAGCCTCCGCTGGCCCTGCGCTACCACAAGAACATGGCTCCGGAAGTGATCGAAGGGGCCATCGATTTGAATAAAGTCGGCATGGGGCACCCGAGCTGGTTCAACGAAGATCTGCTCCAGACCTGGGCGCTTCGGCGCGGTTACTCGCCCGAGGAAGCCAAGAAGGCAGGGATCGTCGGGTGCGTGAATCCTTTCATGCCCGGGAACCCCAATGTCGGATCGGGATTGAATAACACGGGCGGATTCATGGGCCCGAAACTGCTGGAAGAAACCCTCGGACTCTGGGATCCGATACCGGTGCCTGGCATCCCGGAGCTTGCCGATCCGGCGCAGATGAAATCCATTGATGAACTCTTCGACGCGTACATGCAGCGTCTAAGCTTCCACGTGAAGGTGGCGGTTACTTCCTGGAATATCGGTCACGAGGTTCTCGAGCAGTACTACCCCGATCCTTGCAATTCATTCTTGTTCGACGAGTGTCTGGAGCGTGTTGTCGATCTCCATACCGTTGCCAAGGAGAAAGACACCTATCCAAACTTTGTCTGTTTTGGTGGCATCAACACCGCCAACTCTTTCGCCGCAATGGAGAAGCTGATCTTCCAAGAGGGCAAGTACACCATGGCGGAAATGCTTGAAGCGCTGCGGGCAAACTGGGAGGGATTCGAGGTGATGCAGCAGGACTTCCTGCGCGTACCGAAGTTTGGAAACGATGACGAATTCGCCGACGCCTGGGCGGTCAAGTATATGAAAGGTATTGCCGACACCGCTGGCCAGGTGAAGGACGCGTGGGGTCATCCCTGCACCTTCGATGGCAGCACCGCAGCGGCGTATCAGGTAGTGGGACTGTGTTGCGGTGCCACGCCCGACGGTCGTTTTGCCATGGGAAGCTTTGCTGACGGCACAATCTCGCCCACCTTCGGAACCGACCTCTGTGGCCCAACGGCCTCACTAAACTCCATCGCCAAGATCCCATACTTGTTCTCGCAACTGGTAAACCAGCGCTTCATGCCTTCCTTCTTGGAAGGGAAGAAGAGGGATCTCTTTGCAGCGTATATTCGCTCGTGGTACGAAAAGGGAACCATCAGTCATATCCAGTTCAATGTGGTGGATGACGAGATACTGCGAGATGCGCAGGAACGTCCTGAGTTGTACTGCGATCTTCAAGTACGCGTCGCCGGCTACAGTGCCTTCTGGATTGATCTACCCAAACAGACCCAAGACACGATCATCGCCCGTATCGAACATTCCTTTTGAGAGTTGTGACACGCTGCTGTTTATCGGTTATTGGGCCATTAAGATATTCACGAGTGGCTGATGGGGCTTGATCACACTTGATCAAGCCCTCTCGGTTAGGACTTCTCCCTGCGCGTACTCACCATGAGAAGAGCAGGCATAACGATCACGTCCATCACAAAGGCGACGACGGTAGCGAAGGCGGCGATGGCGCCGAATTGTTTTCCGTTGACCATGTAGGCGAAGCCGTTGCAGGCAAACCCGGCCGTAAGGACCACCGTTGTCGCGAACAGGGCGGTACCCGTGGTGGTGAGTGTTTGATGGGTGGCCCGGCGTACATCCTCGCACTTGAAGAAGTAACGCTGGTATTTGTGCATGAAATGAATGGTGTCGTCGACTGCGAGCCCGATGATGATACAGCCCGTCACCATGGTGGATTGGTCCAGGGGAATGCCGACCCAGCCCATGAATCCGAGGGTGATGTAGATCGGCAGAAGATTGGGGACCATGGTCAGCAATCCCAGCCGGAGGTTCCCGATGAGCAGAATCATGAGGGGAGTGATGATGCCCAAAGCGAGAATGTAGGAACTCGCCGTTGAGCTGAAGACGGCTTCGTAGCTGCGCGACAGCAAAGAAACGATGCCGGTGATTTCGATCTCGGTCTCTTCGCCGAGCCTTTCCTCAAGACCTGTTCGGAGTTTCTCGATGAACCCGGGGAAGTGTTTCCCATCGACATTGGGTACGAGAATGCTCAGACGCGCGTACTGAAATTGAGAGTCGACCAACTCCTCAAGGTCGTCGTTGCCACTATTTTCGAAGAGTAGAAGCTCTTGCGCCACTAGCTCTTTATTCTCGGGGAGTTTGTAAAAGGCGGGGTCATTGCTGTTCAGGGCTCGGTGGGTTTCCTTGAGCACATCGATGAGAGAATTGACCTTGGCGACCTGCACCGACTCATGCGTAAGGTTCAGGGCAAATTCTGAGGCCTCTTCCAGTTGCTGCAGGGTAGTGGGATCATACAGCCCGTTCACCTTTCCCGTGTCGATCATGACTTCCAGGGTGCTGGAGCCGCCCATTTCGCGGTCGATCATCTCGGTAGTCATCCGGGTCGGGTCGTCTTTGGGAAACCACTGCAGAATCTTCTGGGAAGCCTCCAGGTCTAGAACGCCGACAGTCGAAAGCAGGACCAAGAGTGCTGTCGCCGCAAGTACGCTGCGGGGGTAACCCGTGGAGAAATCCCCGATGCGCGCGAGCAGGCGACTCAAAGCCGTTTCCTCGTTGATTCCCGACCGGGCCTTTCGTTCCGGCATGGGGAAAATTGCCAGCAGCGCGGGTAAAAGCGTCATGCTGTAGACGAAGACAAGGGCAACACCGATGGGTGCGACGATCCCGATATTGGAGACGCCTTGGATCGAAGCGGTTGCAAAGGAGAGCAAGCCTCCCGCCGTGGTCAAGCTCGTCATGAGGATGGCCAACCCGGAGTGGCCCATGGCCTTGCTGATGGATTTGACCTTGGTCTCGCCTTGGTCTCGCTCTTTGTAGACCATGGCGAGGAGGTGTAGTGCCGCACAAATGCCCACGGCCACGAGCAACAAGGGGACAATCTGAATCACGCTGGATCCCGTGAGGCCCAATAAGGGCATAAACCCGAGAGTGGCAAACATGGAACAGATGACGACGACCAGGGGCAAGATCACTGCCGATAGGCGACGGAAGAGTAAAAAGAGAAAGAACGCATTGGCAATCACAGATATCTTGATGGACCGAGGAACGTCTTGAATGAAGATCGCATTCATACGCGCCTTGCTGAAGGTTTCCCCTGCGATGGACAGAGGAAAATCGGCAGTGTCGTGCTTGTCCATGATCTCGCTAAGACTGTCGATCATCGCTCTTTCCTGGACTTGAGAGAGGTATTCCTCTTTCGTGGTGACGTCGTCCTGCTCGGCCGACCTATCGAATCCAGTCTCGAAGTCTCCGAAAGTCGTTTCGTCCAGCGGTGCCTTTTCCGCCAAGCCCGGTTCGATGACCAGCGCGGTCAAGGTCCCTTCTTTGTTGATGAAGACATTTTGATAGAAAGGTGTGTTGCGCACTCTCGATTCAAAATCTGCTAATGCGGCCTCGTCTTCGGGCCAGGCCTCAAGCAGGTCTTCGACGACGAGCTCGTCCCCACGCCCGTAGGTGGAGCGCACGTTGATCAAGCTCGTTACTTCCACAACGTGAAGAGCATTTTTTTCCAGATCCTCATGTAGGGCCCGCAGCTTTTCAAGAAAGGCCAGGGTGAAGATCTCCTCCGAGGGGATGGCAATGAGGATCTGATCGTCTTGCCCGAAGCGCGCTCGAAAATCATCGTAGGCCAGCCGGGCAGGGTCCTTCTTGAGCAGGGCCGCTTCCAATGAATTGTCGAGCTCGATGCGAGGCACCTGAGCCCCTAGCCAAACAGTCGGAATGATGAAGGCCACTGCCACAATCCAGCGAAAGCGACAGACCAGCGCTCCCCAGGTTTCGAACCGGCGTTCCATGCGTGTGTGAAGAGAGGTAACCCAACTTTGGGCTCGCTGAATCATTGGACGCCCTCCGCGAGATGAGTTCGGACGATGGGAATCAACCAGCGCTGAAAGTAGGCTCGGACTTTCTTTTGGGTTCGCAGGCGAGGACCGGGGGCGACGAGCACCGCGAACAATAAGCGCACCATGTGCTCGGCCAGTTCACGCAGCCAGGCTTCGTCCGGCATCTTCTCGTCTTCTGGAAAAACGGTTCTCAACATCAGGTAGGAATAATCCAGAGCGTCCTCGGCCAGTGCGCCGTCGATGTTCACGCCACCCGACAGGGTGTGGACATCGAAATTGCGGTAGATCTCCGGGTGTTTTGGAATCTCTTTGATCATGTACACCATGGATTCGAGAATGCGATCTGCGAAGCTGTCGAACTTGATGGCATGCACGTACAGTTTCTTCAGGAGCTCGCCGCCGACATGTGCCGACGTATAGAGGAACAAGTCATCGGTGCTGGGGAAGTAGCGGTACACCGTTCTTCGGGTGACGCCCACTTCTTCGGCGACACGGCTGATGGTGACCTTTTTTAGATCACCGGCTTGCTTGACGAGCTTCAGCGTTGCTTTCAGCAATAGCTGCTTGGCTTCTTCTTCGCTTTGTGGGCGTTTCCCTTTCCAGGCGGGGTTGTTCATCAGCGTTTATTTCTCATACCTTTCACTCTGGGCACTCTGGGAGATAAGTATACATATTTTGAAGACTGTATACTGCAGAAGCGTAGCCTCGTAAAGGGGAGTTTGGGTCTCAAGTGGGATTGGTGCTGAGGCGCAAAAGTTAGTCTGGGCCGGAGCTTAAAGATCAGCGTTGGTTTGAATATTAAAATATTCACAATACCGCTTGAAGCGAGGGGCGTCGCGCTCTTCGCTTAGACCGAAGTCATCGAGGGTGTAGTGATGCTTGCCGTGCTCGTCCCTCGGTTTGTTCTCCATGTAGTGATCCATCTTGCTTTTTGTTTCTTCAGTAAACGGGATGTCGAAGTGTTGATAGATCCGCTGAATCAACGCGACGGGATCACGAACCACGTCTTCGAATTGTGTGTCAAAAAACTGCTTGTGGTCTTTACCCAGGCGCTGTCTTACTTCCATGGCCTTGTTGAGATGAGATTCCCAGATAGCCGTTTGATCGATACCTACTTTTTTGGGGTCAATATCATCAATGCCGACGCATCGGAGTTCGTAACAAAGACTTGCCGCTGAGGGCATTACCTTCATGGGGTCGCGATGCGTATGAATGATGCACGCGTCAGGATATACGCTGAGAAGATCATCAATCACGGGCAGGTGACCGGGTGTTTTCAGCACCCAACGCTCCTTTTTGATTCCACTCTGTAGGTATTGCAAGAAGAGTTTGTGGTATTGGAGTGCCGGCAACCATGATTGCCGATTCATCCATTTTGCAAAGGTAGGCACGTCATAGGTAAGCGGAAATTCGATCCCAAGAAATTCATGGGAGAGAATTGCCACACATTCCTGTGGCAGTTCCGCTGCGAATTCATGCACCGTTTTTAGATTCGGCACAATGGAATATAGATTGTCAAAATTCTTCTGCATGGCCGCGATCCGAGGATCGCTTTTATAAGTAGCCGCTACGGGAAGGGGATAGGGGTTGGATGTTTCCCAGCTCAAAGGTGCTCGGTTTGCAGGATCAAGCGCCAAAAGATTAAATAAAACCGTAGTGCCGGTGCGCGGCAACCCGACAATGATGAGCGGCTTTCGAATCTCTTCCTGCAGTATCTCGGGGTGCTTCTTTAAATGGTCTTGAATGTGCAGCCGATTGCGAAGATAGCGTCCAATGGTTTCCCGCACTGAAATCCGGCCAAGGGTCGTCAGGCGCGATTCCTTTTCCAGGGAATCCACCAGAATTGCCAAAGGCTCCAAGAACTTTTCATCGCCAAAGTCACTCAACCCGGTGGCTTTTTTTGCCGCCTGGAGTTGAGCGTCAACAGCTATGCCAGGTATTTTTAAACCTAGCTTGCCTGCACAATTCAATATTTTTATCGCTAAGGGTCTGTTGGGTTTGGCGACGGTCATGAAACCACCTTGTTGTCATCTGGAAGTTTCAATGGTAGGTAAGATCCGGAATGAGGTTCATTTCTACTCTGGGTTGTCTGGTAAAGTTTAGCCGTCACCCTTGCCGATGGCTCGCAGCCAGCAGGCAGCATCGAGAGGTGCACAGTTCACCTCGCTGGGCCCCTGCTGCTCGAGTGTTCCATTGTGGGCTTTCAGGAAGGCTTGGAAATCGGGATTCTCACGCAAGAGCTGGCGACCGGCCTCGATTAATGTACTCACTTCGGTGTCGTTGAGTTCGAGGGATGTAGGCAAGGAGTTGAAGAAATCCTTGACGTTTGGCTCCGTAATGGATTGAAAACTCAACTCCACAAAATGAAAACGTGTCGGGTGACCCAGGGCCTCCAACTGCGTTTCGAATTCTTTGATCTTATCCTTGATCAGTGCGATGGTGTCGAGATTGTACAGGCCGATCTGGGCGCTGGACATGGCGTCGATGGTACTACCGATAGAGGGTTTTGCTGCGGTCTGATCGAGGCTTCGCTTGGGTTTGACTTCGGCATTGACGAGGATCAGAACAACATCATCGGGGAAGTCGGGGTTCCGTTTGATGGTACCCGCAACCCCGCCAAGGGCTTCCACTCGTCCAAGGATGGTGCGCAATCCCAGGTTGTCCGAAATGCCTCCGTCTACAAGGTGGACATAGGGATGTGCCTGCGCATCACGCAAGGAATGTACATAGTCGACAACGGATTTGGATCGATCACCCTTACCCATGTTATGGAGCGCAGTGTCCCACATCGGGTTTTGCGAGACGTCGCAATCCTCCGCGTAGTTCTTCAAAACGATGGGCGGGAAGGCCACGGGTACCGCAGAAGATGCGGTTACGGCACGAGCCACGGAGAACGAATCCAGGTCCGAGCAGATCACATCGAAGGTGGCTTGATTGAAGGAAAACCGGCTACCCGCATTGAGGTCGGTGGCATTGATTTCGATGAAAGGGCGACCGGAACGGGGCATGTCGGCGAAGGTCTTGCCTCGAAAGATAGCTCGGTCGTAATACTCTACCGCCATCTCTGTCCGGTCGAGACCCGTGAACAGACTGCGCCACCAGTAAATCGGGTTGAAGAGCTTACGAATCAGCGTGCCTTGTATACTCTGCCGCAGGAATCGGCTTTCGAAGTCCTCGAAGATTTCGTCGCCAAACAAGCCGTAATAGGCCGAGGTAAAACTGCCGCCGGAAACGGAAGAGATGCTGTCTACTTCGTCGAGCAGACGTACGCGTGACCCATCCTTCGTGTCGATTTGTATGTCGCGGAGTTCTTTTAATACACCGTAGGCGAGAGCGGAGGCACGCGTACCTCCACCCGAGAAGGAAAGGGTAATGGAGTAGTTTCCCAAGGCCTCGACCTGGTGTGCGTACCGGTAATATCCCGTGTCTTTACCGACGATTGAGGTACTCGAATTTCGGGGTTTGTAGACGGAAGCACAACCTTGCACAAAGAGCAGCGCGATGGTCAGGGCGAGAATCTTCGGGACGTTCATGGCCGGGCTCCTTCGTCGGGAAGAGATCACGCTCTCATCCTAGCAGATACGCTTTCCTTATCGCGCTTACGCAATTCCCTCGACTGCAGTTTCCTCGCCGGGCTCAGCCTCCTGCATCCAGGCTCGGAAGAGTTCGTAGCCCATGGAGAGGACCACCGCGCCGACAAAGAGTCCGATGAATCCGGCGGAGATGAAGCCTCCAATGACTCCCATGAAGATGACAATCATTGGAACCTTGACGCCGCGCGCGAGCAGGATGGGTTTAAGCACGTTGTCGCTGCCGGATGCGATGACTTCCCAGATCATGAAGGCGACCGCCACCCCAGTGGGACTGTTGTTGAACATGTAGATAATGAGGGGCAGCACGATGAGCATGGGGCTGATCTGTAGTACGGCGAGGAGGAGACAGAGCAGGGTCCAGAGGCCGGCGTGGGGAACACTGAAGATCAGCATCCCCAGCCCGATGAGCGTGGCCTGAATGAGTGCGACGCCGATGATGCCCACCGCGACGCTGCGCACGGTGGCGCTGGCCATCGCCGCATAGGCCTGCCCTTGTGTGCCTATCAGGCGGGTTGCAATGGAGGTTGCGGTGCGAGCGCCTTCTGTTGATGATGCGAGTAGGACGCCCGCGATGATGATGGAGAGCAGGGACTGCAAGACGGCGAGCCCCGTCGAGACACTTGCCGAAACAAGCCAGCCTGCGAAACCATGAAGTTGAGGTGCGAACTGTACGATAAGAGGTTCAAGTCCGTGGCTTGCCTGCTCCCAGATCTTGGCAATAGGCGTGCCGATCACTGCCCACTCCTCGACCTTGGGTGGCGGCGGTGGAATGTGGAAGTTGTCTAGATCCAGTTGCGTTGCGATCTGCTGGCCGGTGTTGACCAGCGAGTCTGTAAAGAAGTAGGTGGGGATGATCACGATGAGCAGGCCACCTATGGCGAAGAGGGTGGCAGCGAGCCGTCTGCGGTCGCCCATGCGCTTCGTTACCCAGGCATAGGCGGGGAAGACGGCAACAGCGAGAATGATTCCCCAGATCACGGGCGTGATGAAGGGACGAATAATGGTGAAGCACCAGCCGGCGAGTAGCACGACACAGGCGATGCGGATACAGGCTTCGATGATCTCCTTCAGATTGGATTGATCATCCTGTTGCCGCGACATGGACTCTGCCATAACAAGGTCTCCCGTTCCTAGGATTCGATCTCTCAAGGTGAGTTCCGAAGTTAGCCCAGTAACCTCTGCCTTTGACAGTGCGGCGGAGCCCCTCAAGCCTTGCCAAGAATTAATCTCGCATTAAAGCTCGAGTAATGTCGACGCCTTAAGGTTCTCGTCGTAACCACGAGGAGAATCTTCAATGCGATTTCGGCAGGCGAACCTTGGATTTTGGATCCTCTTGGGAGGAATTCTGCTAGCCCGGCCCGGCCTGGCTGCGGAATCGGGGGACTTTCCGGGATCCCGTCAGTTCGGCAAGGGAGAGCAGCGCATTGGACTTGGCGTTGGCTACGGCTACGGCTTCGAGTTTCTTCGCTCGCGTGATAATGAGAACTCCGAGGTGGAGCACGCTGTCGTGTTGCCGAGTTGGAGCGTTGGCCTTACGGATCCGCTGGCTGCTGGCCACTGGTACGAGGGCAATGTTGACCTGGTGAGCGAAGCACAGTTACTGCTCAATCACGAGCCACGCTCGGGCTACTTCGGCGCCGGCACGCTGTCCTTTCGTTACAACTTCCTCGGTCTGGATCGATTCGTTCCCTTTGTGAATGCGGGCGCGGGCATGGGGTATCTCTCCTACGACCTGGATGATCAACGCGACGGTTTCAACTTCGCATTGCAGACGGGGAGGAAACGGTGACGCGGGTCAAGCAAGAGGGTGGTTTTGATTTGCTGCCAAAGCCCTTCCGGCGGGCCGACCTACTGTCGATGCTGAAGCGCGCCCTGGGCGAAGAATAACTCTATAAAAGCGAAATTACGTATTCTGGGGGGGCATTTGGACTCCGAGGATCGACTTGTGCGCCCACTGAAAAACCGAGGAAATTCGCCTGGGAAGGATGCCTCTCGCGCAATTGTATACAGATTAGTATACTAATCAGAGTCCCATTTACTCCCTTACTCTCAAGCTCAGCCACAAGGTCTTTTACTACATGCGCATTCTCTTGATTTACCCTTGCCTCGACTCTCCAGCAGGAATCAATCACGGCGTCATCTCCATCTCGGGAGTGCTAAAAGCGGGCGGACACGAGGTTGAACTGATTTTCGCGAATGAGGAAGTGGGGCCGGTTCCGAGCAAGGAAGAGATTGCCGACAAGGTTCGGGCGTACCAGCCCGGGCTCATCGGGTACAGCTGCATGAGTCAGCAATATGACTGGGCCGTGAGCGTGACCCGACATCTGAAGAAAGAATTCCCGGAGATTCCCAGTGTGGTCGGCGGCGTGCACGTCACCATGGTGCCGGACGAAGTCGTCGAGCAGGACGAATTTGATTACGCCTGTGCAGGCGAGGGCGAGTACGCGCTGCTGGAGTTGATCAACCGTATCGAGAGCGGAGGCGACCTGACGACCGTCCCTAATATGCGCATGATTCGCGACGGCAAGAAGATCGTGAACCCTGTCGGTCCCTTTCCCGATCTGGACACCCTTCCCGCACTCGATTACGAGCTCTTCGACGTCGGGCACGTCACGAAGGTGAAGAATGGCTGGTTGGGAATGCTCACCTCACGCGGCTGTCCTTACCAGTGCACCTACTGCTTCAATAAGGAGATCGTTGATCTCTACATCGAAGAAGGGGGTGCCAAAAAGAGCAAGGACTTCCTGCGTCATTTCCCTCTTGAAGTGATTATGGCCGATCTGAAAAGGCTCACGTCCAAGCATCCCGCCATTGAGATGGTGATCTTTGATGACGATCTCTTTACGTTGAATAAAGAGTACGTGCTCGAATTCTGTGAGATGTACAAGAAAGAGATTGGTCTTCCCTTCGTGGTGAATGCCCATGTTCAGGTGTTTGGTGACGAGATGGCCAAGGGCTTGAAAGATGCAGGTTGTCGCATCGTCAAGTACGGCCTGGAGAGTGGAAATCCCAAGATTCGCAAGGAAGTACTGCGCCGACCCATGACCAACGCGCAGATTCTGAAATCCTTCCGCGCCGCCCACAAATACGACTTGCACACTTCTGCTTTTGTCATGTTCGGGCTTCCCTTCGAGGGTCGCGCCGAGATCATGGATACGATTCGGCTCTGTGCCGAGTCCGAAATGGGTCGCTTCCGCTGGGCCATTTTCTTTCCCTTCCCCGGCACGGCGGCCTACACCATCTCCAACGACAATAATCTCATCGATACGGAGAAAATGAAGGGCATGGGCAATTACTTCGACGCCTCTTGTCTCACTTTTGACGCCGATCACGATCTCTTCATCGAGAAGCTGGGCAGTACTTTTCACTGGTACGTCAACGCCGAGACCACTTGGGATTGCGCGCCCATCTACCGCGAGTTGGTAGATGAACTCGAGAAATGGGATCGCCCGACCTGGGAAGCCAAGAAGGACTGGGTGGAAAAGAGGGACCGCGAGCTCTCCGACGAATTGATGGAGAAGGATGTTCTTCACTACTCCAAACGCTATTCCAGCGTGATGGGCGTTCGCTCGGACTTCGTGAAATGGGAGCAAGAGTTGGCCAAGGCGGGCCTTTCCATCGGAGCCGATTACACCCTCGACGATTAGTCCTATAGTCAGTCAATCAACGGTGAATCACTCACTTGAAGCCCTTGCCAAGGGGAATCTCAAGGAGGGGGGAGCGTGCGAGCGGAGCCTCAAACAATTCTGGTCCATTGTCCCAACTGGGTGGGCGACGTCGTCATGGCCACGCCCATGCTCGATTGCCTGCGCCAGAATTTCCCCAACGCGCGAATCGTCGGCGTCATCCGGAAGTACGCCGTGGGCATTGTGAGCGACGGGCCCTGGTTCGATGAAATCATCGGCTGCGACGACAAAAGTCGGCGAGGCCTCTTGGAGTTGGTGGGAAAACTCCGCAAGCTGCGGCCGGACATCTCCTTTGTCCTGCCCAACTCCTTTCGTGCCGCATTGATTCACCGACTGGCGGGCGCGCGCCAGGTCTACGGCTACCAAAGAAACCTGCGATCCCTCCTGCTGACGGACGGACCCAAGCCTAACTACGAAGGCAAGGTCTTCATCCCGCGCCCCATGGCGGACTATTATTTGGAGATCTGCCGTCATCTAAACCTCCAGGGCCCGGAGTCCGCTGTGCCAAGCCTCTTTCTCTCCGAGAAGAATCGACAAGAGGCCGACGAACTCTTGAAGCGCTACGGCGTGGAGAGCGATGCCATGGTGATTGGCATCAATCCCGGTGCGAGTTACGGCTCCTCCAAGTGTTGGCCTGCAGAGCACTTCGCAAAGTTGGCTGAGTTGCTCACCGAGCGTTGGAAGTGCAAGGTGTTGCTCTTTGCCGGACCGGGTGAGGAAGAGATTGCCCACTCCATCGAGGACGCTTGCTCTGTCCCCATCATCAATACCAGTCCCGATTGCGTCGACCTGGCGTTGCTCAAACCCTTGATTCAACGCTGCCAGTTACTCGTTACCAATGACACGGGCCCCCGGCACTACGGTGTCGCCTTCGATGTTCCAACCGTCGTCATTATGGGCCCCACCGATCCACGCTACACCGCCGCGAATCTCGACAAGACCCTGGTGCTGCGCAAGGAGTTGGACTGCTCTCCCTGCCATAAGAAAGTCTGTCCCATCGATCACCGGTGTATGCTAGACATCAAGGCCGAAGACGTGCTTCGTGGGAGTGAAACTCTGTTGAAAAAGGTTTCTTAAGCGATGAAGCCCTCGTACTACCGCAAAAAGTGGTCCAGCCTCGACAAGGCCACGGCCACGCCCGACCAGGTTCGAGCCCTCTCTCGCCAGATTGCCTATTCCTTCCTGGATTACTACCTGAAGGACTTGCGCTACGAAGAGGACTACATCGACCTGCTGTGTGAGATCACCACGGCGTCCGATGATCCCGAGCTGAGCGACCCCGCAGCCAAGGCCATGTTTGGAATCATCATCGAGAGCTTGTGCGATGATTTCGAAGAGTTGAATACCACGACTTACAACCGCGTCATGACACAGATCATTACACATTGTCGTTCCGTGGCCGCGGGCAGTGAGCTGGATGCGACCCTGAAGAACTTCGATGTCCACAGTGCCAAGGATCTGTTCAATCGCCTCAACGAGATTCGAAACGAGAGTCATCGGCTCCCGCCAGCGGGAAGTGTTCGCAAAGCGATTCTTCTTTCTCGCGTCACCATCGGCGCGGATGTGGCCATTACCAGTATTATTATTCAGCGCTTGAGCGCACTTTATCCCGATGCGGAGATCGTGCTCATCGGCGCTAGTAAGCTCAAAGAACTCTACGGTGGCAACCCGCGCCTGAGCGTTCGCACGATCCAGTACTCACGCAAGGGCGGTTTGCTGGAGCGGCTATTGAGCTGGCACGATGTTTTGGAGATCATTCAAGAGGAGACGACGTCGAACCCAGAAGAGACGATTCTTCTGGACCCGGACTCACGCCTCTCTCAGCTGGGTGCGCTCCCGCTCTTTGCACCGGAACGCTACTTCTTTTTTGATAGCCGCTCCCACAACTCCTTGAACAACACCATGTCCATGCCCGAGTTGACCAACGCGTGGATCGATACGATCAGTGGCGGACAAAAGGGAGAGAAGGCCTATTGCCACCCGCATGTATGGCTTCCGCCGGCCACCCTGGAACTCGGCCGTGCATTCTGTGACGGGCTGCGAAGCCAGGGCGCCAAGCGCATCTTCGTCGTGAACCTGGGCGTCGGCGGCAACACACGCAAACGCGTCGGGCGCGAGTTGGAAGAGCGGCTTCTGCTGGAGTTGTTGGAGGAGCCGGATACGCTGATCATCTTGGACAAGGGCTTTGGCGAAGAAGAGTTGTGTTATGCCAATTCTCTCGTGGAGGCAGTGCGAGCGCGCGGGTATTCCACCTGTGAGGTCGAGTTGGGCGCAGAAAGGGGACCGGAAATCCGCTGGGGTGTCGTGGGTGTGCAAAGCCGTATCGGTGAGATTGCCGCGCTTATCGGCAGCAGCGATGAATTCATCGGCTATGACTCCGCCTGCCAGCACATGGCCGTGGCTCTTGGCATTCCTTGTATTACGATTTTCGCCGGTTCCAACAACACGCGCTTCATTCGGCGTTGGAGTGCATCGGGGAGTGGTCCCAGCGCCATCGTTCACGTCGATACGCTCACGAACTCTTCTGCCATTGAAGTCGACGACATCATTACAAGAATCTGGCACCTGAGGTTTGGTCACGAATAAGCAGCGCTTGGGGATGTCGCAGTTGCAGCTAGCCGTTCTTCCCCACCGCTGGCAGCTTGGCCGCGCGAATCAAGAACTCGCTTAATTCATCCTGTAGATCATCTGGATTGAAACGCTCGGCCGCGCCTTGCTTTGCCATTTCACCCATGTGGATCGCGCGCTGTCGATCCTCCGCCAGTTGCTGGATGGCTAGGGTGAGGGGTTCGACTTCTCGTGGCGGCACAAAGAGGCCCGTCGTTCCATGGATGACGAGTTCACTGAGGCTGCTGGTGTCACTGGCCACCACGGGCAGTCCTGCGAGTGCGGCCTCCACGGCCACGAAGCAAAAGCCCTCGTACAAAGAGGGGATGGCAATGGCGTCCATGCGTGCATAGAACGAGGCGAGTGACTCGACGTGACCGAGGAAGTGGCAGTGCTTCTTGATCCCCAGCTTTTGAGTGAGGGACTCAAGTTCACCGCGCAGCTTTCCGTCACCAGCAAATTCCAGTGTCCAATCCAGTTCGTCGGGCAATTTCGACACCGCGTGGATCAGGTACTCAAACCCCTTCTGTTTCACCAGGCGCCCGACGGCACCCACTCGAAAAGAGGAACCCTCGTCGGATTCGACGTGGGGTTCTACAGGCATGGATACAGGATTGTAGACACGTTGGATGCGTTCCTCCGGAAACCAGGGGAGCGATTGTCGGACGGTCCGCCCCGTCGCGTTGGAGTTTACGAGAATGGCTGAGAGCGCGCGCCAACTCGGGCGACGTATGAAGTTGTCGCGCAGCGGACGATCGATGCCTCGACGCATAACCAGAGCGGCACGAATGTTCCCGCGCGCTGCCTTGAGCACTCGTCGCAGGTCTTTCCCGCTATTGCACAGGATGACATCCGGACCGACGTCAAGGAACCCTTCGCTTAATTCGTTCACATCAAAGGTGGGATCGCCGGTTCCGCAATAGCGTTCGAAGAGTTTGGTACCGGATTGTGCTGCGTGGACAAGTTCGTGCCCGCGTGCGGCCAGGGCGCGAGAAGCATCCCAGAACCACTGTTCCCCGCCACCCCACTCGGGGTTGCCGTTCACCAACCCAATCTTCATGATCCCTCCGGGCGAAGTTTCGGAGGGGGCATCGGCTGTGAAAAGATGATCCCTCCAGGTAGCCTATAGGTAGGGCTCCAGAGAGTGTCAAGGGAGGGTGGGCAAATGGCGCTTTAACCAATACTCTTATCATCCGGTACGTACCGGAAGGCATGAGAGTAATGGGATAATAGGGAGGCATGAAATGTTTAAATGGATTTCTAGTGTTGCTTTGGTGTTGTGCATCGTCGGGTGTTCCCTGAGTGCAGTCGAGGCCGAAGAGGCTACGCCCCTCATCAGTCAAGGCGAGTTGATTACACAATTGGCCAGTGAGACACCTCCGCTAGTCCTCGATGTACGGACGGCGGACGAATATGGAGAGGGTCATGTACCGACTGCGTTGAATATTCCCCATGAAGAATTGTCGGACCGCGTATCGGAAATCGCGATTGCGAAGCAGGGCGCGGTCGTTGTGTACTGCAGGAGCGGTCGACGAGCCGAGATTGCTGAAACCGTGTTGCGCGAAGCGGGTTTTACCGGGCTGTTGCATTTAGAAGGCGACATGTTGGGCTGGGAGGCGGCTGGACTCCCGACGGAAAAGCCGGGTGCCGAAGAAGCTGACCCAAGCGTTTAAGTCTCCTGTTTAAGTCTCCCGTTTAAGGGATCTTGTTTTCGCTTTTCGAAATCAGCGGCCAGGGTAACCAGGGCGGGTGCCAGGGTGATGTCCGCGAACAGCGCAGCGACAATGGTAAAGCCCGTTACCATGCCAAAGTTCTGTACGCTGATCATGTTACCCATCAACTGTACGTAGAACCCGGTGCACAGCGCCACGGAAGTTACGAGTAGGGCACTTCCCGTGGTGCGCATGGTCTTGCGTACGGCGGTGCGCGCGTCGTCGCCGCCACGGTAATAACGCCGGAAGTTGTGCATGAAGTGAATGGTGTCGTCCACGGCCACGCCGATGGCAATGGTGCCAATGGTCATGCTGAACATATCAAAGGGCACATTGGCAAAATGCATGAACCCGAGGCCCATGATGATCGGGGCCAGGTTGGGAATGATGCTGATCAAGCCCAAGCGCAAATCGCCAATGATCAAAATCATGAGTGGAATAATCATGATCAGTGCCAGGCTGTAGGATTGGACGGTCGTATTGATCATGACATGGAAGCTGCGCATGTACAGCATGATCAACCCGGTGGTCGTCATGTGCAGGTCCTCTCCAATGATCTCGTTTCCCTTCTCGCGCAGGCCTTCGACGTAGGGGATGTAGTGGAGGCCATCTTCAAAACGCAGAGGCACGTGAATACGCGCGTAGCGGAAGCTACTGTCGACCATCTCTTCCAAGTCGTCGGAGCCACTAGATTCAAACAGTAAAAGCTCTTGCGCGATGAGTTCGCGCTCTTGCGGGATGGAATAATACGCGGGGTCGTTCCCGTGGAGAGCCTGATTCGTTTCTTTCAAGATCTCGATGACCGAGATGGCGTGGGCGGCTTGTAAGTGGTCTGTGTGGTAGATCTTGACGAAGTCCTGCAGGGCTTCGATGCGATTCATGGTTTCGGGATCGAAGAGCCCGTTTTCCTTTTGCGTGTCGATGACGATTTCCAAGGGCATGGATCCCTTTAGATCGCCATCGGCAGCTTCGGCTGCCACGCGGGTGGGATCGCCTTCGGGAAACCACTTAATGGGCTGATGTGAAACGCGCATTTGCGCCGCACCGTAAAAGGAAGCCAGGACAAGGGCCATCCACAGGCCGGTGACGAGCCAGGCGTGCCCGGTGCAGAAGTCGCCCAATCGAATGAGCATGCGTGTCAGCGGTGGGTCGTTGTCTTCCGTGTCCGTGGCTCGGTGTTTTTTGGGGCGAATGGGCAAAACGGCGAGAAGCGCAGGCAATAGACATGTGGAATAGAGAAAGGCCAGCATGACGCCCGCCGGGGCTGCGAAACCGAGTCCGGCCACGGGCATCAAGTCTGAAAACGCAAAGGTGCTCATGGCGCCGGCTGTGGTGACGCTGGTCATGAGCACGGCGAGTCCCGAGTGGCGCAGGGCGTAGGTGATGGATTCTTCGCGCGAGACACCGCTATCGAGTTGCTGATAGAAATTGCAGATGATGTGGACGGCATCCCCCACGCAAACCGCAAACAAAAAGGTCGGCATGTTCTGAGTGGATAGCGTGATGGGCAAGCCCACCCAGCCCATGAGACCCAGGGTGGCGCTGAGGGGCAAGAACACCACCAGCATGGGAAGGGCTATGCCGGAAAGACGGCGGAAGAACATCAGGAGTGTGATGGCGATGACGATCATGGTGGCACCCAAGAACATCTGCATTTCGACAGCCATGACTTGCATGAGCCCATAGGTGATTTGAGGATCACCCGTGACGTGGATCTCGAAGTCGTCGCGCTCGAATTCTTCTTTCAGTGCCAGCATGACTTCCATGCTTTGTGCGAGTTCTTCAGGTGAGAACACGGTCGCGTGTGGGAAATCGGTTCCGGTCACTTCTTCGGCGAAGGCGTCCTCTAGGGATGTCTCTGTGGGTTCCGCCATGCCGGGCAGGACTTTGACGATCATGGCCGTCGTTAAGCCATCCTCAGAAATTAAAATATTCTTATATAGCGGGTTGGCTAAAACGCGGGCCTTGAGTGCCGCAAATTCAGCTTCACTTTGTGGCATCTGCTCCAGCAGATCTTCGACGATGAGTTCATTCTCCTCGCCGCGTGTGACGCGCGCGTTGATGAGACTGTTGACTTCGTCGAGAAAGGGCAGGCGTTCTTCCATGGCGCTTTGGTAGTCAGCCAATTGTTCCAGGAAGGGGGCGGAGAAAACATTCTTGGAGCGAATAACAATGAGGAAAGCGTCATCGTTGTCGAAGTTTTTGCGGAACAGGTCGTATACGCGCCGCGCGGGGTCGTTTTTGGCGAGGTAGGTTTCGGCTGAGGTTTCTACTTGGAGCTGGCCCATGCCCGCGCCGAGCCCGACAGTGAGTAGTGTCATGGCCAGGATGGCGGCCCAGGGATAGCGAATCAGGAGCTTCCCCAACTTCTCAAAGCCAATTTCGATTTGCTCTCGTATGTCCATCTCAGCTCCGACGCAGGGGAAGCTCGGCACGGTACTTATCTATTGGATGAGAGTCAACGCTGTGGCTTGAAATCCACTATTCGAAGCCCAGCAGCTTCCCACCTTGATATACGAAAAAGCTGCTTACCCAGGCCAGGGTGGTCATATAAGCGAACAAGAAGGCGGGCCAGCGATAGCCATCGGTTTCTCGTTTGACTACGGCCAGGGTGCTCATGCATTGACAGGCCAATGCGAAAAAGACCATGAGTGAGAGGCCCATAAGAGGCGTGTACAGTGGCGTTCCGTCGTCGCGTTTCTCGGCGCGTATGTGTTCGCGCAGGGTGATGCTTTCTTCATCGACCTCTCCGCCCACATTATAGACAACACCCATGGTCGCGACGAAGACTTCACGCGCCGCGAAGGCCCCGATGAGACCGATGCCTACTTTCCAGTCGAAGCCCAGTGGCGCGATGGCGGGTTCCATGACCTGGCCTAATTTGCCGGCATAGCTCTCACGCAAAAGTTGTCCCGCTAACTCGCGCTCCAGCCCGGCGATTTCTTCCGTGCTTGTGGAGACCGCGATCTGCTCTTGGAATGCAAGCTCCAATTCCGGTTGCTTCGGGAAGGCCAGAAGCGCCCACATCACAATCGTGCATGCGAGAATTACCGTGCCCGCCTCGGTGAGGAAGTACTTGGCGCGACCCCACATCATGCGAAGTACGTCTGAGATGTGCGGCATGCGATAAGGCGGCAGTTCGAGCAGGAGAGGTACCGTTTTGCCGCGAATAACCGTCTTCGACAAGACCCAGGCGGCGGCCAACGAGATGAAGATGGAAAAGAAGTAGAGGCTGATCATCAAGCCGCCTTGCACCGGGAAGAATCCCATGATGGTTTTAGCGGGGAAGAGAGCGCCGATGACCAAGGTGTACACGGGAAGGCGTGCCGAGCAGGTCATGAGGGGTACGACCATCATGGTGAGGATGCGATCGCGTCGGCGCTCCATGGTGCGTGTGGCCATGATGGCGGGTACGGCGCAGGCAAAACCTGAAAGCATCGGGACGAAGGCGCGGCCGTGGAGTCCCATTAATTTCATCAGGCGATCCATTAAGAAGGCAACGCGTGCGAGATACCCCGAATCCTCCATGAGGCCGATCAAGAAGAACAGCAAAAGAATCTGAGGAAGAAAGACCACCACACTGCCGACCCCGCCGATGATCCCTTCGACAACCAAGTCGGTGAGGATGCTCGCGGGCAGGACGCTCGAAGCAAAATTCCCAATGACGCCAAATAGTGTTTCGACCAGGCTGATGGCTGGATCGGCCCAGGCAAAAAGAGATTGGAACACCAAAAACATGATGCCCAAGAAAGAGATAAATCCCCACACCGGATGGATTAACACGCCGTCTACACGTTTGGTCCAGGGGCGCTTGGCGTAGCCACTGAGTAGGGGTTGGGCCGTGCGGTCCAGCCATTGATAGCGCGAGCGAATGGCTTCGTCGTCGACGGCTTCGCCGCTCATTCTCGATGCTGCCACTGCTTCGCGCAGGGAATCCGGAATGTGATCCAGGTTATCGCCTTGCCCGACAGACATGAGAGCCCAGAGCGCCAAGGCATCTTCGTCCGGCCAACCCTCGGGCAGCCTGGTGCGCACGCGTTGGATCTCTCGGCTTAATTCATCGCTGGGTTCCCAGCGCCAGCGTTCTTCGTGGTGAGGCTCGGCGAGGCCCAGGGCAATGGCTGCGCGGAGTTCGTCGAAACCTTCTCCGCTGCGCGCCACCATGGGGACCACAGGACACTTTAGTAGGTCCACCAAGGCTTCGGGGTTGGCCAGGGTATCCTGGGCTTCGTCCATCATGGTGAGGGCGACGACGACGTTGATTCCCAGTTCGCGCATTTGCAATACCAGGTAGAGGTTGCGCAACAGGTTTGTGGCGTCGACGCACACAATGACCAGGTCGGGTTGGCGTTGGCCGCGCAGACCCAATAGAAAGTCGATGGACACTTGTTCTTCAGCGGAGCGGGCGACGAGAGAATAAGTGCCGGGAATGTCGACAACTTCACATTCCAGAGGGGATCCGGTCTTGTGATGGGTGAGTTCTACCCGGCCGGTGAGTAACTCCACTGTGACGCCGGGATAATTTCCCACACGCCCGATGCCGCCACATAGACGGTTGAAGATGGTTGTCTTTCCGGTGTTGGGGTTGCCAGCCAGTGCGATCAGCGGAACCTGAGCATCAGGTGAGGTAGCGGGGCCGGGTTCGCTTCCGGGTGCGTGGCAACTGCTCATAGGGATTTCATGACCTCGGTTCAGGCGCTCTTGCGAATCAATAGTGCTTTGGCTTGCTTGCGTCGAATGGAGAGTCGGCACCCGCGCACCGAAAGTTCCAAGGGATCTCCCAAGGGAGCAATATTTACCACTTTAACCGGGGTACCGGGTACCAAGCCCAACTCCATCAAGCGTCGACGAAGTGCTCGGTCTCCACCCACGCTTAGAATTTGAGCCATGCGTTGCAAGGGTAGGTCGGCCAGGTTTTCGGTCTCGATGACTGGGAGAGCGCTCGGTTGCTTGTTCATCTGTTTGATTCCCGTGGCTGGAGTAACTCGTCAATAGACCCCGTTGTCAGAGTAGATAGATTAGCTAAATGAAAACGATTATCAACACCAAATAGCTGGGTGCGGCATATTGCCCATTGGCGGACAAACACTCAAGTCATTGTAAAACGGTCACTTTTTAGAAGCCCACTTCGTAAGTGAGCAGGAGTCCGACGCCCGTAGTGTGGTCAAGAAGAGTCGATGAATAGGGGATTAATCTACAAGGCGTCGCTGCCGACTTCACCGGTCCGGATGCGTATGACATCGGTTAGAGTCGAAATGAAAATCTTCCCATCTCCAAGCTTTCCGGTGTGAGCTGTTTTGGAGATGGCCTCCACGGCTTCTTCCAGACGATCGTCATCGACGGCAATGTCCAACTGGATTTTGGGCAGGAAATCCACTTCATATTCTGCGCCCCGATAGACTTCGGTGTGGCCCTTCTGTCGCCCGAATCCTTTCACCTCAGAAACCGTCATCCCGTGGATGCCGATATCTGAGAGCGCGTCTTTTACGGCGTCGAGCCGAAAGGGTTTTATGATCGCTTCGATTTTCTTCATTGCTGTCCTTGGGTCAGGCAGGGTTTGCCCCGCCTGCCTGAAATAATAATTCGGGCTCTTATCGCGCCAGAGTGTCTTCTACGTGTCAGAAGTGAGTTTCGCCGCTCCGACCTGTCGAAACAAATCGACTATATCCTGGAGCATTTTTGGATCTTCTCCCACCAATTTTTGCAGCTCACCATCATCGAGCCATACGCCAGAACAATCGACGCAGCGATCGATCTCAAGTGCATGGGAAAGTTCAGTGACCAAGTCTCCACCACATTTAGGGCATTTCATATAATGGAGTTCTTTCTCGTGTGCTCGCTTTTGCGCTGCTAGTTCTTTGGCCTTTTGTGCCTGGGTCTTGATGATCTCTTGAGTCTCTTCTCGGTGAATGAACTCATCTTCTGGCCTGCTGGGTTTTTCTGTCGACATAGGATCCCCTTTCAATCTCCATACAATCTCGGTCGCTATTTCTTGATCCGCTCCCGCAATTTTCGTAGTTGTCTTTTACCTTCTTTCAGAATCCTGCGCCCATTTTCTTCAACAAATCGATCAGCCGAAGAGGCCACGCGGCGTACCTCTTGATCGGCTGAAGAGGCCACGCGGCGCACCTCTTGATCGGCCGACGAGGCAATACTACGTGCCTTCTCGAGGACCTTGTCCGAAGTTTGGGGAATGCCCGAGCGCTGGCGTGCACAGGCCAGGGCGGCACCGCTCATGCGTGCGGTGCGAATATCACCAAAGGGGGAACCCATTCCACTGTTGACGATCATGCCGACAGCAAAGTCTAATTCGGGGTCGGCCCAAGCACCGGAGCCACCAAAACCGAAGTGACCGAAGGCCTTGTGTGGGATGCCTCGTGTGGTGGCGATCCCGTGGTATCCAAGGCGCCAGCGCATATCAAAAGGAATCACCGAATGCTTTCCGGTTGGGTATTGGATCTCGGTCGCCCGGTCCAAGGTCTTGCGTGAAAGGATCCGTACGCCATCGATTTCGCCCCCACCCGCAAGGGCCGCATACATACGGGCCAGGGAGCGAGCGGTAAACAAACCATTGCCGGCGGGAATCGCGACGCGCATGGTTTCGGGCGAACCGAAATCAAAATTGCTGATACCACGCGGGGCCAGGGCTTCAAAAAAGCTGGCCATGTCCAAATCGACACCCACTGCGCCCAGTGTCTTTTGCAAGCCTGAGGACAAGGTTTCGGCAGCCTTTCCGACCGGTAAATTGGCTAGCCAATCCTTTGATTTGGGCCAAATCAATTCCGCTGCCCGGTGGTGTACTTCATCGGGAGCGCCTACGTACATACCGTCGAGACCGAGTGGGATGGCGAGTTCTTCTCGGACTAAATCGGGAAAGGACTTGCCGGTTACACGCTGCAAGAGTTCCCCAACCAAGAAGCCGTAGGTCAGGCCGTGATAGCCGGTTCGCTCTCCCGGTCGATGAATGGGGGTTGATTGTTCAATGGCTTCAACCATGTGATCCCAATCGCGCATGCGATCGGCGTGGTCGATCATTTGTCGAATGTGATACAGGCCCGACTGGTGAGCCATGATTTGACGAATGGTGATTCGTTCTTTGCCGGCTTGTCCGAAGGCAGGCCAGTAGGTGGCGACGCGATCGTTGTAATCGAGCAAGCCGCGATCCACCATGATGTGCATCAGGGTGGAGGCCACTCCTTTTGTGGTGGAGAAACTGGGTGCGATGGTGTCTTCGAGCCATGGATCCCCAGCCTGATTTTTTGTGCCACCCCATAAATCGACGACGCACTCGCCTTCGTGATACACGCAAACTCCCGCGCCTCCAAGAAAACGCTTGATTTGTTGGCGGAGGGTGGCCTTTACCCAAAGGAAATCTTTGTGGCAGTGCCCACCGATTTCAACGGGTTTCTCATTCTCAACCGTCTCGAGGGCACCTTCTTGCACGGCTTTGCTTGTAGCGTTCATTATGTGCTGCCTTCGGAATTAAGTTTCCTGGACATTTCTTCGGCAGACGATCGCTTCGTCGCTTTTGTCACAATTCGCTCTTTTGGCAGATCTGTTTCGTTTGCCACAACGCTCCCGTTTGTCACCTCTTTTTCTTTTGCGACAAGCTTCTTCTTAGTGGCGTTTTTCTTGGCGACTCTCTTCTTTGAGATCTTTTTCTTGGAGGCCTTCTTTGTGCTGGGTCGCTTTTCGTCCAAGGCGTTGGGGACGGGCTTGTGGGCCTCGTATTCTTCAGCGGCTTTTTTCAATTTCTCGAAGGAAGATTCGATAAATACAGCAAGGTTTTTTAAGTCGGGCACTCGGTCGTAGTCGGCCATGAGACCCCAGAACACATTGCCGTTGTAACTGAAAAGACCTGTGGAAAGGCCCAGGTTCTCTAACAGAGGTGCTATGGGATAAGCCTCCAGCAACTCTGCACCCAAAAAATAGAGTGGGAAGGGTGGCCCGGGCACATTGGTGACGATCATGTTCATCAGGCCCTTGGCGGCATTTTGTATGTCCAAGGACAACCAGGAGAGCACGTCATGTAAAATTTCAACAACATCGGCGTGTTTGGTTTCTCTCAGTTCTTGAGTGGCTTGATGGATGATTCTCAGTTGCTTGAGGGGATCCTTTTCGCCGAGAGGGAGACGCAATAACCAGGAGGAGACACGGTTTCCAAATTGTTGATTCTCCGATACCCGCCTCACATTGACAGGAATTTCTACTCGGAAATCCAGCTCTCCCGGTCGAACTTGGTGGCGAATCATATATTTTCGTAGCGCTCCGGTAACGATGGCCAAAACAACATCGTTGAGGGAGCAGCCCATGGTCTGTCGGATGGCTTTCAGATCATCCAGGGGCATCTTGATGCCTTCGAAGAGACGGTTTGCGCCGACGGGGCCGTTCAAGGGTGTCGAGGAAGCAGGATTTACTTTCAACCCCAACATATCGCCCACGGCGCGGGACATTTTCTCCAAGTCGGATCTGATGTCGCCGGTCTCGCGCAAGAAGGCCTTGATATCGGTTGCAGCGTTGAGGGGCTGCAAGACACGCCGCTTCATCTCATCACCCCACAGATCGACACCTGAGGGCAGGGGGCGTGGGTGATAGGCAGGGGCCTTGGGAATGGTGGCATTTGGATCCACAGAGAACAGCCGCGACGCCAGGTCGACACCCGCGGCTCCATCGATCATGCAGTGATGGGTTTTTAAGATGGTGGCAAAGCGATCGCCCTCCAACCCTTCAATAACCCAAAGCTCCCACAAAGGTTTTGATCGGTCCAAGGGCTGGGCCATGATCCGGCCCATAAGGCTCTTGAGGCTATCTTCACTACCGGGGCGAGGGAGGCTGGTGTGTCGAATGTGATAGTCCGGATTGAAATGGGCGTCATCGACCCACACGGCTTTGTCTTCACGGGGAATCCAGGCGAGTTTTTGGCGGTAGCGAGGTACGCGGTGGAGCGTCGCGATGGTCATCTTTCGAACTTTCTCGAAATCGATGCCACCGTGGTCATTGAGTAGTGGTCCAGCCTTGAAAATCTGAAGCCCAGCCAAATGCATGGGCAAACCAGGTCTCTCCCAGAGCAAAAAATTATTGTCTTGGTCCGACAGCCGGTCGTAGTTGTAACGCGCCATAAATCCTCACCTTGGGTCTTTCTATAGTATAAGACTAACCTAGTGAATTAGGTTGAGGATCTGGGCAAAACGTCGCAGGTTGTTCTACGGGTGCTGGATAAACACTGCTCACAAGAAGAAAGAATTCCACGACAGGCCCTTTTCTGCGGGGCGAGGGGCCTTTCGACAACTCAGGAGGATGTCACTCTCCTTGGGAAGGACGCTCCTCCGGGCGCTCCCGGTCGTTATAGCGCATGAACAAGGTCATCACGGCTGGGGAAATCGTAACATCGGCCAGAAAAGCGGTGATGATGGTGAAGCCCGTGAGCAGGCCGAAGAAAGTCAGGTTGTCCAAAGTCGAGAATATATAGATGAAGAAGCCCAGGGAAAGCACCACGGAGGTCATGAGCAAGGCTGCACCGGTAGTGCGTAAAGTCTCTCGTACAGCCCTCTTTGAGTTGCCAAATTCTTCGAAGTACTTCCTGAAATTGTGCATGAAATGAATCGTGTCATCCACGGCCAGACCAATGGCGATGCTTCCAATTAAAAGAGTGAAGGGGTCCAGTGGAATGCCGAACCAGCCCATGAGACCCAGCGTGCAGATAATGGGTGAGAGATTGGGCACCATGGCTGTGAGGCCAGCGCGGAAGGATCCCAGCAGGAGAATCATCAAGGGTGTGATGATGAGCAACGCGATGCCGTAACTCTTGGTGAGACTTCTACGCAGTACGTCCATGGAGCGAGCAATCAAGGCCACATTCCCCGTGCCAATGATTTCGACTTCATCGCCGAGCACTTGTTTGAACTGATCAAGGACTTCGGGGAAAAACTTGTGAAGGTAGGCGGGTGGAATGTAGGGGAGCTTGAGTGTGAAGCGCGCCAGTTGAAAATTAGAATCAACCAATTCCTCCAGGTCATCCGTTCCACTATTTTCAAAGAGCAAGAGTTCTTGGGCAATCAGTTTACGGTCCTGAGGGATGACATAGTATTCCGGATTGTTGCTATTCAGGGCTTGGTGGGTTTCTTTGAGAACTTGATTGATCGAAACCGTTTTGACGATTTGTCCGCCACCGTCACCCTTCAGGACAGCCATGCGGTAGGCGATTTTTTCGAAGTTGTTCAGTAGCTCGGGTTCAAGCAAACCGTTTTCACGGCCTGTGTCTACCAGCACTTCAAGCGAATGTGCACCCCCCAGATTTTCATCGACATGCTCGATGTCGGTTCGCACCTTGTGCTCTGGTGGGAACCAATGGATGGGGTCGTACTCAAACTTGAGTTTTGTCATTCCTACGAAGGAAACCAAGAGAACGCAACTCATGCAGATGATGACCAGCCAAGAGTGGTCCACACATCGGTCCCCAATCCAAAGCATGCAACGCTCCGTGACGCGTGTGCCAACGGCCTTACTTCCTTTGGGATCACGGCGGACCAGGGGGACAACAGCGAGCAGTGCTGGCATCAAGAGCATGGTGTAGGCCAGACCAAGAATGATTCCGACAGGTGTGAAAATACCCAAGACGGCGACGGGTGAGACCTCGGCAACAACGAAGGAGACCAACCCACCGGCCGTCGTAAGGCTGGTCATGATGACGGCCAGTCCCGAGTGGCCCAAGGCGTAGGCCAGGGCCTCTTCGCGTGGTTCTCCACGGTCATAGGCTTGGAAAAATACGACCAATAGATGAACCGTGGCGCCGACGCCGACCGACATGAGGAAGGAAGGCATGATTTGCGTGGCAACACCGATGGGGATTTTTGTCAGCCCCATTGCTCCCACGGTTGAGCTGACAGTGAGCATGATGACGGTGAGCGGAAGGAATACAGCGGCAGCTCTTCGAAACAGGGCGTAAAGCAAAACGCTGATGACGAGTAAGGAGAGCAAAAGGAACAGGCGCATATCATTCGCCATTGTGACCGACATGCGATCATTGATAACGGGCCCTCCAGCGAAGTGGATTTGAAAGTCTTCTGACTCAAACCTCGCAGCGATCTCATCCAGGGCCTGCATCAGTTCACGGCTTTCCGCGCCTGTCAAAAAGGTTTTGCTTTCCTTTGCGTCCGTTTGTTCGTCGCTTGCCATGGTTTCGTCGAAGGCCGAAAAGTCATCGATCTCAGTTTCGAGTCCGCTGAAGGTACTGGCCAGCACCCGCACGGCGGTTACATGGCCGCTTTCTGACAATAAATAATTGGTGTACAGGGAATTGTTGCGCGCAGCCTGCTCGACTCTCGCCAGGTCTTCTTCGGTTTCGGGCCAATTCTCCAGGAAATCTCTGACTATTAATTGGTCGCCTTCGCCGACCGTTTCCCGGACATTGATCAGGCTAGTGATTTCCTCAATGTGAGGAGCGGTTTCTTCAATCTCATTGTGGAAAGCCCGCAGCTTTTCCAGAAAAGCGAAGGAAAACACCTTCGGTGGAACAATCTCAAGAATAATGGTTTCGTCGATACCGAATTGTTCGCGAAAGTCGTCGTAGGCGAGGCGCACAGGGTCGTCGGCCAGAAGGAATGCTTCCGTAGAGGTCTCAACGCGAAGTTGAGTGGCAAAGCTGCTGAGGCCGATGGCAAAGAGCAGGCAGGAGAGGATGACGACCCAGCGATACTTCGTGACCGTGTGCGCCCAATTTTTAAGGATCTGTTCGATGTGAGCGCGCATGCGCGCATCCCAGCGGAGAGAATCTTCGATGTTAGTCAATAGTTTCCAGCTCCAAAATCGTTATGCGTAGCTGCGCCAATAGTTACCACGAATGCAGATATTCACAGGGTGGCAAGTTACCGCAGGAATGGCTTTCGTAGCTTG
Organism: Pseudomonadota bacterium; assembly: GCA_003353845.1. Classification (GTDB taxonomy): domain Bacteria; phylum Myxococcota_A; class UBA9160; order UBA9160; family JADFDR01; genus GLO-12. The sequence continues at coordinate 62,487 of PIVT01000008.1, read as the reverse complement.
GCTGCCGCGGTTTTTCTTTTTCGGCTAACTTCCTTCTGGGTTGATGAAAATGGAAACGGACGAACAGGAGGGGGGGCTTGACCTCTTTTACACCTTGGTCTTCGATGCTAGGCGGGCTGCTGATAGGTTCTGCAGCTCTCCTTTTATGGGTCCTTAACGGTCGTATTGCCGGCATCAGCGGAATCTTGGGCAGTTGTTATTCAAAACCGGATTCAGATTCCGTTTGGCGGCTCTTTTTTCTGGCAGGAATCCTTCTGGGGGCCGGGTTGAGCGCTTGGATGATTCGCGTTCCAGATTTCAGTGTCGTGGCCAGTCCTGCCCGCCTGGTTTTTGCCGGTTTGCTGGTCGGGTTCGGAACACAACTGGGAAGTGGATGCACGAGTGGCCATGGGGTGTGCGGGTTGGCGCGAGGTTCCAAACGCTCCTTGGTAGCAACGCTTGTATTTATGGGAACAGGCGTCTTGGCGATTTATTTAATTCGACACACTGAGCTTTTTGGCTTGGGGGCAGGGTCGTGAAGAACTGCGTGATAGCCTTGTTGTCGGGATTGGTATTTGGCATGGGACTATCCGTTTCGGGGATGATGAACCCGGCCAAGGTGCAGAACTTTCTGGATGTGGCTGGTGATTGGGATCCGAGCCTGGCCTTGGTGATGGGCGCTGCTCTTCTGGTCTCCAGCGCGGGGCAATTTCTTGCACGTCGACTCCAGGCGCCCGTACTGGCTGCCGGGTTTTCCCTTCCCACGCGCAATCGCCTGGATCTGAGACTGATCCTCGGTGCAAGCCTGTTTGGTGTGGGTTGGGGAGTGGCCGGTTTTTGCCCGGGTCCGGCTCTGGCGAACCTGGCCTTCGTCCGGAGCGAAGCAGCTTTTTTTGTGTTGGCCATGCTTGTTGGAATTGGCCTGTACCGGTGGGGCCTTCAGCCAATTCTAGAACAGCGGTCTGGAATCTGTGACGGCCGTGAATGAATCCTTTCATTGGCTGCTTGGCAACAAGCCTATTTCTTTTTACCTTGAGGCCATGGTTGAAAACAGGTTGCGCACACGTCTTTCTTCTACACTGCTAGCTTCTGCTCTGCTCGGCTGCTTTCTAGTCAGCCTGACGGGTTGTGGCACCTTGGTGTCCTTGTCGGGCAAGCAAGACCCTCCTCCCCCGCGACAGGTCTATGGCGGCGTTCGGTACAATCTTTATGAAATCAAGAACAAAACTGTTTATCCGTTCCTGAAAACCGCGAATGTTTTGGATATGCCGCTTTCGGCCATTCTGGATACCGTGCTTCTCCCCGCGACCTTTTGGATGAGTAGTGGAAGCGATGAAGAGAAATAATTGATGTCCTTTCAGGTCGTTTTAACCAGGCGAATCAAGGTCCGAGTCCTCGTTTTCTTGGTGGCACTGACTTGCTTTGTTGGACTGGGGTATCGCGAGAGTTGCCCCGTGGACAAGACACTCGATTCGTCGAACACAGTTGAAGGTCGTCTGATGCTTCCGGCTGAGATTGCGAATGGCACGGGCGATGAGCCCGATTTCCAAATCGGATTATTGAGCGACCAGATTGCTGAGCCTTACATCGGTAACTTGAAAACGGTGTTGGAAAAAAATTATCTGCGTGTACTCACCTCAAAAAATTCTTTTGACTATTTCATCCACAACGGTAGGCACGGTGGCTACCAGTACGAGATGGTGAAGGCCTTCACCAAGCACCTCAATGAGAAGTACCGCAATGGGAATGGCAAACTGGCTATTCGTTTTGAATTGCTTCCAGTGCGGAACGACCAGATGATTCCCATGCTGTTGGCGGGCAAGGGCGACATCATCGCTGCACGATTGACCAAGACGGAACAGCGCGCCAGTCAAGTACGCTTCACCATTCCTTATCGCACCGTCGATGAGCTTTTAATCGCTCATCGCGATTTCCCTCCCTTGAATCAATTCGAAGACCTGTCAGGTGCCCGCATTGCTGTTCGTCGAAGTACCAGTTATTACGAAAGTCTGTTGCTGGCCAATACAAAATTGCTGGGCGAGAGCCTGGCGCCCATTGAAATTGAAACCGTGGATGAAAGGCTGGAAACCGAGGCTGTGTTGGCCCTGGTCGCGGCCGGTCGGTTTTCGCTCACTGTGGCGGACTCCGTTGTGGCTGACACGGCGGTGGTCATCCATCCCGAACTGCGTGTGGTTTCCTCGATCAAGCTGCGCGAGGCGGGAAAACTTGCTTGGGCAACGCATCCCCAAGGCGTGGCGCTGCAGAAAGAACTCAATGCTTTCTTGCCACGTTTCCGCCAGGGAAGCTTGTTGGGCAATATGGCCGTGAAAAAGTATTTCGAGCATGCCGGGCAATGGCGGTTGCGGGTGGGCACAAGCGAAGGGAATCGTCTTTCAGCCTACGACGAAATAATTAAAAAGTATGCATCCCAATACGGGTTCGATTGGAGGTTGATGGCGGCTTTGGCCTACCAAGAATCAGGATTCAAACAAAGTGCCATGAATCCTTCGGGGGCAACCGGGATGTTCCAAATCAAACCCGAAACCGCTCGAGAACCGTATATCAATATCCCCGATATCGCGGGCGAGAAGAACACGGCGAACAATATTCACGCTGGGATCAAATATCTCGCTTGGATCAAGGGTCGCTATTTCGATAACCTGGAGGAAATGAGCGAACCTGAACGTATTCGTATGAGCCTGGCGGCCTATAACGCGGGTCCGCGAACTCTCTTGCGTGCTCGTACTCGTGCCCGGGAAATGGGCTTGGATCCCAACCGTTGGTTCCAACATGTGGAGATGGCGCTTTTATCCATGCATAAAACAGAAGCCGTGAAGTACGTAAGTGAAATCAATCAGCATTATATTTCTTATGTCTTGTTGGGAATTGAGTGAGCGAATAATCCTGAAAGCGCAGAAGGCCTGGCCCGGACTAGGGAGTCTCGCAGTGCATTGAAACGGGTCGCTTGTTTTTGCAGGCAATGACCTCGGTGACGCCGCTAGTGACCGAAGCGCAAGCTGTGTAGATCGCGGTGGATCTGGCTTCCTCTTCGTTGGTGGCCGCCGCCTTCGCGCAAAAAACTTCATTCCCGCCGAATTTAACGCAGGCATTGCACTCAATTTGATTGCTTTGGAGAGTGGTGAAGGTCAACCCGGCGACGATGCCAACCGTCAATAGTATTCCAATAATCCAACGTACCACGTGCTTTATCCTCGGTCCCTCATCCTTGCGAGGGTAGGCCGCCTTGAGAATTGCCCGGTGCATCTCTCTGGTGGCTAGCCTAATAGAATAACGGATTTATTATAGAGTTGCCTGGAAGGCCAAAGGGCTCACGAAGGTTACGGGCTTGAGAAATGCAGAAAGATCTGCGGCAATGAGTTACAGGATACTTCATAATAAAAAGACGATATCTCTATTGCGTTAACCGATCGGAATCACGTGTATGGCTCAGACCGAACTTTCGCTGGATCAGATCAGGTCCGCTGCGCAGGTGATCGACGAGAATCTGCGCCGTACCCCCTGCGCTGAGTCGATCGCTCTTTCTGAGATTAGCGGTGCGAATGTTTTCCTGAAGTACGAGAACCTTCAAGTGACAGGTGCTTTTAAAGAACGCGGGGCATTAATAAAACTTGATCGTCTTGGTGCCGTTGCCCGCAAAGCTGGCGTGATTGCCATGTCGGCGGGCAACCACGCGCAGGCGGTGGCACGGCACGCTCAACGCTTGGGCATCCCCTCAACCATCGTCATGCCGCGCTTCACGCCAAATGTGAAGGTCGAGCGTACGCGTGCCTTTGGCGCCAGTGTGTTTGTCGAAGGTGACGATCTATCCCAAGCACGTGCATGTGCAGAGCAGATGGCGTCCGATGAAGGCTTGGCGTTCATTCATCCTTATGACGATCCCGATATCATTTGTGGGCAGGGCAGTATCGCCTTGGAGATGATTGAAGAAGTTCCGGAGTTGGATGCTTTGCTCGTACCCGTGGGTGGAGGCGGTCTGATTTCAGGCATGGCCATCGCTGCAAAAAGTCTGAAGCCAGGTATTCAAGTGATCGGAGTGCAGAGCGATCGCTATCCCAGCATGAAGCAGGTGCTGGCGGGAGATCCCATTCAATGTGGCCGGTCCACCTTGGCCGAGGGAATCGCGGTTGTAGAACCAGGAGTCATCACACGAGAAATTGTAAGAGAATGGGTCGATGAGCTACTGGTCGTTGACGAACCCGGGTTGGAAGAGGCGATCTTGCTGTTGCTCGAAAGAGAGAAGACAGTCGTCGAAGGTGCCGGGGCGGCTGGCTTGGCGGCCCTTTTGGATGCTGGGGATCGATTTGCCGGGAAGAATGTGGGGTTGGTCTTGTCGGGTGGAAATATCGACATGCTGCCTCTGTCCTCCGTGATTGAGCGGGGATTGGCGCGTTCTGGCCGATTGGTGAGGTTGAGGGTTGAGATGCATGATCGTCCAGGTGCGTTGGCTCAGGCGGCTCAATCCCTAGCTGACGCCCAAGGTAATATCGTCGAAGTCCATCACCAACGGGCCTTCTCAGGCCTGCCTTTGCGGGCAGCGGAGGTGGTATTCGTGATTCAAGCGCGTGGCGCGACCCATGTCGACGAGATCCTGGCAGGTTTGGAGGCGGCTGGTTTTCGGGCCCGGAGAGATGAGCGAGACCCGGATGCTTCTTGAACAATTGAATCTATCGGGATCTTTCAGGGATTTTAGAGGTTCCCGCCTTGAACTCTTTGAATATACTAACAGGCATGGTTTTGACGGGGCGGTTTAGCAAAATTCGAGAATGGTACTTTCGGCCTATCGCACAGTATGCGGAACAGGACAACGGCCAGCTTCAAAGGGCGCAAGCCGTATATCTGCTTTGTAGCATGGCCGTTTGTGTGATCTCGATTGCGGCAGCCTATCTCTACTTCGTTAATGGCCCCCCCTACACCTATCTGGTCGGGCCGCTGCTCATCGCTGTGGCCATCGTCTTTTTTATTATCCGTTTGCTGGGATGGGGATTGCTGAACTGGGCCATTAATGGTCTGGTAATTCTCGGCACGGGCACCATCTGGTTTGTCATGTACGCGGAATTGAACTTCGCTTCCGATCCGATTACCGCGACAGATTCGGTGGTGTTTGTTTATGCCATCTTGGTGATCGCTGCTTTTCTGTGCAGTCCTCAACGTTTCGCAGTGCCTGCGATTTTTATTGTGAACCTTGGTTTGTTGGCCGCCTTTTCTTTGAGGATGCACAGCAGCGCCTCCTTTGGTCGTGAACACGCAGGAGAGTATTTCAGCGACAACTTTCTGGCCATTGTCTTGATTTATATTGTGACGAGCACGGTACGTTCCATCAATGAGAAGGCCCTGGTGCGAGCAACCGAGGAGACGGCTGAGAAACACTTTGTGATGGACACGCTAGAGGAGCGCGTCAAATATCGAACTCGTGAACTCGAAGTGCAGAAGGTGGCGCTTGAAAGGGAGCGCAGTCGATACCAGGAACTCGTGGAAAATGCCAACTCCATTATTTTGCGCTGGGACGGAGAAGGCCGCATTACTTATTTCAATGAGTTTGCGGAGAAGGTTTTCGGATTTCAGCGCGACGAAATCCTGGGCAAGCATGTGGTGGGTACCATTGTGCCGGTCACCGAGAGTGGAGGCCGAGATCTGCGGCCCCTGATGGATGACATTTGTAAAGCTCCTACGGCCTACGAATACAACGAAAATGAGAATATGCGCAAAGACGGGAGTCGGCTCTGGGTGGCTTGGACCAATAAGATTTTTATTGATGAGAAGAGTCATGAGAGAGAAGCGCTGAGTATTGGTACCGATATCACGGCGATGAGAGAGACGCGGGTGCAATTGCAGCGAGCGAAGGAATCCGCAGAACTTGCGCATGGGAAACTAAAGCAGGCGCAATCGGAGTTGGTTTCACAGGCGCGTCGTGCAGGGATGGCTGAGGCGACAACATCTGCATTGCATAATGTCGGCAACGTACTCACCAGTGTCATCACTTCAGCCGAGGTTATTCATCGCTGTGCTACGGATACAAAGCTTGTGAAGTACAGTGAGGCCAATCAGATGCTTCGCGACCACAGTAACCAGAAGGTTGAGTTTATTTCCACCGATCCGCGTGGTGAGACACTTCTAGATTACTATCTCGAACTAGAGGCTGTTTTGCAGAGTGAGAACAAGGAAATCATTCATTCGGCAGAGAGGCTGATCGACAAAATCAATATTATTCGCGAAGCCATCGAGGCACAGCAAGCCTTCAGTGGGCTCGGGGTAGAGACCGAAGAGTTGGATGTGAATCGTGTTTTGAAAGATTCCATCGTGATCCAAGACGAGCTGATACATAGTCATTCAGTGGTCGTCGAAAGACGTTTTCGAGCGATGCTTTTGATTAAGGTCAATCGAACAAAGCTACTTCAGGTGTTTCTAAATTTAATAAAGAGTTCCTGCGAAGCGTTGCTTTCAACCGCTAGCGATACGCGCCGGCTTGTCATTTCAACGACCTTGTCGGACGATGCGATTCATATTCAGTTCTCGGACAACGGCAGTGGGATTGAGGAAGATGATCTGGGCCGTGTTTTTGACAAGGGCTACAGTCGCAAAGGCGAGGGCACCGGTTTAGGCCTGCATAGTTGCAATGAATTCGTTCGAGAGATGGGTGGTTGGATGCGCGCAGAAAGTCAGGGGGCGGGGAAGGGGGCCACCTTTACAGCGTCGCTTCCTTATTCGTCAGAGTCGGAGTAGGTCGTGCTGCTTTGCCGTTCAACCAATACCTTGCTGATTTCCTCCGCTGGCACCGGACGACTATAGAGATAGCCTTGAGCAAAGCGGCAGCCATGCTCTCGGATGAATTCTTTTTGAGCTTCGGTTTCGATCCCCTCGGCAATGATTTCAAGCCCGAGACTGTGTGCCATGAGAATAATGGCTCGTGTGATGGAAGCATCGTTGGGATTGCGTGCGATGTCCTTGATGAAGCTTCGATCGATTTTCAATTCATCCAATTGGAATTTTTGTAGATAGCTAAGTGATGAGTAACCGGTTCCAAAGTCATCGATAGCGATGCGAATCCCCATCCGTCGAAATTCGCTGAGAGTATCCAGCGTCATCTGACTCGACTCCATCAATATGCTCTCAGTTAATTCTAAATGCAGGAAGCGAGGGTCGAGGTCCGCGAGGGAAAGAGCTCCCCGTACAACACCGACCAGATTGTCTTCACGGAATTGTCGGCTCGACAGGTTGACGGCCATGGTGAGGTCTTCGAAACCCGAGTCGTGCCAAAAACGCAGTTGGCGACAAGCTTCCCGTACGACAAAAGTTCCGATGGGGACGATTAAGCCCGTTTCTTCGGCGACCGTGAGGAAGTCGTCGGGTGCGACAAGGTGACCGTCGGGTTTTTGCCAGCGCAACAGGGCCTCAAAGCCAACTATTTCATCGGTCTCGGTTTCCACGACCGGTTGGTAGTAGACTCGGAACTCATCATTGTCGACAGCTGCGCGGAGGGAGTTGGCCATGTTGAAATGTTCAATCACTTTGGTGTTCAGCTCTTCACGGAAAAATTGGAAATTGTTTTTGCCAGTGTCTTTGGCGTGATACAACGCGGAATCGGCATTCTTGATCAATTCCTCGACGGTATCGCCATCGGTCGGGTAGATGGAGATCCCCACGCTAGCCGTAATGAACATCTCTGTCCCAAGTAGAGAAAAGGGCTGAGACAAGGCGTCTAAGATGAGTTGGATGATATACGCGGGAGCTTCGCGGGAAGTCAGCTCCGTAAAATAAAGCGCAAATTCGTCTCCCCCGAAACGTGCAATCTTGTCGAACTCGACATAACGTGACACACGCTCACTCACACAACACAAAAAGCGGTCTCCGGCATCGTGTCCGAGGGTATCGTTGATACGCTTAAAGCCGTCGAGATCGAGCAGACAGACAGCCAACTCTTGTTTGCGGCGCTTGGTGTTGCGCAGTTCTTGAGCCAGGTGCTCCTTGAACAAGATGCGATTGGGAAGATCTGTCAAGTTATCGTAATAGGCCAACCTGCGTTTTTCTTCCAAGGTGCGAGCACGGTCAACAGCAATGCCCACTTGATCTGCTAACTGCCTGATAAAGACAGTGCGTTCCCTATCGATGACCCCTTTTGCCTTGTGGCCGATAGCAATGAGCCCATCGATACGGCGGTTGCGAGTGATGGGAAAGACCACAGCTTCCCGTATGCCCGCCTGCTTAAAGGAGTGCAGATAAGTCGGGTGGGTGTCTTCGAGATTCACGGTCAACCCGGCGTTTGCAATATGAAGGTGGCTGCATTCAGCTGTACTTAACAAGGGAATTTCAAGCACCTTGTCGATTTGGTTGGCATGGAAAGAAATGTAGGCTTTGTAAACATCCGAACTGTCTGATTCGCAGAGCATGAGGGCGACTGCGTCGCACTTGTACAAGTCGGGGATGCATGCCAGGGTGACGTCGATAATGGTTTCTGAATCCGAGCCAGTAAGAATTAATCGATCTATTTCGATCATGGTTGACAAGGAGGAAAACTGATCATTCAGCTCTTCAGCCATGTTGTTTAGAGAGGTAGCCAGGTCTCTGAACTCGTTCCCTTCTTCCACTACAATTGGCTGGCTGAAATCGCGTTGGGCAATGCGCTGTGCGCCGGCCTGCATGTGTTCGAGAGGAGCGAGCATTCGTCGAATCAAGTGGAGGCCCAGGAGGCACACCAAGAATAGACTCAAAGCAACCAACAGAGGGAAGAGAGTCCAGTAGACTCGAAGGGGCCCTAAGACGACGGAGCGTGGCTCGGACACGAGAACCACCCACCCCGTAGCATCGTATTGTGACTCCATTGAAAGTGACCAGTGTCCTGCAATCTGAGGGTTTTTTTCAGCCCTGAGGAAGTCAAAGGTTCCGGGTTTGGTACTGGACAGCTCTGCCAGTGGGGCATTGGCTTGCAGGTTGCCAGAAATGTCGCGCTCTAGGTTTCCGGAGCAGTGCAACGGTTTCAGTCCAGGCGTCAGGATGCAGTAATCCGAGTGAGGGGGGAGCATGTCTTCTCGGGGAAGACTGAAAAGCTCCTGTGGCTTGATGGCGGCAATGAACCACTCTTGGCCGCCCTGCTTGTTCGGATACTCCTTCATTAGGAGAAGGCGAGTTTCACCGAGTGAGTTGAGGGTGGATAAGAGCAGGGGCTTTCCTAGCGCAAGCCTTTCTTGTTTCCCAGCATTTAAAACGGGGGCTTCGATGATTGGACCTAGCAGGGGTTTCGTTTTGCCAGCGGCGTTGATCGAGGTCACCGCTTCAAAGGAATTGCGGAAGAGGGAGGGTGCCGTGGGGTCGGATTGAAGGGCGGCTGCGCGGTCGAGCTGTTCCTCGAACTGCTCCACCTCATTCAGCAAGCTGCGCGCCACGGATTTGCTGGCCTTGTGTAGGCGATTATGGGTCTCGTGGTAAAACTCGCTAGAGACGTGGTTGAAACTGAGGATTGAAATGCCGCCGATGGGGAAGACCGCGAGAATGAGGAAGAGTAGGAGGAAGCGGCGACCGACTCGACTCGGTAGGAGTTTATGTTGAGCGCTTCGCAATTTGAATCCCCGATACTGCGCCCTGGCGCCCATTGACATAAGTTTCTTAAATCTGAATAACCTAGTGCATCGGGATAGTTACAAGTGAGCTGTAGAGTGAAAACTTAAGAAAAGCGGAGTTTGATTAAGTTGGTTTTGGATGTTCGAGGGAGGCTGGAATGTTGAGGGTTGGATGCAAATTTCTGGCTTGAACAAGAAAATGCTGACAGTAAAGCCTGGTAACATGACTAGTTGCCGATCTAGTATATTTTGAAAAGGGGAATTCATGTCTACGCTAAGGCTTAATTCCCGTGGCAAAATGTCCGATGTATTAGATGGTTCAATTGGCCTCGTACTCGTTAGGATGTGCGTGTGATGTATTTCCGACTCTTTATTGCGACGATATTCCTGCTGCAAGGAACGCTGTGTCCTTCGCTGTGTCGCGCCGGAGTTTATGATGCTGTGGCCAATGCCGACAACGCTGCGGTCCAATCATGTCATGACATGTCGGAAAATGCGTCCTCGGTGGAAAAAACTGAATCCGCGGTAGTCGCTGATAATTCCCGTTTATCGCCCGAGGATTTGGAGAAGCTTAAGCGGCTTCAAGAAGATCAGAAAAGCCAAGTAAAGAAAGAGGGCCAGCAGGATCAGCCAGCCCAGGACAAACCCGTCAACGAAAAGAAGACCAAGTCTCCTTGTTGCGGTGATGGGGAAATATTGATTACGCATTCCAGTGCGCGAGTTGATGACTTGGGTTTCGGCAGTGTTGACCTACCTGTACATGTTCCCATCGTTACTTTGCTTCCCATCTCTACTACGGTTGTTCCCGCTCCTGTGCTGGCGCAAGGCCAGTACCGCGCAACGCGCGATCTGCGCATTCTCTATTCCAGTTTCCTGATATGAGTTGAGTCAGTCTCACCACGTCCGTGGTGTTGGATGCATCATCTTTACTACATCAATTGATTTGTAGATTTTCAGTCCTTCAATATTTTGGAGGGGCTACGTAGTAGTCATTGGAGAGAGCTACATGGAATATGCAATTCCCGCAGCAATTCACCCGATTTTTGTTCATTTTGCAATTGCGCTGACTTTGTTTGGTGTCGGGTTGGACGCATTTGCCTTGTTCACAGGAAGAAGCCATTGGCATCAAGCAGCCAAAATGAATCTTATGGGAGGGGTCATGGGAATGGCGGCTGCCGTGGCCAGCGGTTGGTGGGACCACGAGCAATCGGCACATACTCATCTCACCCCAAATCTGATGCCAGTGCATCAGTACCTGGGCTGGTCTCTTCTGGTTGTATTTGCCTTGTTGCTTGTTTGGCGTGTCCGCATGACTACATCCCCATCTCGAGCCTTTGTGGGGATCGCGCTAGTCGGAGCGCTTGGGATCATGGTCCAAGGCCACATTGGAGGACAAATGGTCTTTCGCCAGGGTGTTGGAGTCCAACTCGACCCGGAAGGCCTGGCAGCGTCGGTCGAGTCGAGCCTTTCTTCGGGAGAAGAAGGTTCCACGCAGGAAGGTCCTGGACATGGAGAGCAAAAAGGACATGGAGAGCATGCACATTGAGGGTGGAGAAACAGAGCCACTCTGGGTCGGACCACTTGGCCTCTATAAGAGTTAAGGAGTAACAGAATGAAAAAGATTTGGGCTGCAACGCTGATACTCATGTTTCCGATCACTGCTTTTGCTGTAGATGATCCAGAGATTCTCAGCGACGAAGCATTGCGAGCGAACCCGGGGCTTGAGGCCATGAGAGCACGATCCCAGGAATTGTCGGAATTGGCGGAGGTCGCGGGAACGTGGAAGGACCCCATGGTAGGGTTGGAGTACATGAATGTCCCCGTGGATTCTCTTAAGCTCGATGAGTCGCCCATGTCGGGGGTTCAATTCAAGATCGAACAGAAATTACCTGAACTCGGGTGGAGCAAGGCCTCGCGAGAGGTCGCGGATCTGCAGGTACGCGTGAGCGAGCATGAAACCGCCGAAGCCGAGCTGCAGCTTCGGCGCAACGTGGAGGTTCTCTTCTGGAGGCTCACACACTCGAACTTGTTAAAAGGCGTTACTGAAGAACATCTAAATCGCACGCAGGAACTCTTGCGTGCGGTGCGTGCCCGTTATGAAGTGGGAAAAGCGGGTCAAAATTCAGTGCTTCGCCTCACCGTTTTGCGCGATCGGCTTCAGGATGATATCGGGGACTATGACCGGGCAGAACGAATAATTTCCGCGGGCCTTTCTCGAGTCCTGGCTCGCCCTGCCGGAAGTCAGTTTGCTACGTCAAGTGAGATTGATCCTGTTGCCGTGGTGGGAGCACCGAGTCACTGGTTTGAGGAGGCCAAGGAGAACCGGCCAGAACTCGCCCGGCTTCGGGAGCGAATAAATGTCCGGCACAGGTCGGCGGAACTCGCTGGAATTACGACTCGGCCTGAGGTGAACGTTTGGCTCAAATACCGTGTTCGAGACGTGGATACCGCCCTTGATGACGGCACGGATTTTGTATCCGCAGGAGTTTCGGTTCCGATTCCATGGGGTAGTCGCAAGCGTGGACTTGGAAGGCAAGCAGCGCATCTCCAAGGGGAACGTGGCGCACAAGCGCAACTTGCAGCCATGCTCGACACCATCGAATCGGAATCCATATCAATCCATTCCAGCTGGACTCGAGCCTTTGAAAAGGCTTCTCGATATCGCGACTCTATTTTGCCCTCCTCGCATGCGACGTTGGAAACCACACTGTCCGACTTTTCGGTCGGAAATGCGGATTTCGCATCCCTCTATGAATCTGAAGTTGAATTACTGATATTGGAAAAAGCCTACCTGACGGCTGCGATTGAGACGCGGCTGCAGCGCGCAGCGGCTCGAGCCACCGTAGGCACCTCTTCACTAGGAGAAATCAAATGAAGCGTGTATTGATGCTGATGATCTCGGGAGTATTGGCGGTTTCGTTTTTGCCCGCATGCCGCGGAGAAATTGAACCCACGAGCAGTACAGGCGACCAGGCAGGAGAGGAACAACTCTATACCTGTGGTATGCACCCGCATGTGATTGAGCACGGGCCGGGTACTTGTCCCCTTTGTGAAATGGACCTGGTGCCAGTCGGTGGGGGTGGGACGACCATCTCCTCGACAACTGGTGAGCGAAAAATCAAATATTGGCGGGCCCCCATGGACCCGACGTTTATATCGGACAAACCCGGTAAGTCACCCATGGGCATGGATTTGATTCCCGTGTATGAAGATGGTGCAACCAACTCAAACGCCATCGTCATTGATCCCGTCGTGATTCAAAATATGGGCGTGCGTATCGAGCCAGTGAAGCGGCAGACTATTTTCCGGCACATACGAACCATCGGTGAGATCGAAGTTGGAGAAGACGAGATCTCCGTCGTGAATCTTCGTTTCTCTGGTTGGGTGGAGAAGATCTATGTGAATCGAACAGGAGACCCGGTAGAGAAGGGGGACAAGCTCTTCGATATCTATTCGCCTGAATTGGTCGCAACGCAAGAGGACTATCTTCTGGCGCTGCGAACGCAGGGCGCAAATAGTGAGTTGGCGCGTTCTGCGCGGCGCAAGCTCGGGCTGTGGAATCTCTCGAAGAGCGATATCGAGGCGGTGGCCAGGAGTGGAAAGTCGCGGCGTGTCATGCCAGTACGCGCCCCGCGCTCTGGCTTTGTCTTGCACAAGAGTGTCGTGGAAGGTGCGCGCATTCAGGAGGGAAAGGATCTCTATCGAATCGGAGATCTGTCGCGTATTTGGGTGACTGCGGAGGTTTATGAATACGATGCGCCCTGGGTCGAAGTCGGACAGCCCGCACAAATGGAGCTAACCCACGAACAGGGAAAAGTGATTGAAGGGAGTGTCGATTACGTTTATCCCACCATGAATAGGAAAAGCCGAACGCTTACGGTGAGGCTTGAGTTCGATAATCCGGGTTACCGACTTAAGCCCGGCATGTTTGCCACTGTCTACATCCAGTTCAGAAAAAAAGACGATGCCTTGGGCATCCCTACCGAAGCGATCCTCCACTCGGGGACGCGTAAGATTGTCTTTGTAACCACGGGCGATGGCAAGTTTGAGCCGCGTGAGGTGAGGATCGGTCTCGTCGGAGATCGTCATCTAAGTGAGGTGATCTCCGGACTAAATGAAGGTGACCTCGTGGTGACGAGTGGACAGTTTCTGATTGATTCAGAGAGTCAGCTGCAGGAAGCCATTCAAAAGATGCTGGCGCGACGCAGCGCGGTTGGAAATGCCACACCCTCCAACAGCGGTGACATGGAAATGATGCCCGAGACGCTTTGGGCCTGCCCCATGCACCCCGAGGAAATCTCCAGTGAACCCGGGCGCTGCCCGGTGTGCGGAATGGATTTGGAAAAAAGGAGCGGGACGCCCGAGGAAAGGCGGCGCCTCTCTGAAATGAGACTTGATGGCGATGGAGAGGACAAGGTCTTCACCTGTCCGGAGCATCCAGGAACGTTCTTCCACGAAGCAGGGCGTTGCCCACTCTGTGGCGTATTCCTCGAGAAGGACGCAGATGAGGAGGCCGTAGAATGATCTATCGAATCATTGAGGCTAGCGTTCGCAACCGCTTCTTCGTCCTGATTGTCACCGCCATGGTGGCGGGGGCGGGTTGGTGGTCCATGCGAACGATGCCGGTTGATGCGATCCCCGATTTGTCGGATGTGCAAGTGATCGTCTATACCGAGTATTCGGGGCAGGCTCCCCAGGTCGTCGAAGACCAGGTCACCTATCCACTTTCGACGGCCATGTTATCCGTACCCTATGCCACTGTGGTGCGTGGCTACTCCTTCTTCGGGTTTTCCATGGTCTACGTCATCTTCGAAGATGGAACGGACCTGTATTGGGCTCGGTCGCGCGTGCTTGAATCTTTGAACTACGTACAGGGCCGTTTGCCACAGGGTGTGAGCCCTCAGCTTGGGCCTGACGCTACGGGTGTGGGCTGGATTTATCAGTATACGCTCACGGATTTCAGCCCACGCTCACGTACGCTTCGGCAGAATCTCGATCACGATGGCTCCGGTGAACTCGACCTCTCAGAACTTCCGGAACCTGAGAATAAAAACCGAGCCGATGAGGAAGTCGCAGTCTACTCGAAAGAGCAGTTGCGGGAGTTCTTTAAAACTGGCGCACCTCCAGCGACCAAGACTCTCGATTCCTATCAGTCGGAGTCCATTGGATTTCTCATCGACGGTTTTGATGCGGACCGAGACGAGCATATCTCACGCGAAGAACTGCTGCGTGCTGGGAATTTCATGGGCATTGATCTCGCGGAGCTTCGCTCTCTACAAGACTGGTATTTCCGATATGACTTGATGAGCCAACAGGGTGTTTCGGAAGTTGCTTCCATCGGGGGGTTCGTAAAGCAGTACCAGGTCGAGGTGGACCCGGAAAAATTACGTGCCTTTGGAGTAACGATTCCTCAGGTAAGGACAGCCATTCAAAGGGCGAACCTGGACACAGGGGGTCGTCTTATCGAGATGGCTGAGACGGAATTCATGGTGCGTGGCCAAGGCTATATCGAATCCATTGATGACTTGGAGACCATCCCTGTTGGAATCGATCCAGAAGGCCATGCGCCAATTTTATTACGACAGGTCGCCCACGTTCAAATTGGTCCCGAAGTACGTCGTGGTCTGGTGGAAATGAACGGAGAGGGCGAGGTGGTTACCGGTATCGTGCTCGTTCGGTTCGGCGGCAATGCGCTTGAGGTCATCGAACGGGTAAAGAGCCGGATCGAAGAGTTGAAGAGAGGGCTACCCGAAGGGGTAGAAATCCATGTCTCCTATGACCGCTCTCAATTGATTCGGCGTGCCATCGATACACTTCGTCAGAAGCTGATCGAAGAAATGGCCGTGGTCGCACTTGTTTGCATCATTTTCTTGCTGCATTTCAGGTCATCACTGGTCGCTATTTTTACATTGCCAGTTGGAATTCTTGTCGCCTTTATCGCAATGCGATGGATGGGTTTGAGCGCCAACATCATGAGCCTGGGGGGTATCGCTATTGCCATTGGTGTGATGGTCGATGCTTCTGTCGTGATGGTGGAGAACCTGCACAAGCATCGCGAGCGCGAACCCGATGGCGATCAGTTGGATCTTGTGCTCAAGTCGGCTCAAGAGGTCGGCCCGGCACTCTTCTTCTCACTTCTCATCGTTACCGTTTCTTTTCTCCCGGTGTTTTCCTTGGAGCAGCAAGAGGGTCGCTTGTTCGCACCGCTTGCCTATACCAAGACTTTCGCCATGGCGGCGAGTGCGGTACTGGCCATCACCCTCATCCCAGTCCTCATGTTCTACCTCGTGCGTGGGAACATACGCCCGGAGCGGGACAATCCACTTTCAAAGCTGCTAATTGGCGGGTTCCGCCCCGTGAATCGAGTTGCGCTTCGCTATCCCAAATCCATTGTCTTGGGCGCGGTCTTCGTTGTGCTCGCAACCTCTTGGCCATTGAGTCAACTCGGAAGCGAGTTTATGCCGCCACTCAACGAGGGCGATATTCTGTACATGCCGACTACGCCGCCGGGGATCTCCATCACCAAGGCGCGTGAACTCTTGCAGCAGACTGATCGGGTCATCGTACAGCATCCTCAAGTGGCTCACGTCTTGGGCAAGATCGGGCGCGCAGAGACGGCGACCGATCCGGCACCGCTCACCATGATTGAGACGACGATCATTTTGACACCGCACGAAGAATGGCCGAAGGGAAAGCGAATCGGGGATATCGTGCGGGAACTCGATGGAATGGTGCAGTTTCCAGGCGTGACCAACGCGTGGACCATGCCCATCAAGACTCGTATTGACATGTTGGCGACAGGAATTAAAACGCCCATCGGTATCAAGCTCATGGGAGACGATCTCGAAGAACTCTCTGCACTCGGTCAGGAGATCGAAGGAATCGTTAGCCAGCTCCCGGGTACGGCCTCCGTCTACGCAGAACGCGTCGTCGGCGGAAACTACATCGACATACGGGTGCGTCGGGAACAAGCAGCGCGTTACGGACTGAATGTGGCCGATGTGCAGATGATCATTAGCTCGGCCATCGGTGGAATGAACGTGACCGAGACGGTGGAGGGCTTGGAGCGTTATCCCGTGAATCTGCGCTTTCCGCGGGAACTGCGAAACGATCTTGAGACCTTGGCTCGAGTCGCGGTTCCTACGCCTATGGGGCATACCGTTCCGCTCGCTCAGGTCGCTGATATTCGTGTCACGAAGGGCCCGCCAGGGATCAAGAGCGAGAACGCTCGCCGTTCAGCCTGGGTGTTCGTCGATCTGACGACAAGTGATCTGGGAGGATATGTGAAGATGGCGCGAGAGGTGGTGGAGAAGCAGGTGAAGTTGCCAGCGGGTGTCTCCATTGTGTGGTCGGGTCAGTACGAGTACATGCAACGAGCGAACGAGCGGCTTAAAGTAGTCGTTCCGCTGACGCTTGGGATTATCTTCCTTCTGCTTTACCTGCATTTCCGACAGATCGGGGAAAGCCTGATCGTCATGACTGGAACCATTCTCTTTGCACCCGTGGGCGGATTGTGGCTCATGTATCTGCTGGATTTCAATCTCTCCATCGCGGTCGGCGTCGGCTTCATCGCTCTTGCGGGTCTCGCTGCTGAAACGGGAGTTGTCATGTTGGTCTACCTCGATGAGAGCTATGACCGGTATGTCCGAGAAGGACGGATGAATGGATTGGAGGATCTCAAACGATCCGTGGCTGAAGGGGCTGTGGAGCGCGTTCGCCCGATGTTGATGACTGTCTCGACAACGCTCATCGGTCTGCTTCCCATTATGTTCGGCACGGAAACCGGCACCCGCGTGATGAAGCGGATTGCAGCTCCCATGGTGGGAGGGTTGGTTTCTTCCACGGTACTTACGTTGGTTGTGCTTCCAGCGATCTATTTTCTCTGGAAGGGTCTGGAGGTTCGTAGATTGACCGTGATGAACGGGCCCGAGGGCGGGCAGAGGAAAAAAGAATAGTGCGGCCAAACCTTCCTGCTTGCGAGGCGCTTCGCAAACAGGAAAGGGATGATGAAATGGAGCGCCGCTGCCCTGTTTAGAGGCCTGTATTCAGCGGCTCTTCTGGCTCTGATTGTTCCGCCCGAAATTTATTTTCTCTGGAGGCAAAGGAAGTTGTAGCAGGATCAAATTCCTGCGTATACATTGCCGCTGATTTAAGTGGACGCGAGAAAAGCCCCTCTTCATTTGGAAGCCTGAATGGACCTGCAAACTTTAATCTCCCCCCAGAATTTACCGATTTTAATGGCCGCCCTGATGGGCTTTTACATGGCCTGGGCCATCGGTGCCAACGATGTGGCCAACGCCATGGGTACCAGCGTGGGCGCCGGTGCATTGACGGTGAAGCAGGCCATCCTCGTCGCGGCAATTTTCGAATTCGCGGGCGCCTTTCTAGTCGGAGGAGAAGTCACGAGCACCATTCGCAAAGGCATTTTGGATGTGAACGCCTTTAGCGGAGAACCCGAGTTGTTGATCTGCGGCATGTTGGGTTCACTGGCGGCAGCAGCAACCTGGCTGCTCATTGCCAGCCGAATGGGTTGGCCCGTGTCTACAACGCATTCCATCGTCGGCGCCATCGTTGGTTTTGGTGCGGCCGCGCTGGGAGTTGACGCTGTCGAGTGGGGCAAGGTGGGAACCATCGTACTGTCCTGGCTAACCTCTCCCTTGCTGGGCGGCATTTTTGCCTTCTGGATTTTCCGAACCACACAGATCGCAATCTTGGATCACGACCACCCCATGGAGCGTGCGAAAAAAGCAGGCCCGTATTACGTCTTTGTCGTTCTCTTTACCATCTGCCTGGTCACTCTCTTTAAAGGGTTGAAAAATCTCCATCTCGATTTCAGTTTCGGGCAAGCCTTTCTACTATCTGTTCTGATCTCGGGTGCAGGTGCGGTGATTGGTCATTTCTCCCTCGCCCGAATCCGTGTCGACAAAGATGCGGATCGCGCTTTCCACTACGCCAGTGTGGAAAAAATCTTTGCATCTCTTCAGGTAATGACGGCCTGTGCCGTTGCCTTTGCACATGGTTCCAACGATGTGGCCAATGCCATCGGTCCCCTGGCGGCAGTGGTTTCAGCCGCACAAGACGGGGTCGTAGGCGCCAAGGCAGGAGTGCCTTTGTGGATGCTGGGCTTGGGAGGCGTGGGAATCGTCATCGGCTTGGCTACTTATGGCTACAGGGTGATGGAGACGGTGGGAAAGAAAATTACAGAACTGACCCCCAGTCGCGGCTTTGCGGCGGAGCTTGGGGCGGCCATCACCATCGTGATCGCCTCCAAAATGGGCATTCCGGTTTCGACCACACATACCTTGGTAGGTGGAGTGCTGGGTGTGGGATTGGCCCGCGGAATTGGTGCGCTGGATGGCCGTGTGGTGGGTACCATTGCTTTGTCTTGGGTGGCGACGCTGCCCACGGGCGCCGCGTTATCGATTCTGTTCTTTTACATCTTTAAGGCCGTGCTTTACTAGTACCGTGGGCTTGTTTATGAAAGGGTGCCAACTATGTCGATGATCACAGAACTTTTTGGCCGATCACCCGTTCGACCGATGCAAAGGCATATGGCAGCCGCCGTGAGTTGTGCGCGGGAAATGGCTCCGCTCATCGAAGCGATGTCCGAGGGAGATCTCGACAAGATCGCCATTTGCCGAACCCAAATCGATGATCTCGAGCACAAAGCCGACGAACTCAAGCACGATATCCGTGGCCACCTGCCCAAGCGCCTGTTCATGGCCATGGAGCGTCGCGACATGCTAGAGATTCTGGATTATCAGGATTCCATCGCCGATCGTGTACAAGACATGGCGGAATTGGCCGCCATGCGCGGCATGATCTTGCCGGAAGCCATGCGAGATTCTGTGCGTGAGCTCGCTCGTACGGTGGTGATCACCTGTGAGATGGCGGAAACCGTGGTGAATGAACTCGACGAACTGGTCGAAACGGGCTTTCGCGGACGTGAAGTCGAGCGTGTGGAAGCGATGATTCGCGAGTTGGGGGCCTTCGAAACGGAAGCGGATCGAGCGGGTGAGGTGGCGTTGCAAGCGCTGTTTAGCATCGAAAAAGAATTGGGCGTTGATACCTTCTTTTGGTACCAGTGGCTCGGTTGGGCCGAAGAAGTCGCCAATCTGGCGGAGAAAGTCGGGAATCGTCTGCTCTTGCTGATTGCAAATTGATTACTGGCTCTATTTTCTGTTCTTGTTCCAATCGTCCTTAGTAAGTGAGGTCTTTCTGTGCTCCTAACAAAGCTTGAGCACGCAGTCGCCGAGTTGAGGTTGCGGGGCCAATCCGTTGCCGTGGCGCTGTCAGGTGGCGTGGACTCCGTCAGTCTTCTGGTCGCCTTGCAAGGTTTGGCACATCGCCTGGAGCTAGAGGTTTGTGCCTTGCACGTGAACCATGAATTGCGCGGCGAGGAATCTGAGACAGACGAAAGCTTTGTGAGAGAACTGGCCGGGGCCTTGGGTGTGCCCTTGGCCGTGAGATCCATCGATCCCAAGGGCTTGCGTCAGGAGCAAAGCGGTCGGCAACGCATGACCCTGCAAGAGGCGGCACGCAAGTTGCGCTATTGCGCGCTGTTGGAGATGGGGGAGGAACTGGGGGTTCAGTACATCGCAACTGCCCACCATTTGGACGATCAGGCCGAGACGATTTTATTGCGCATCTTGAGGGGAACCGGGCCTGATGGATTGTGTGGAATTCCAGAGATCGGGCATGCCGGGCGAGTCGTGCGGCCTTTATTAAAGGTCAGTCGGTCCGAAATCCTGGATTTTGCGCGGAAAAATAAACTTTCTTGGCGTGATGATTCGTCCAACAAGAATCCTGCCTACCGGCGTAACGCTCTACGATCTTTGTGGATGCCCAGGTTGGCTGAGGAGTTCAATCCGAGGCTGATCCATGCCCTGGCACAATTGGCCAAGGCTCAGCGCAGGGATAGTGACTGGATTCAGCAGCAGGTGGAAGCGGAAGCGGTTAAGCGATTCCGTAACTTTCCCGATGGGTTAGAGGTGCAGCGAGACGGTTGGAGCGAATTGCCAGATGCACTGGTGTTGCGTCTGGCTAGGATGGCTTTTGAGGAAATGGGCCAGGGGCGCGAAGCGACGGCAAAACACCTAGAGCGCGTAATGGTGTTTTGGCGCCAGGGAAGCAACGGAACGCGTATTGAGTTGCCGGGCAAGTTGCAGTTGCAGTGTGAGCGAGAGCGCTTTTGGCTGATTGCGCCGGGTGCCAGTTCGGGTAGCGTGGTAAGTTAGATACCGAAAATCGGGGCCTTATTAAATTTTCCCGAGAGCAAAGGAAGCACGTGAATCAAAAGATCTTTAAGAATTTAGCCCTCTGGACGGTCATTCTCATGACCCTGCTCTTGTTTGTGAGCATGGTGAAGCAGACCGAGAACCAGGTAGATGAAATCACCTTTAGCGCCTTTCAAGAAGCCGTACGGGACTCTGAAATCGAAGAAATTGTCTTGGAGCAGGGAACGGGCCTCATTACGGGGGAGTATTCCGGCGGAGCCAAGACAGGTAAATTCAGCGTTTATGCGCCCGTGATCGACAATGACCTGATCAAGGAATTGGCGGCATCCGGCTTGAAGATAGAGGCCAAGCCGGATTCCGGTCCACCCATGTGGAAGAGTCTCTTGATTACCATGGCCCCCTTTATTCTGATCGTCGGGGTGTGGATCTTCTTTATTCGTCAGATGCAGGCGGGCGGTGGCAAGGCCATGAGCTTCGGAAAGAGCCGGGCTCGCTTACTCAATGAAACGGATCAACCCGTCACCTTTGATGATGTTGCGGGCGCGGAAGAATCCAAGGCCGAGTTGGAAGAGATCATCGATTTCCTGCGTGAGCCAAAGAAGTTCACACGTCTCGGTGCGCGAATTCCAAAGGGTGTGCTGTTGGTAGGGACTCCCGGTACGGGAAAGACCTTGCTGGCGCGTGCCGTGGCTGGCGAAGCCGGTGTTCCTTTCTTCTCGATTTCAGGTTCAGACTTTGTGGAGATGTTTGTTGGTGTCGGTGCCTCACGTGTGCGCGACTTGTTTCAGCAGGGCCTCAAGAATGCTCCCTGTATTATCTTCATCGACGAGATTGACGCCGTCGGCCGTCATCGTGGTGCAGGTATGGGGGGTGGACACGACGAGCGCGAGCAAACCCTGAACCAGCTTTTGGTTGAGATGGATGGTTTCTCAAGCAATGAAGGCGTCATCTTGATTGCTGCTACGAATCGACCCGATGTTCTCGACCCAGCCTTGTTGCGCCCTGGTCGCTTCGATCGCCGGGTAGTGGTGCCTCTACCCGATTTGCGCGGGCGTTTGGCCATTTTGCGCGTGCATACCAAGGGCGTTCCCATGGACGACGATGTCGACCTTGAAATCCTGGCGCGGGGAACCCCGGGTTTCTCCGGGGCCGACCTGCAGAATCTTGTCAACGAAGCGGCGTTGTTGGCGGCCAAGCATGATGGGGCGCGCGTCGAGATGAGGCATTTCGAAGGCGCCAAAGACAAAGTTACCTTGGGCACGGAACGCCGAAGCCTCGTCATGAGCGAGGAAGACAAGCGTATGACAGCCTACCACGAAGGTGGGCATGCCCTCGTGGCCATGATGAACAAAGATGCCGATCCAGTGCATAAGGTGACGATCATCCCGCGCGGTATGGCTTTGGGACTCACTTTGACCATGCCTACCGAGGATCAGTACAGCTTGAACAAGAATCAACTCACGGCACGCATTCAGCATGCCATGGGAGGTCGCGCTGCAGAGGATCTGGTATTCGATGAATTCTCCACAGGTGCATCCAACGATTTGAAGCAGGCCACGGCCCTGGCTCGTTCCATGGTGTGCGATTACGGCATGAGTGAGCGCATCGGCCCCGTCTATTACGGAGGCGATGGGCACGATGTCTTCTTGGGACGAGATTTGGCGGCCACCAAGGAAATGAGCGAGAAGACGGCTGAAAACATCGATTTGGAAATAAAAGTTATACTTGAGGCAGGCTATACTGAAGCTAAGCGAGTTTTGACCGAAAAGAGAGATCTGCTCGATTGCATTGCTGAGGCCTTGCTTGAGCGAGAAACACTCGACAGGGAGGATTTAGCTCTCCTCCTTGAAGGGAAACCACTCCCCCCGATCCCCTTGGTTTCCAAAGTGGAACCTGCTCGTGAAAGCGAGGCTGGGGAAAAAAGTGCACCGAAGCCAGTCGAAGAAGAGGAAGTGTTTCCGGGGACTGATATCCCGGATGCTCAACCCCTTCCAAGCTGATCCGTGTGCCGTCGGCGTTTCGTCGACAAAGGAGTTCGCGGTGGGAGCGGCATTGTTTTCACAGGACCGGGTCACAGTACTAGGCGTACTGAATGTGACGCCGGACTCGTTTTCCGACGGGGGGCGCTTTGTGGCTCCTGCAGCGGGAGCGATGGCGCTCGATCTTGAGGGTGCTGTGGAAGCGGGTTGTGCCTTGGCCCGCGCCGGTGCAGATGTGATTGATATCGGTGGTGAGTCCACTCGTCCCGGTTCCGAAGAAATCTCCGCTTCCCTTGAAATCAAACGAACACTCCCCGTCATTGAGTCCTTGGTGAAGAAGTTTTCTGAACCTGGAATTTCAAATCTAAAGACTGTGCCTGCGATTTCCATTGATACCCAGAAAGCGGAGGTGGCGGAGGCTGCGCTTCGTGCGGGTGCCACCATCGTGAATGATGTCTCTGGCTTGAATCGCGATCCAAAGTTGGCGCGCGTTGCTGCGGATGCAGACGCTTGGCTCATCCTGGGTCACATGCGCGGCGACCCCAAGACCATGCAATCCGCCCCCTTCTTTGCAGATGTCGTGCGCGAAGTGGGTGACGAACTGCAAAGCTCGGTTGAGCGAGCGATGAGAGCAGGGGTTGCGCGGAAAAAGATTGTGATCGATCCCGGATTGGGCTTCGGCAAAACCGCAGAAGACACCTATGCCTTACTCGCTAACCTCGGTGTGCTGCGAGATCGATTACAGTGTCCGCTCTTGATCGGCGCGTCTCGCAAGTCTTTTCTGGGTGTGGTCACGGGCGCGCCGGTCGACAATCGCAGCGCCGCTTCGCATGCCGCAGATGCCATTGCGGTATTTCTCGGAGCAGAAGCGATTCGGGTGCACGACGTTGAAGGCGCGGTCCAGGTGGCTGCCGTTGGAAAGGCCTTGCGAAAGGCAGCCGCTCTTCATCCATCGACTGAGGGGGGGGAGTGATGGAAGATTTCATCGGCCCCTTTATCGATTTTTGGGTGTACGTCCAATCCAACATGACCATTTGGGATGTCGTGGACATCGTGTTGGTGGCTTGCGTCATCTACTGGCTCTTGATGTTGATCCGCGGAACACGGGCCATTCAAATTATTCTCGGCTTGTTGTTGTTGATTACCGCGAGTCTGGCTTCGCAGCTGTTCCAATTATCGACAATGAACTGGATCTTGGAGAACTTCCTCGGCTCCGCGGTCTTGATCATCATCGTGCTCTTTCAGCATGACATTCGCCGAGCCTTGGCTCGAGTGGGTGGTGGGTTCTTCCCCTCGGTTTCTGCAAGAGAAGAATCTCAGATTCTGGAAGAGGTGGTCCAGGCGACCAAGTCCTTATCGCAGAAACGGGTTGGAGCGCTCATCGTGTTAGAGCGTGATAATAATTTGGATGAAGCCGTTGAGACAGGGATGCTTCTCGACGCCGCCGTTAGCAAGGAAATGTTGGTGTCGTTATTCCTGCCTTATTCCCCTTTGCATGACGGTGCTGTGATTATCCAGAAAGGCAGGGTTTCCCATGCGGGTTGTATTTTGCCCCTGACGCTCCGTTCCGATTTGCCGGAAGGTTTGGGAACACGTCATCGTGCAGCCCTGGGAATCACGGAAGAAACGGATGCGGTGGTGGTCGTGGTCTCGGAAGAGACCTCTATGATTTCGGTCGTGATGGGCGGAGAAATTACCAGAGGCTTGGATGCGCCGGAACTGCGCGTGGTGTTGCAGGATATCCTGGCAGGTGAGCGGAGAGACCTGCGCCAGATGCCAGCTCCAGCAGTCGGGGGTGTTGTTGCGGACAAGCCCTTGATGCGACCTCTTTCCGTCGAAGGCGAGAGCACAGCCTCTCAAAATTCAACTCCTGAAACAGATGAAACGGCAGATCTGGCGAAGGTGACGGAGGGGTGAAGGCGTGAGCAATCGTCGTGTGGTACATCCGGGATTCATGGCCATCGCATTGGCGATTTCGGTGTTCCTATGGATGGTGGCGCAGGGGTCCACTTCCATCGACCGCGCCTATGACATCCCCGTTATTTTTACAGGCACATCGGATATCCTGGTGATTACCGATCAGAATGCCGGAGTGATCAATGTCCGTATTCGGGGTCGGCGCACCGCTTTGAATTCCTTGAATCCCGATAAATTGGGATATGAAATTGACCTGGATGGTTTAAATGCCGGGCGCTCGAATTTTGAGGTGGATTTGTCTCAACTGGAAGCTGAATTGCCGCGTGGCTTGGGCATCGTGGCGCGATCGCCTTCTTTGATTGAGGTGGAACTGGAGAGGCGCTGGACACAGACGGTAAATTTGCGACCCGATATAGATGGTGTGCCTGCGGAGGGATTCGAGTTGGGTGCGGTCACGCTCAAACCGAATCGCGTGCGAATCACCGGAGCGCGCAGTGAGGTGAAGCGTCTCAAAGAACTGTCAACGGAAACCATTTCCATCGCCGACGCAAAAGAATCCATTGAGCGAGAAGTGCGAGTCTCCATTAATGCGCGTACAGTCTGGCGAGCAGATGAAGATCCCATCAAGATCAAGGTTGAAATCAATCCGATCCCGCCGCCTCCTGAACCTGAAATTGACGTAGAAGCTGAAAAGAAACCCTAAAAGGGAATATGAGAATGGTCGAAGTGAAGATCGAAAAACTATTTGGAACGGATGGCGTCCGCGGTACCGCCAATTGCCATCCCATGACTGCCGAGATGGCCATGTCCCTGGGCCAGGCCCTGGCGCATGTGTTCAACTTGACGGGGGGTCAAAGGCACCGCGTGATTATCGGAAAGGATACGCGCGTTTCGGGTTATATGTTCGAAAGTGCGCTGACATCGGGTATCTGTTCCATGGGTGTAGACGTCTTGCAGGTCGGCCCTGTACCCACGCCGGCCATGGCCTTTTTGACGGTTGATATGCGATGTGATGCCGGGATCATGATTACGGCAAGCCATAATCCCTATTGCGATAATGGCATCAAATTCTTTTCGAAAGATGGCTTTAAACTTCCGGATGATGTGGAGCAGCGCATCGAGAAACTGATTCATCACCATAAACTTCAAGTTTGCGAGAGCCCGGAACATATTGGACGGGCCAAGCGCATCGATGATGTGCGCGGACGCTATGTCGTGTTTGCCAAGCAAACCTTCCCGAATGAACTCACACTCGACGGTCTACGCGTCGTCCTGGATTGTGGCAATGGTGCGGGCTACAAGGTTGCACCGACCGCCTTGCGTGAATTGGGCGCGGAAGTCTTTACGATTGGCGTTGAACCCGACGGCTATAACATCAATCTTGATTGCGGATCGCTTCATCCTGAGAAAATGGCGGCCAAGGTGCGTGAACTGCGCGCCGACGTCGGGATTGCCTTGGATGGTGACGCCGATCGTGTCGTTATGGTGGATGAGCGTGGAGAGGTGATTGACGGGGACACGATCCTTGCTCTTTGCGCACAGGATATGCAGCGACGCGGTGTCCTCAAGGGCAATGCCGTGGTTGCTACGGTAATGAGTAATTTGGGATTGGAAAAAGCCTTGGAGGAAATGGGTTTGGATCTGATCCGGACCCAGGTAGGTGATCGCTATGTTGTGGAGGCTATGCGTGATGGCGGATACAACCTGGGTGGTGAGCAATCGGGTCACATCGTTTTATTGGATCACAACGCGACGGGTGATGGCCTTGTAACGGCACTTCAGATCCTGTCGATTATGCGCAGCCAGAAGAAGCGCTTGTCGGAGTTGTCAAAGCTACTGACGCTGTACCCACAAGTGCTGCTCAATGTGAAAGTGGCGAGCAAGCCGCCCCTTGAAGAGGTTCCCGCTATCGTTGAAGCACTTGAAAGAGTGGAAAAAGAGTTGGACGATAAAGGGCGAGTTCTTCTTCGCTACAGCGGAACGGAATCGTTGCTTCGCGTGATGATTGAAGGCGAGAACAAGGAACACGTGCAGTCACTGGCGGAGGAACTTGCCGCCATCGCACAGAAGGCATTGGTAAGCCACGCTAGTTAAGACTGGTTTTTGGTCAGCCCTGATTATACGGTATCGAAAGACGGAGGGTTTCATATGACACGTTGTTGCGTATCCCTGAACGGCCTGGTTGCCTGGCGAGATGCTGTTGGCGAAGAGATCGATTTAGCGGGTATCGCGGCCCTCGTGGACCTGGCCGGGGGCGATCGTATTCGATTAAGTATTTCCGAGAACCAGACGGGAATCCGAGAGTCCGATTTGCAGCGCCTGGCGCAATCGGTTCCACTGTTTGAGCTTTGCATCCCTCCCTCTCAAAGTATGTTGAGATTGGCCTTGGAGGTACGTCCCGGAAGAGTGCTGTTGATTGAGGAAGATCGCTACGGCACCTCCTCTTACGGGCCCTTGAATTTGCACAAGGCGGATGCCGAGGTGGCTCCTATTTTGAGGGGCTTGAGCGATGCAGATATTCCGACGGGTGCCATCGTCGCGCCTGAACTCGACCACGTAAAGGCAGCTCACTCCGTCGGGTTGCGAAGTATCGAACTCTATACGCGCTACGCCGCTGATTTGCCGGAAGAAAAACGTGGGCCTGAACTTGCGCGGCTAACCGATGCTTCGATGCTTGCCGCAAAGCTGCGCTTTGACGTCAGTATTGGTGGGGGCTTGGACTTCCGGAATGTGGACTCCATTATTAATGCTGTTCCAATGGCCATACAGGTTACCATTGGACGCAGCATCTTAACGCGTTCCCTTTTAGTGGGGATTGACCGCGCGATTCGAGATTTCCGCTCCCTGGTTTCCTGATTCGACCCTGGTTACCTGGTTCGCACTTGGTCGATGTGATGTGGGAGGTTGGCCCGTGAAACAAAAAAATCAGCTCCCCCTAAGTTTTCAATCAGATGCTTGGAATCTTGTGAGCGCGCAAGAGATGCGTTCCCTGGATGGCTATACCATCGAAACCCTCGATGTGCCGGGTGGCTTGTTGATGGAATCGGCAGGCCGCGCAGTGGCGGAAGAAGCGATCGAGGTGTTGAACGACGCAGGCCTCGGCCGCGAGGGTCGGGTCAGCGTTCTCTGCGGAGCGGGGAACAACGGTGGCGATGGCTATGTGGCAGCGCGACATCTGCACATGGCCGGGTATTCGGTCCGCATCCTTTCAACCAAACCCACGACTGATTTGAAGGGTGATGCTGCGGCGAATTTCAAGCGAGCCCTCCATCTAGGACTCGATCCTTTCGTGGTACCGGCATCCTTGTCGGAAGACGGGGAACAGGGCGCCGAGTTGTTGTCGCTGCTGAGCGCTTCGGATGTCATTATTGATGCGATTTTTGGAACGGGTTTAGATCGGGAAGTCACTGGAAACGTCGCCCCCTTGATTCGGATCTTGAATGACGTGGCGGAAGATATCTGCGTGATTGCGGTAGACCTGCCTTCGGGTTTGCACGCGGATCGTGGAATTTGCCTTGGTGAGACGGTGCGTGCGACACGCACACTTACCTTGGGCTCGCCAAAACTGGGCCTTTGTCTTGAGCCCGGTCGTTCCTTGTCAGGAAAAATACGTGTCGCTCGCATTGGCATTGCCGAGGAAACCCCCGAAACCGTTTCCTCTGCCAGGCTCTTGAGAAAACGAGGTGTGGGACAGGTTTTGCCCGAGCGCAGCCCGTCCAATCACAAGGGAAGCTTCGGGCACGTGTTGGTGGTTGCGGGTTCCTCGGGCAAGACAGGAGCAGCAGCCTTGGCTGCTTGGGGGGCCGGACGGGGTGGGGCGGGGCTCATTACGGTCGCCGTGCCGCATACCCTGCAGCCCATTTTAGAAACCAAGTGCACCGAAGCCATGACCACCTCCCTGGCCGAGACCGCACGGCACGGTCTGGCATTGGAGGCGGAGAAAGCCGTCCTGGAAGTAGCGCAGGGGAAACAGTGCGTTGCCTTGGGCCCGGGAATCGGACAAGAGGCCGAAACGCAAGAATTGATACGAAGGCTCTTGCCGCAAATTGAAATCCCTGTGGTTTTGGATGCGGATGGATTGAATGCCTTGGTGGGCTTTGGCCCGGAAGGTGTGGAACAGAGTGATCCTTTGCGTGTGCTGCGAGAGCGCTCTGCGCAGAGTGTGCTGACGCCACACCCCGGTGAGGCCTCGCGTTTGTTGGATTGGACGAACCGGGAAATCAACCAAGACCGTGTTGCAGCGGCCAGAGAACTGGCTTTGCGTGCGGGCTGTGTGGTCTTGCTGAAGGGGCCGGGCAGCGTGATTGCGGATGCCCATGGGCACGTGGTCATTAATCCAACGGGTGATGTGTCCCTGGCCACTGGCGGAACGGGTGATGTGTTGACAGGTCTGGTCGCCAGTTTCCTGGCACAGGGGTTGGAGGCCTTTGACGCAGCGGCCTTGGCAGCTTACGTGCACGGATTTGCAGCAGACCGGATTTCCAGTCGTTCGGGCTCGGCGGGTTTGTTGGCCGAAGAACTTTCTCAGGCCATCCCGCCTTGCATGAAAGAGTTGCGAGAGGCAGCCTCGGCGCCCGATCTCGATCCCGGATTCGTGATGAGTTTCCCCGAAGCCTGAATTCGTGATTTGCCCGACCTGAGCGCCCCTTGTCTTTTCCTGTCCCCTGCCTGTGCAAAATTCGGGCGAGGCTTGGGTTCTGAGTCGCTTCTGAGATAGCTCTGAGAGAGTTCTGAGACCTGACCCCGCCTGGGCTCTCGGGTATAGTTCGAGCGCCGCGAACCCCCGAAAGCGATGCGGGAGGGGCGCGCAGAGTCAATCAGCTGATTTTAAAACGAAAAATAGGATAATCAGTGGGCGTAGCCTTGTCGGAATCGGTATCCAATAGGTCCCTTTCTTTTACGTCCAAGGGCGTTGAAGAGACGGAAAGCGCTGCGGCGGCCTTGGCGAAGTCCATCGGGCCTGCCGGGCTGTTAGTGTGTCTGGACGGACCTCTGGGCTCCGGGAAGACGGCCTTTGTGCGAGGGTTGGCCCGTGGTCTGGGGTTGGATGTCGAACAGGTCGCGAGTCCCACCTTCGTGATTGCCAATGAGTATCGCTTGGCAGCGGATGGAGAGAGCGAGGGGCGCTGTTTGGTGCATGCGGATTTGTACCGCGTGGAGCACGAGGAAAGGCTTTGGGCCTCAGGGTTTGAAGATTACCTGGGGCCGGAAAGAATTCTGGTGGTCGAATGGGCCAACCGCTTTCCCGGCGTGTTTCCGAGTTCGCAACTCCATATCCAACTGGATCGTCCTGGAGAAGCGCAGGGATTGGAAGTCCGCTGCTTCGAGGCGAGAGCTGAGGGCGAGAATGCGGAAGGCGTATTAGCGGTTTGGCGGGAAGCGCTCTCGGGCACTGCAGATTGAAGCGCAAAGGAGTCGTAGGCGTTTTTGTGATGGCGCGTTTGTAAATGGTGATTTGAAAGAAGTTGCTGTGAATCGTGAGGAGTAAGGCAGAATGGGACTGATCGTCCAAAAATATGGTGGCACGAGCGTCGGAAACGCCGAGCGAATCCGCGCCGTGGCGGAGCGTGTCGTTGCAACTCAGCGTGCCGGAAACAAGGTGGCCGTCGTTGTCTCGGCGATGTCGGGTGAGACCAATAAGCTTGTCGAGTTGGCGCGTGAACTTGGTGGGGAAACTCCACCGCCGCGCGAATACGATGCCTTGGTAAGTACCGGCGAACAAAAAACCATCGCGTTGCTGTCCATGGCGATTCAAGGCATGGGCGCAAAGGCCAGTTCCTTTAATGGTGCGCAAATGGGTTTTCTCACGGATAAGGCCCATACCAAGGCACGTATTAAGAGCATCGATGCGGATCGGATTCACAAGACTCTCGATGACGGGGCAATTGCCGTCATCGCCGGATTTCAGGGCGTTGATGACGAGGGCAATATCACCACTCTGGGAAGAGGCGGGTCCGATACCTCTGCTGTCGCAGTGGCTGCCGCTCTGAAAGCAGATGTATGTGAGATTTACACCGATGTCGCGGGCGTATTTACCGCGGATCCCAACATGGTTCCTTCGGCCAAGAAGCTTTCCCGTATCTCCTTTGAGGAGATGCTTGAGTTGGCCAGCCTGGGTGCCAAGGTGTTGCAATTGCGGTCCGTGAAGTTTGCCATGAAGTACGGGATTCCCCTGCATGTTCGATCTTCCTTCAGTGATGAGGAAGGAACTTGGGTAACCCGCGAGGAGGATGTTATGGAGAAGTTGGTTGTCTCGGGTGTCACCTATAATCGAAACGAGGCGAAGATTCGCGTTCGCGGTGTAGAGGACCATCCCGGTGTCGCTGCCACATTGTTTACTGCCTTGTCCGAGGCCGGTTTCGTGGTGGATATGATTGTTCAAAACATGGGCCTGGATGGCGCGACGGACATCACCTTTACCGTGCCGCGTGACGATTACGAGGAGGCTTTGAAGCTTTCTAAATCCGTTTCGAGCAAAATGGGAGCGAAAGCGGTCGAGGGAGATGAAAGCATTACCAAGGTGTCTATTGTCGGCTTGGGCATGAAGGACCACGCAGGTGTGGCTTCGCGCATGTTTGAAGTGTTGGCTGCTGACGGCATCAACATTCAAATGATTACGACCAGTGAAATCAAGGTGTCGGTGGTGATCGGAGAAAAGTATACCGAACTCGCCGTGCGTTCCCTTCACGCGGCCTTTGTCGACGACGGCGCAGAGGCACCGGTCGCTGAGAGCTAGAATGAGAAGAGAGATCTGTGTGGGAGGTGGAAACTATGAACGATAGAGGCTCCACCTCCCGCGCGGCTCTAGCTTTGGTCATCCTGATGTTTGTGCTTTTGGTTGCGGACGCTTGGCTTGAGCGCTCCAGCCAGGGCTCCGAGCGCTTGGCGGCTTGCCCCACTCCCAGTGCCGTGGCGAGTGTCTCAGGTTCGACCATCGCCGTGCGTTGTCCGCGGGAAGGTGCTTCTCATGCAGAAATACGTGGACCGGCGCGCCTGCTCTACGGGTTGAAATTAGATTTGAATCGCGTGAATGCGGCCGCGTTAGAGGCCTTGCCAGGGTTGGGACCCGCTCGTGCGGATGCCATTCTGCGTTTGCGGGAGAGGCAGCCTTTTCAAACAGTGGAGCAGCTAAGGAATGTTTCCGGTATCGGGCCAGTTACCTTGAAGCGGTTAAGGCCGTACCTAATAGTCGATGAGGGTGGAGTGGATGAATCAGGTTGACAGTGAACTCCCCAATGATCAGCAAGGATTGGAGTGGCCCGACTTAATTCAAGTGGGTTTGCACCTTTATCGCGACATCGTGGGTGATCAAGTGTTCTTGCGTGCGGGCGCACTTACCTACGTAACGGTTCTTTCCCTCGTCCCCATTCTGGCCTTGGGGATTTCCATGATTAACGTGTTTGGAAAAAGCGAAGGTCTGGCACGGATGGTGGTTGAACCACTGGCCGCCGGGAGCCCGGAGACCATCGATTGGATCGTCGAATTGGTTCAGAATGCTGACTTCTCAGGACTGGGAACCATCGGTGGCATCGTCGCCTTTGTCACGAGCATCTTGGCCTTGGGAAATGTAGAAAAAGCCTTTAATCAAATATGGGGCGTTCGGAAGCAGCGCACTTGGGTGCGGCGTTTTTCTGATTATTTAACGGTAATGATCGTGGCTCCCAGTTTATTGGCCATGAGCTTGTCCTTGCGAACCACCTTGGACAGCCAAACGCTCGTACAGAAAATGCTGACGGTTCCTTTTTTCGAGCGCACTTATGAGATGGGATTGCAGTACGTGCCTTTTGTCACGGTCTGTCTCTCCTTCGCTTTCTTGTATTTGGTGCTCCCCAATACGAAAGTGCGCTTCCTACCTGCATTCACCGGAGGAGTCTTTTCAGGTCTGTTGTTTGTTTCTGCGCAAAAGATTTTTATTGGCTTGAACATCGGTACGGCAAAGTACAGTGCCATCTTTGGTGGCTTCGCCACGCTTCCACTCTTGTTCGTTTGGATTTACGTGTGCTGGGTAGTGGTCCTGCTGGGCGCCGCTCTTGCTTATGCGGTTCAGCATCTCGGCAGTCTAAAGGCCTATGTGCAAGATGCGGAGCGTTCGAGGAAGTCCGGTGAGACCTTGGGGTTGGATGTGATACTTACGATTGCGAGAGCCTTTCGTGAAGGAGGTGCCGCGCTTTCCATTCCCGAGTTGGCCCGGGGGTTAAACGCTGCCATGGATGACGTGCGCAGCCGTTTGGACTGGCTGGAGGAAGCGGGATTTGTCTCTACGCGCGAGGGCGCGGGGGCAGGAAGTTATCAATTGGCTCGCCCGGCAGATCAAATCTACGCCTTGGAGGTGTGGCGTTTAGGGAAGGATATTCGTCGCTCGAAGAAAAAGAGGGGTGCGGCCTCCCAGAACGCTTTAGAGCAGTTCTGTTATCGGATTGAGCGCGCCGAGGAGGACGCCGCTGGGAATTTATCCGTCCTCGACTTGTTAAACATGGAGATGGATCCCTCAGCTCCTGGGGATCCTCAGCTGAGTGAGTGAAATCTACCTCGATCATAATGCGACCAGTCCGGTCTTGCCTGAAGTGGCGAGCTGCATGGCAGAAGCCCTGCGCGAATTGGGGGGGAATCCGTCGAGTCCGCATCAGGCCGGGGCAAGAGCTCGAGCCGCACTGGAAGTGGCACGAGGTCAGGTGGCCGATTTCCTGGGCGCACAACCGTCTGAAGTCCTCTTTACTTCTGGCGCAACCGAATCCAATGCCACGGTGATTCATTCTGCCTTCCCGACAAAAATGGGAGCGGTCGCCGGCTTGGAGAGAAGGCATGTCAGCATCGGGTCTGCGGATCACGCATCCGTCATGGATCCCGTGCTTCAGTTGGAAAAAGAAGGTTTGCAAATCAGCTTGCTGTCTGTCGATGCTCAAGGATGTTTGTCTGGGTCGGAGGTTCTCGCCAGCTTGCGACCCGAGACCGCCTTGTGTTGTTTCTTGTGGGCCAACAACGAAACCGGTGTGGTTCATCCCATTGCGGGTTTGGCACAGGCCGCGACCCAAGCTGTGACCCCGACATCAGCCAGTGAGCCTCCCTGGATTCATGTGGATGCGGTTCAAGCATTGGCGACGCAAGAGATCGATTTCTCGCGGCTGGGCGTGGATTCCCTGTCACTGTCGGCGCATAAATTGGGTGGACCCAAGGGCGTGGGTGCCTTGATTGTAAAAGAGGGACGATCTCTCACGCCCTTGATTCGAGGAGGGCCACAAGAGCGTGGATTGCGCGCGGGTACCGAAAATGTGACGGGCATTCTGGGCATGGGGATGGCCTGTCGCATAACCAAGGAGCGCCGCGTGCAACGCCTTCAAGAGTGGGGCGCGCTGCGTGATCTGCTCTGGGAGCTGATTCGAGCCGCGGACCCGACGGTGTCTCTGAATTCGAACCTATCGACCGGTTTGTGCAACACCCTCAATGTCGGTTTCGCTGAGCTGGATGGAAGGGTGCTCGTCGAAGCCTTGGATTTGGAGGGCGTCTGCGTTTCCAGTGGTGCGGCTTGTTCTTCGGGTTCTCTGGATCCTTCTCATGTGTTGACGGCCATGGGACGGAGCCCGGCGGAGGCTCGATCGGCAGTGCGCTTCAGTCTGGGTGAGGGAGTGACGCAGGATCAAATTCGACGATTGGGCGAACTCTTGCCCCAGATTGTTTCCAGGGTGCGGGCCTCAAGCAGAAACGGGACGGGCAGCCATGGGTAGCCGTGTGATCGTTGCGATGTCGGGAGGTGTCGATTCCTCGGTGGCCGCAGCCATGATGGTTGATGCGGGTCACGAGGTGGTGGGCATCACCATGTCCTTGGTCAAGGGGGCTTCACGCTGTTGCTCTTTGGATGATACCGAAGACGCCCGCCGCGTCGCCGAGCGATTGGGTATTCGGTTTTACGTAGCCAATTACAAGGATGAGTTTGAAGAGGAGGTGATTCGTCCTTTCGCCGCATCCTATCTGCGTGGAGAGACACCCATTCCTTGTGTGGGTTGTAATTCGCGCTTCAAGTTTCGTTACCTGCTGGAACGAGCCGAGGCCTTGGGCGCCGATAGCATCGTCACCGGGCATTTCGCACAAATTCGCCAGAATGAAGAGAGTGGTTTGTTGGAGTTGTATCGAGGGCAGTACGAGAAGAAGGATCAAAGCTATTTTCTTTTTGAGTTGGGCCAGGAACAGCTTCGGCGAATCTCCTTTCCTTTAGGCGAGATGACCAAGGCTGAGGTGAGAGAACACGCGCGAAAATCAGGCCTGACCACTGCGGATAAACCCGAGAGTCAAGAGATTTGCTTTGTGCCCGAAGGTCATTACGTCCAGATTGTGGAGCGTTATTTCCCCGATGAATTGCCGGGCCGAGGAGATATTGTGAATTCTGCTGGGGAGGTGTTGGGTGAGCACCGTGGCCTGCATCAATTTACAGTGGGGCAAAGAAAGGGTCTTGGGATCGCCTCTCCCGAGCGGCTCTATGTGACGGACCTGGATGTCGAGAATAACCGGGTGGTGGTCGGAGATGCGCATGAACTGGATTCTAAAGAAGCGCAGGTGCGCCGAGTCAATTGGATTGCCGGTAAACCTCCCGAGGGTTTGATTAGGGCGCAAGTGCGCGTGCGCCATGGACACGCGGGCGCCGAAGCGGAGCTTCAGATCATGGCTGACGATCAAGTGCGGGTGTATTTTGATTCGCCTGTGCGTTCGGTTACGCCGGGTCAGGCCGCTGTTTTTTATGACGGAGACAAAGTGCTCGGTGGTGGGTGGATTGCTTAGATGACAACTCCTTTTTCTGATATCGAAGCAGTACTGGGTCATGAATTTTCCGATTCGACACTGGTGGAGACTGCACTTTCTCATCCCTCCTACGCCCATGAGGTGAACCAAGGACGTGGCAATGAGCGCTTGGAATACTTGGGAGATGCGGTATTGGATCTGGTCGTTGCCGAAGAACTGTTTGTCGTGCACCCCGATTGGGAAGAGGGAGAACTCACGCGAGCCCGTGCGCAAATGGTGAACACCAAAGAACTGGCGGTTCATACGCGGCGATTGGGTTTGCACATGCACCTGAGGCTTGGAAAAACTGAGCTTCAAACCGGTGGTGTGGACAAAGATTCCATCTTGGGGAATTTGCTCGAAGCCTTGATCGGTGCCTTGTATTTGGATGGTGGATTGCCTGCGGTTTCTCGCTTTGTGCGTGCTGAGTTTGCTGAAGGGTTGGCGAGCGATGCCTCTGAGCCCGAGCGAGATGTAAAAACACGCTTTCAAGAATGGGCGCATGCCAGCCATCATTGCACTCCTCGCTATCGCATGTTGTCCGATAGTGGAGTGGATGACGACCCTGAACGTTTCTTGGTTGAAGTAACACTTGAAGATCGCGTGTTGGCGCAAGGGGTAGGCCGCTCCAAACGCATTGCCGAGCGAGATGCTGCAAGCAATGCGCTGAGGGCCGAGGGGACTGAGGATGTCTGAAAGGGTTTATCGATCGGGCATTGTCGCGTTGTTGGGTTTGCCCA
The DNA here is from genome assembly GCA_003353845.1 of Pseudomonadota bacterium. GTDB lineage: Bacteria > Myxococcota_A > UBA9160 > UBA9160 > JADFDR01 > GLO-12. The sequence goes on along the minus strand of PIVT01000008.1, from coordinate 26,293 downwards.
ATGCGGGAAAATCGACATTGATGAATGCCTTGCTGGGTGAAAACCTGGCCATCGTGACGCCGAAGCCGCAGACGACGCGGAGTCGTATTCTCGGGATCTTGAATCGAGAGTGTTCACAGATTCTCTTGACGGATACGCCGGGAGTTCACAAAGGCAAAGGGGCTTTATCTGAAGCCATGAACGAAGCAGCCGCAGAAGCGGCCGCCGATTGCGATGTGGCTTTGTTACTCGTCGATCGCAGCAAGGGCTGGAGGCCCCTTCATGACTTCTTGCTGACGCATTTGAAAGAGAAAGGAACCAAGACCTTCATCGTTGGAACCCAAGCGGATCGCAAAGAATGCAATAAGATGGAGTGGCCTCCGCCCGGGCTGGAAGGGCAGGAACTTTGCTCGGTCTCGGCCGTGCGCAAAACGGGGTTGGATGAACTGATGGACCAGGTCGAAGCCTGCCTGCCCGAAGGCGCACCTTTTTATCCAGAGGATCAATTAACGGATCGCTCTCAGCGTTTCTTGGTGAGCGAGTACGTGCGCGAGGCCTGCTATCGGGAACTCTCCCAAGAATTGCCCTATGCCATCGCGGTGCAAGTAGAATCCTTTGATGAGTCTCGAGACGATCTGATCAAGATTGCGGCGACCATCTTTACCGTGCGCGAATCGCAGAAACGTATGGTCATTGGCAAGAATGGTTCCATGATTCGGCAGATTGGTATCCATGCACGACAAAAGATCGAGTTGCTCCTGGGCACCAAGGTGTATCTCGAACTGCGGGTCCGGGTGGACCCGACTTGGATCAAGAAGAAGACGCGGATTGAGAAACTTGGCTATCACTAGCTCCTTCGATAATCCATTCGGGTCGAAAGCTGTCCTTCTAGGAACAGCCCTTTATCTCGGCCTGAGCTGCGCGACACCTCTCTCACCTGTTGTTCCGTCTTTTAAAAAGAGTGCCTTCGTCAATTGTCTCCCCGAGTTCCCCTACAAAGAGGGTTGGTTGGGAGGGGATGCGGCGTACTCTGTTCCGCTGGTGGAAGAGGGGCGCAGCTTGTGGTTGTTTGGCGATAGCTTTGTCGGCTCCTCTTCTGAGTCAACGCGAGAAACAAGCAGCTTGATCCATAACAGCATCGCCATCTCCAGCTGCGATTCCGATCAGGGCTGGCAGATCGATTATTTTTGGAACTCGAACACTGGCGGTGAGCCTGCAGAATTTTTCCCGTCTCTCGAACCCGGTCAGTTCTATTGGCCCTTTGATGGGGAATTGATTGACGAGGTTTTGTATGTCGGTCTGTTGGTTGCCGAGTCCAGTGACCCCCAACCTCCGCTGGGGCTGCCCTTCGTTTTGAGGGGAATGAAATTAGCTCGAATTGCCAATTGGCGAGACGAGCCTGATCAGTGGCGCGCCGAGATCACCACGCTCTCTCGCAGCACTTCCATGTTCCTGGGCAGCGCCATGGTGTTGCACGAGGGCTTTCTCTATTTCTACAGTTTTCGTGCACAGGATAATAAGCGCGCTTTGGTCCGGATCCCTGTTGAGGATTTGCAGGCTGATTTTTTTGCCTTGACGGGCGAGGTAGAGCAGTTCACGAAGGATGGCACTTGGCAACAGGGGGTGTCGGTGGCCGATGCGGCGGTCCTGATGGACGATTCAGCCACAGAAATGAGCGTCAATTTTCATCCCGATGTACAGCGTTGGGTGGCGGTGTACAGCACCGTGGCCACCACCGCCTCCTCTAGTTCTGGTATTGGCGCGGGTAAGGTGGTCATGCGGCTGGCGGAAGAATTGCAGGGCCCCTGGTCGAGGCCCGTCGAACTAATGGATCCTCGCGAGAAGCAAACGCTTCCCGGTAGCTTTTGTTACGCGGGTAAGGAGCATGCACAGTTTTCTACTCGCGACAGCCTTGTCATTAGTTACGTCTGCAATGTATTGCCGCAGCCCGATGAGGACCCCTGGGTCACCTTGAGGCGTTTGATGCAGCGGATGGATTTGTATCGGCCGGAGGTGCAGCGTTTGCAGAAAGCCAAAATGCCGCAGCCCTGGTAAATGGGCCTTCGGAAACAGATTGGTGGTGGGGTTTAGCTTGGTTGCGTGGGGTACTTGTTCCAGGTCGTGCCACCCACCTGGCTGACGTTGACGGTTGGCCGCAAAACAAGCCACCAAGTCTCGGGAAGGGTGAGTTCTTCCATCGGCCATGGAAAGGAATCACTTTCAGCGTCCCATTCGTCGTGGGCATCGTCTTGGGCGGAGTTCAGGGCTTGACTGGATTTCATGAGGATTCGGTCGGTTATTTTGCGCCTCTCATGCACAGGAGATATCGTTTTCTGACGGGTTGGGGGTGGTGCGGACCCTGGTATTCGCACGGAATCTATCGGATTTACTAAGAAATTGCTCACTCCTGCGCTTGATCCCCGCGCTTATTTCCAACTCGACAAAAGTGTCAGGGATCCGTTGCGTCCGCTAGATTGCCCATGCGCTGGCACTTGTTGCGGCACTCGTTGACAGGTACTTACGAACAGGCAGTGAATGAGCCTCTGTGAGCCGGAATGAATGGAAGAGGGAAGATGAGCGAAGCCAAGGATGAACGACTAAACGAATTCCCACCCCTTTCCACTGAAGAGTGGAGAGAGCTAGTGGAAGAGGGCTTAAAAGGCGCCCCCTTTGAAAAGAAACTCATGACCCGACGGCATGAAGGCTATTCGGTGTTTCCTCTTTACGATGTGAAGAATTCATCCGTCAAGAAAGGCGCAGAGGGCTACCCCGGATTTTTCCCTTTTGTGCGTGGTGTGAAGGCCGCGGGTGCTGATGGACGGGGTTGGACCCTTTGCCAGGAACATGCGCATCCCGACGCGCGTAAGACGCAAGAGGCCATTAGCACGGAAACGAAGCAAGGAGCGGGTGCCTTTATCCTGTGTTTTGATCGTGCGACGCGCGCGGGTCAGGATTCTGATTCACCCCAAGCCGATTCGGGTGTCGAAGGTTTAATGGGGAGTTCGGTTGCGCAATTAAAAGCGTTACTCCCGCCGGAAAATGCAGGGCAACTTCCTGTCTGTCTAGACGCCGGCGCAAGTTCAGCCAGCGTGGCCGCCCTTTGGGTGGCTGCCTTTCAAGAGCAGGGTGTGGCCCTGGATCAGATCCAGGGTGTGATCTGTTGCGATCCGTTGGCGGCGTTGGCCTCTGAGGGCGTCCTTCCGACCTCGGTTGAAGAGAGTTTGAAAGAACTGGGTGGCTTGGCTGCATGGGCGGCGGAACACGCTCCAAAACTGCAAAGCTGCTCTGTCTCCAGTGCTCCAGTGCACGACGCAGGCGGATCGGCCGTACAAGAAATTGCCTATGCATTGTCCACAGGGCTTGCCTATCTGAAGGCCTTGGAAGCGGCGGGTTTGTCCTTGGAACAAGCCCTTGGGCAAATGCAATTTAGTTTTAGCACGGGACGGGATTTCTTTACCGGTATCGCCAAGCTGCGAGCGGCACGTCTGTGTTGGGCCAAAGTGTTTGCGGCCTGCGGAGGGGCAGCGGAAGAATTCCAGATGAAGATTCACGCCCGCACCTCGGCGTTTTCTAAAACCGTAAGCGATCCATGGGCGAATATGTTGCGCACCACCGTTGAGGGTTTCGCATCGGCCGTGGGTGGCGCGGACAGTCTGGCATCGTCGCCTTTCGACGAAGCCATTGGTCTTCCCGATGAGTTCAGCCGCAGAGTGGCCTTGAATTCTCAGGTCCTACTCAAGGAAGAGACACATTTGCGTCGGGTTACGGATCCGGCGGGAGGCAGCTGGTACGTCGAATCCCTGACCGATCAATTGGCTCGTGCGGCTTGGGCCTTGTTCCAGGAGTTTGAATCCAAGGGTGGAATGATCCAATCCTTGCTGAGCGGTGCCGTAGCGGATCAAGTCAACGAAGTTTACGCCGCCAGGGAATTGGCCATTGCCACCCGCAAAGATGCGATTACCGGTGTGAGTGAATTCGCAAATTTGGATGACAAACCCCTCGAGAAAGAGGCCGCGGATCTGACTGCGCTGCGCGCACAAGCCGCCGGTTTACTCGGCGAACAACGAGAGGCGCGCAACGGCAAGCAGTTGCAGGAAAAACTCGAGGCCCTTGCCAAGGCGGAGAAGGGCTCGGCGCAGCGCATGAGTTTGGCCATTGAAGCCGCTCAGGCCGGAGCGACATTGCAGGAACTCGTAGGCGAGGGCACGGGGGAATCGATTCAAGTTTCCCCACTGCCGGCGAGGCGGGAAGCGCAGGGCTTTGAGGCCTTGCGGGCAGCCAGTGATGCGCTGCTGGCCAAAGACGGTCAGCGACCCTCTATTTTCCTGGCAAACCTCGGGCCCATCCCCAAACACAAAGCGCGCTCTGGCTTTGCGCAGAACTTCTTCGAAGCGGGTGGGCTGCGGGCCTTGACCAATGATGGTTTCGCCTCCGCCGATGACGCGATGAAGGCCTTCAAGCAGTCGGGGGCCAGTCTGGCGGTGATCTGCTCATCAGACGATGTCTATGCAGAGATGGCTGTGGATACGGCGCGCAAATTAAAGGAAGCGGGTGCCGAGCGCGTGCTCCTGGCGGGTAAGCCCGCCGATCAAGAGGCCTTAAGCGCTGCAGGTGTGGACGGCTTTATTTATCTCGGGGCGAATGTCCTGAAAATTGCAGGTGAACTTATGGTTTGTTTGGGGGCGTTGTCATGAGCTCAATTCCCGATTTTTCAAGCATCGGATTTGATGCGAGTTCTGAGGCGCAAGGAAGTTTGGACGAGTGGCGGCAACAACTCGATAAGGATTCCGCGCGCTCGGCGGCAAAGCGCGTTTGGAATACACCCGAGCAGATACCGGTTGCCCCAATGTATACCGCGGCTGACCTTGAAGGTCTGGAACACTTGAATACGGTGCCGGGAGTCGCTCCTTTCTTGCGGGGTCCGTACCCCACGATGTACGTCCAGCGACCGTGGACGGTTCGGCAGTACGCTGGATTTTCTACGGCAGAAGCAAGCAACGCCTTTTATCGTCGAAACCTGGCCGCCGGACAGAAGGGCTTGTCCATCGCCTTCGATTTAGCAACGCATCGTGGCTATGACTCCGACAATCCCCGTGTGTCGGGCGATGTGGGAATGGCGGGCGTGGCCATCGACTCGATTTTGGATATGCGCATTCTCTTTGACAAGATCCCCTTGGATCAAATGAGTGTGTCCATGACCATGAACGGTGCCGTGCTGCCCGTGTTGGCCTTGTACGTGGTTGCCGCCGAAGAGCAGGGTGTGCCCCAGGCAAAACTGGCGGGCACGATACAAAATGACATTTTGAAAGAGTTCATGGTTCGCAATACCTATATCTATCCCCCGACACCCTCCATGCGGATCATTGGCGATATCTTTGCGTTCACCTCTTCCCATATGCCGAAGTTCAACTCCATCAGTATCTCGGGCTACCACATCCAAGAAGCCGGAGCGACGGCTGACATTGAGATGGCGTACACCCTGGCCGATGGTTTGGACTACTTGAGGGCAGGGATCGACGCAGGGTTGGAGATCGATGCCTTCGCACCGCGACTGAGCTTCTTCTGGGGCATCGGTATGAATTACTTCATGGAAGTCGCCAAACTGCGTGCTGCGCGCATGTTATGGGCAAAAATCCTGAAAGAGTTTAATCCCAAGAACCCGAAGTCTTCTGCTCTGCGCACGCATTGCCAAACATCGGGCTGGAGCTTAACGGCGCAGGATCCCTTTAATAATGTTGCGAGGACTTGTGTGGAAGCCATGGCCGCCGCACACGGGCACACGCAGAGTTTGCACACCAATGCATTGGATGAGGCCATGGCCTTGCCCACAGATTTCTCGGCACGTATTGCGCGGAACACACAGCTGTTCCTGCAGCAGGAAACGGGCAGCTGCGAGGTCATCGATCCCTGGGGTGGCAGTTATTACGTGGAGAGCTTGACGAACCAATTGGCGAAGCGCGCCTGGAGTCACATTCAGGAAGTCGAGAATTTGGGTGGGATGGCCAAGGCCATCGAGACCGGTCTTCCCAAGATGCGCATCGAGGAATCAGCGGCGCGTACGCAAGCGCGGATCGATACGGGGCGGCAGACCATCGTCGGCCTCAACCGAAATGTCCTGGATGAGGAACAGGAACTCGACATTTTGCAGGTGGACAATCAAGCTGTGCGAGAAGCGCAGATTGCGCGGCTGAAACAGTTGCGAGATGAGCGCAATGAGGCGACGTGCCAGGAGGCCCTGCGCCACTTGACACACTCTGCGGATACCGGTGAGGGGAACCTGCTCGATCTCTCCATTGAGGCCATGCGTAAGCACGCCAGCTTGGGTGAAGTAAGCGACGCCATGGAAAAAGTTTTTGGACGGCACGAAGCGACAATTCGATCGATCTCTGGCGTGTATAGTGAAGAGATGGGCGAGGGGGCGACGGAAGTGACTGAAGTAACTGCGTTGGTGAAAGCCTTCGAGAAGAACGAGGGGCGACGACCGCGGATCATGGTGGCGAAGATGGGCCAGGATGGACATGATCGCGGTGCCAAGGTGATTGCCACAGCCTTTGCGGATCTGGGGTTCGATGTGGATGTGGGACCCTTGTTTCAGACGCCGGCGGAAAGTGCGCGTCAGGCCGTCGAGAACGATGTGCACATCGTAGGAGCGAGTTCGCTGGCCGCCGGGCATTTGTCACTGGTTCCGGAACTGCGCGCCGAACTCGCAGCTTTGGGGCGGGAAGATATACTCATTGTCGTCGGGGGGGTGATCCCACCTCAAGATTATGATGCTCTATACGAGGCAGGGGCTGCAGCCATCTTCGGTCCGGGCACCGTCATCAGCGAAGCGGCGAGCCAATTGATCCGCGAGTTGAATCGACGACTTGGCTATAACGAAGTGCGAACTAAGTGAGCTTATTCATTTGAGCACAACCAAGGACCTGCCACATATTTCCGAAGTGCCTGGCGCCTTGCCGGAAGGCGGGCCCCGATCGGGACCCCGACGGCGAGAGTTGAGTGTCGATGACTACGTACAGGGTATTTTAAGCGGCGATCGGGCCGTTTTGGCGCGCGCCATTACCTTGGTTGAAAGCAATTCCGCCGCCCATCAAGAATTGGCGCAGCCGGTTTTGATCCAGATTCTTCCGCACACTGGCAAAGCGCACCGAGTTGGAATTACCGGCGTGCCCGGCGTGGGGAAGAGCACCTTTATTGAAAGTCTCGGAATACAATTGACGGACGCCGGTCACAAGGTTGCAGTTTTGACCGTGGATCCCAGCAGCGGTATTTCGGGAGGCAGCATTCTGGGTGACAAAACTCGCATGAGTAAATTGTCGGTCGATCCCAATGCTTTTATTCGTCCTTCTCCCACCTCGGGCTCCCTGGGTGGTGTCAATCGAAAGACGCGCGAAACCAGCCTGCTATGCGAAGCCGCGGGTTTTGACGTCATCCTCATTGAAACGGTCGGTGTCGGACAGAGTGAAACCGTTGTCGCCGAGATGGTAGATTTCTTTCTCGTGCTCATGCTGGCTGGCGCTGGAGATGAACTACAGGGAATCAAGCGCGGTATCTTGGAATTGGCGGATATGGTCGCCATCAATAAGGCGGATGGTGCCAACGAGACCTTGGCTCAGGTGGCGCGCGCCGAGTACGCCAGTGCGATTCGCTATCTGAAACCCGCGAGTCAGGATTGGGCACCACCGGTACTCACCTGCAGTGGATTGAATGGGCAGGGTTTACCGGGCTTATGGGAAAAAGTCTGTGAGCATCGACGCATCTTGACCGCCAATGGAGAACTCGAAAGCAAGCGCCATCGCCAATGGGTGAGTTGGATGTGGAGCATGATTGAAGATCAACTGCTCACAAGCCTGCGCAGCCACCCCGAGGTTTCGGGGCAATTGGCAGCCTTGGAAGAGCAGGTGATCAAGGGCGAAGTGACACCCACCCTGGCGGCCCAGCAGGTTCTTCGATCCTTCGGTGTATTGGAATAGCGGAACCCGGTGAATGCGATAAAATCCCCTTGGGGACAAGAAGCAGCAGAAGCGTCAGTTCTACTACATTCCTGGCCACTATCTGCCGATGGGTTCTCTGAGACTCCACCCGATATTTTTGCCTTGGGGTAGGCCGATGGTTCAAGTCAACATGGATACAAAAGAAGTGATGTTAAAGCTGGTCTACTACGGCCCCGCTTTATCAGGGAAGACCACCAATTTACAGCAGCTGCACACGCTGTTGAATCCGGAGGCACGAGGCAAAATGGTCTCGCTGGATACCTTGGATGATCGGACCCTGTACTTTGACTGCTTGCCGGTTCAGTTCGGCACGGAAAGTGGATTTTCCATCAAGATCAAGCTCTTTACCGTTCCCGGTCAGGTGATGCACAAGAGTACGCGGAAAGCCGTGCTCGTAGGGGCTGACGGGGTTGTCTTTGTGGCGGATTCCCAACGTTCCAATGCCAGCGCCAACGCCTACGCCTGGCGTGATATGGAAGCCAATTTGCAGTCCAATGGTATTGATTTCGCCAGCACGCCCAAGGTGATTCAGTTCAACAAGCGGGATCTTCCCGATGTGAAGACGCTTGAAGAGATCAATGAGCAATGGGGGGATATCCCTGCCGTGCCTGCGGTGGCCATGAAGGGCGAGGGCGTTGTGGAGACCTTCTGTGAATTACTCAAGGTTTTGCACAGGAATCTCGACGCCAAACATGATTTCAGCCGAAAGTTCGGGGTCACCGAGCATGCCTTTTTGAGCAATCTCATTGATCGCTTCGATGAGTCCGCACCGGGCAAGCAGCTAGAGTCCGCCTAGACCCCACTGCATTTCATCTTTTGGAACAGGTAGTTGACAGGGTTTTTGGTCCTGTTAGCTTAGGCTCGCAATTGGCTGGATCTCTCCCCTTTGACCCGTCACAATATCCTTTTGACATTACTCCGGGTTCCAGCCAGGAGGCCCGACACCCCTATGACATCCGAGATCTCAGACCGCCACCTCGCTCCTCTTGTTGATTCTTCCGCTCTTAAGGAAGCGAACGCTGCGATCGCCCGTGTCCAGGCTGCCCTTGATGCGATTCGCGCTGGAAAAATGGTCATCCTGGTGGATGATGAAGATCGCGAAAACGAGGGCGACCTATGCATGGCTGCGGAGATGGTCACGCCTGAGGCCATCAATTTCATGATCAAGTACGGTCGTGGTTTGGTCTGTCTTTCCTTGACCGAAGAAAAGTTAGAAGAGCTGGATTTGGCCATGATGGTTCCAGACCACCTCAACAATTCCGGATTTGGTACAGCTTTTACGATTTCTGTGGAGGCCCGAGAAGGCGTGACCACTGGGATCTCTGCCCAGGATCGATCCATCACCATTCAAACAGCCATTAAGGATGGGTGTAAACCTTTTGACCTTTGTCGCCCCGGGCACGTTTTCCCTTTGCGCGCACGCGATGGAGGGGTGATGCGTCGGACCGGGCAGACCGAAGGCTCTGTGGACCTTGCTCGGATCGCTGGCTTGAAGCCCGCAGGTGTAATCTGCGAAATCATCAAAGATGATGGAACCATGGCGCGCATGCCCGATCTGGAAGTGTTCGGGAAAGAACATGACATGCTCATTGTCTCCATTGCCGACTTGATTCAGTATCGCTTACGAAAAGAATCTTTGGTGAAGCGCGCGGGAACGGCCACGTTGCCAACAACCTACGGTGGAGAATTCCGAGCCGTCGTTTATGAAAATGAAATTGATCGCGTCGATCACATCGCCTTGGTCAAAGGGGAAATTGATCCCGACAAGGCCACCCTGGTTCGTGTGCACTCTGAGTGTTTGACGGGTGATGCCTTTGGCTCTTTGCGTTGCGATTGCGGTGAGCAGTTGGCATCCGCCATGGAAATGATCGAGAACGAAGGCAGCGGTGTGGTTCTTTACATGCGCCAGGAAGGGCGAGGCATCGGTCTTGTAAATAAGATTCGCGCTTATTCCCTTCAGGATACAGAGGGCTTGGACACCGTGGAGGCCAACGAGAAATTGGGATTTGCGGCAGACTTGCGCGATTACGGAGTGGGTGCACAAATTCTGGTGGACTTGGGTGTTCATAAGATGCGCATTATCACCAACAATCCTGTGAAACGTGCTGGGGTAGAGGCCTACGGTCTTGAAATTGTCGAGCGCGTGCCGCTAGAAATCAAACCCAACTCACGCAATATCCGCTACCTGCGAACCAAAGTCGAAAAGATGGGACACGATCTCGGCTTTGACTCTGAAGACTAGTCTTTACGAATTGTCCATGGCCCGGATCTAGTCCGCAGGTTCCCTGCACACGCATCTTCTTTATCAAAATTCTATTGATGGAAATTTCATTCATTGAACTTCAATTTCAGCCAATGAATGTAAATAAGATGGAGAAGCGACGGAGATCGCGGGGGGGGGATTGTCGGCAGCTCTAGATATAGGGTGCCGTTCCGTCGCTCCTCCTGGTGAGTTGTTGGTGAGTATTGGTTACATCCCGATCTAGCCCGTGCATTATGAACCTGTTCTAATCCTTTTGGAACAGGGGCTTCTGATGATTTTTGCCAGGGATGAAATCGCCGAAGGGCTCGGTAGTTTCCTCCAGTCTGGCTGAAATCGACTGGGGTACCGGTTTTGGCATCGGGCGCATGCCTCGGTTACTGTTCGCGTCGGATTCACTCCGGGCGGCCTGTGCGGGGTTGGTTTTCCAGGGTCAGGTTACAGTGAGGTGAAAAAAGACGTGGGTGTGGGTCTCGATATACAAGGAGATGTGGCTGAGGCCGTAGCGCAAGCTGCGACTCCCAACGCTCTGTGTCGCTTTGCCATCCGAACCTACGGCTGCCAGATGAACGTGCACGATACGGAAAAGCTGACCAATCTGCTGTTGCACGAGGGCTACTCCCCTGTGGCCGACGAAGAGCAGGCGGACCTGCTGGTGATCAATACCTGCTCCATCCGAGAGAAGGCGGAAAATCAGCTTTACAGCGATTTGGGAAAGCTGCGCGAGTGGAAAGCGCGACAACCAGGGCGCATTTTAGGTGTGGGTGGCTGCGTTGCCCAGCAAGAGGGCCAGACGGTGCTGCGACGCTTCAAACACCTGGATTTCCTGTTCGGAACACATAACTTGCGCGTCGTTCCAGCCATGTTGAGAGCCGCGGCTCAGGGTGAGCGCCTCTCGCGAACGGAAGAAACACGCTCTCTGAAGCGTTTTGATTTTCCCGAGCGCCATCCCGCCTACACCGGCTTGCAACCCTCGCGGGCCTATCTCACGGTCATGGAAGGCTGCGATATGTTTTGCAGTTATTGCATCGTGCCCAAGACGCGAGGGCGCGAGATCAGTCGACCGGCCGAAAGCATCCTGGCTGAGGCTCGACACCTGGCCGAACAGGGCATCGAAGAGTTGATCCTATTGGGGCAGACCGTCAATGCCTACGGTCGTCACGACGTAAAGCGGGGGCGAACGGAATCTGTCGGCACCATGAGTTTTGCCGCCTTATTGGGCCGGTTGGCCGAGATCCCCGGTATTAATCAGCTGCGGTACACGAGCCCGCATCCGCTGTTCTTCGATGACGAGCTCATCGAAGCGCACAGGGACATCGAGGCGCTCTGCCCACACGTTCATCTGCCGTTGCAGAGTGGTTCCGATAGCATTTTGGAGTCGATGAAACGGCGATACTCCGTCCGCGACTACCTCGAAATCGTGACAAATCTGCGTCGTGTTCGTCCCGATATCAACATCAGTACGGATGTGATCGTCGGATTTCCAGGAGAACAGGAAGATGACTTTGAGGCCACACTAGCGGTCATGCGCGAGGCCGCTTTTGTCGACAGCTTTTCCTTTAAGTATTCAGAGCGACCGGACACCACGGCACTGGACTTGTCCGGAGCCGTCGCGCCCTCGGTTATGCAAGAGCGGCTGGAGCGCCTTCAGGACGTACAACGGGAATTGACGTTGCGCGCCCATGGCAGTCGAATCGGCGATGAGACCCTGGTGCGGCTTGAGGGTGAGAGCCGCAAAGGTCAAGGACAGTGGCGAGGGCGCGATCCCTACCATCGCGTGGTGAACCTGGATGTTCCGGCAAATAACGAGATTTATGCTCCTGGAACACGTGTGGCGGTAGAAATTGTCGATGCCACACCACATTCTTTGATCGGCGAACTAAAAGATAGGTTGAATACTGGCTACTTAGCAGGGAATCTTGCACAGGAATTGCTTACTATCGTGTAGAGTCAGCATGAAGTTGATGCTGCTTCGGGTCCGATGCACAAGGGGTATGAATGGGCACTGCGCGAATCCTAGCCGTTGATGATCAGAATTATTTCAGAGCATTCATCGAAGGCATCCTGACAGAAGAAGGCTACACGGTCCGCACGGCGAGTAGCGGGCAAGATGCCCTCCACGCCTTGGAGCGGGAGTTCTTCGACATTGTGGTGACGGACCTTGTCATGCCGGGAATGAGCGGCGTGGAATTGGTCACCATGATTCGCGATCGCTGGCCCGAGCAAGAAATCGTCGTGGTCACCGGTGTGGGTGATGTGAAAACCGCCGTGGAGGCCATGAAGCACGGTGCCACGGAATACCTGCTCAAACCCATCGACCGATCGGTTCTACTGCGCGCCTTGGAAAGCATTTTGCAAAGTCGCCGCTTGCGCGATGAGCATTCCCGTCTCATGGCTGAAAACTTGGAATACATGGGCATGCTTTCCGTGTACGAAAGGGCCGTGGGCTTATTCGCCACACATTCCTTAGAGCCGCTGGCCGAACGCGTTGTGGAGGGGCTATGTCTCGAAACGCGGGCCCAGGGTGGCGTCTTGTGGGCAGCGCACCCGGACAATGCCGACCGCCTCATGATGACCAGCGTTCGCGGCTTGGTCCAAGTGGACGATGAACCGGAAGTGTTGAATGTGCCAACCTTGGTGGATTGTCATCCAAACTTAAGTGACGCGGAGGTGGGGGCATTCCTGGCTCCCTGCGATCCCTTTACCGAAGAAGCCCAAGCGACGGGTGAAGAAGCGTGGGGCTTGTACGTCCCCTTTTACGAGGGCGGCCAACTCATCGGTCTGGCGCGCCTGTCGGATAAGATTGGTGGAGACCCCTTTGGAGACCGTGATCGGCTGGCTTCGGAAAAGTTCGTGGAACTGGCGGCTTTGGCTTTGGCCAACTCCATTCGCTTCCGCGGGTTGGAGCGGCAGAGTTTTCGCGACCCGGCGACAGGTGCCTATAGCGCAGTCTACTTCAAGGACATCGTTCAGAGCGAGATTCAAAAATCCAACCGTTTTGCGCGGGGCTTTTCGATTCTTGAGCTGAGCTTCGAACCCATGGACGAATTTCGCAGTTCCTTTACCTCGGTCGAGATCGATCAGTGGTTGGGGGCCGCGGTGGATGAGTTGCGTCGACTGGTGCGCATCACCGATGTGGTGGGTATTCACACCAAAGGTACCTATCGCGTCTTGTTGCCAGAAACCGACGCATTGGGTGTGGCCATCTTGAAGCAGCGCTTGCGCGATTCCATGCACCGCCACATTGATCGAGGCGAAACCGTGAATGGAGCACGGCCTAATTTGGGTATTGCAGCGGTGACCTTTCCCACCGATGGCTCTCAATTAGAGACTCTGTTTCGCCGGTTGGAAGCCCGAATGGATGAGGATCGTCAGAGTTTAGGCCGGGTTCTGGGGCTCGAAGCATGGCCCTTTGGCAAAGCCGTCGATGCGTTGATGGAATTGGCTGTGCCGGGATCTGAGTATTTGATGGAACAAGTGACCCGCTTCTTTATCGATGAGGTGGGTCGGCGACCCGCCGATCGGGGCTTGCTGTTCTTTTCTCCGGCCGGAAACTTGTCCGAAGAAGTGCGGCAGAGCTTGGATCGCTTACGAGCTTATTCTCCGCGAACCGAAATTGTTTTAGTCAGCGAAGAGCGCAGTGATGCCTTGCCTGGCGCGCCCATGACGAGTGTGGCCAAGCACCGAGTGGGAACCGACTGTCCCTTCTTGATCTATTTCGGTGAAGGGCCCGCTTATGCCGTGGTGCAGGGGCAGCCGGGGGCTTCCGACGCCGGTCAAACGGCGGTGTTTCAGGCACACGATCGAGCCTTGGTGGAGTTATTGGCGTTTCAATTGCAGAGTGATCTAGGGATTGCACTCACCGCGTAACTAGAAAGTGGATAGGGGAACTGAATTGAGCAGGGCAGTCCTGATAGCCGATCGAAACAAAGATCGCGCGAAAGGAATCGCAAAGGCCTGTATGGCAGAGAAGCATGCCGTCTTCTTTGCCAAGGACGGAGCTGCGGCTCTAGAGGTGGCCATTGCCAAGGTGCCGGGCGTGGTCATCGCCGACGCCGATCTGCCCCTGATTGACGCCAGAAAATTGGCCGAGATCCTGCGCACCAATCCTCGCACGCAGCAGGCGCGCTTCTTTTTCCTGGGCAGCCTGGAATCTGAGAGCTCCTTGGGGGATTTATTTGATGAAGTCCTGAGTGACCCCGTTGATCCCAGGGCCATTGCCAGGCGCGTGACGGAGCTGTTGGCCAAGCAAGATCAGCTCGACGCCTTGGAAGGCGATTTGGGTGCGGCCTCTGAGCTGGAAGGTCAATTGGCCCAGATCTCCCTGGTCGACCTTTTGCAGTCCTTTCACTTGAACCGCAAAGAAGGCGACGTTCAGGTGTCGCGGCCGGGAGAGGATGGACTCGAGGAGATCGGTCAGATTGTCTTGCACGGCGGCGATATCGTCGATGCCAGTGTTGGGGAATCCGCTGGTGAGAAAGCTTTGTTTCGCCTGCTGGGCTGGAATGAAGGACGCTTTGCCTTCCGTCCATGCGAGGTAGAGGAGTCTCGCATCCTGATCCAAGCACCCACACGGGCGCTCTTGATGGAAGGGATACGGCAGCTTGACGAGGGGCGTGAGCACCGCAGCGATCTACCGGCGCCGGGTTCCCGGGTCAGCCTGCGTGTTCGACAAACAGAATTGCCTCACATGGTTCACCCCTTGACCCAGGAAGTGCTCGTCTCTCTGGAGTTGTATGAGCGCGTCGAAGACATCGTCGATCATTGCTCCTTCCCCGATTACCAAGTGCTGCGCACGCTGCAAACTTTGGAAGGGCGTCGCATTGTAGCCATTGATCCCCCCGATTTTGCTGTGGCCTTGCCAGTCGGTACTGGCGTGTCCTTGTTCACGCCTCCTCAGGAGCGACGCTTGCGAGGATGGTTGGATTCCAGGTACCCCAACGGTGCCGTGAGCGTCGAGGCCAAATTGGTGGTTGCAGGGAATTCGGCCGATGCGGTGGAGCGCTTTTCTCATGTGCTGTGCAATTTGAAAGGCTGTGAAATTTCCGTCCCCATGGACGGAATCCCCCTGAACCAAGGGATGCAGGACATCGCGCGGATTCCGGTGGGGATTGATACTTGGTTGCTCTTTGTGAACCTGCCCACGCACTCCAGCTATGACTCCCTGTGGCCAGCTGTGGCCTACGGAGGATTAGGGGTGCTGTTCTTGCTTGATGGCGATCTCGGCCCTGCATTGTCTGCGATTCGACCCGCCCTGGAGCGCTTGTCTGATCTGCCCCAGACCCGATTTTTCTTCCTGAGAATGGGGGAAGAGGATTCCTCCGAAGAACGCAGCGCCTTGCGTGAAGCGCTGAGCTTCGTCGAGACGGATCCAATGCTCTTCTTCTTGGAGCAGGACGAAGACATGGTGGAATCGCTGGGTGCCTTGCTCGCTCGAATTCTGCCGTGAAACGGGGCCTGTTCTGCCGTGAAACGGGCGCTTAGCGTCCTTTCAGCGTCAGCCCCAGAAGTTGACCTGTGGAGAAGATCAGATACCATAAGCCGCCATCTCGATCGCAGGCATGGAGTCGACCCAAAAAAAATGACCAATGGCCGAATAACCGAGGGGCTGACGTTTGACGACGTTCTGCTAGTCCCAGCCAGTTCTAACATCCTTCCGCACCAAGCCGACCTGCGCACATTTTTCACACCTCAGATCCCATTGCATATCCCCTTGGTGTCTGCCGCCATGGATACTGTCACCGAGCACCGAACGGCCATCTGCATGGCTCAAAACGGTGGCATCGGAATCATCCACAAGAATCTTTCGGTGGCCGCACAAGCCAGCGAGATCGACAAGGTCAAGCGCTCGGAATCCGGCATGATTGTGGACCCCATCACCATGGCCCCCGACCAGGCCATTTACGAAGCCCTGGAAGTCATGGCCAAGTACAAGATCTCGGGGGTGCCCATTACCGAGGGCCCCAAATTGGTCGGGATTTTGACCAACCGCGATTTGCGTTTCGTCCGCGACACCACGGCCTCCATCTCCTCCATGATGACCACCGAAAACCTGGTGACGGTTCCCCCGCACACCAGTATGGAAAAGGCCAAAGAGCTTTTACACAAACACCGAATCGAAAAACTGCTTGTGGTCGACGACGACGATTGTTTGCGCGGTTTGATCACCATCAAAGATATTGAAAAGAGTGAGCGCTACCCCGATGCCGCCAAAGATCCCATGGGTCGCCTGCGCTGTGGCGGGGCCTTGGGGATTGGTGACGATTGCCTGGAGCGCGCACAGGCCCTCGTGGACGCCGGAGTGGATGTCGTTGTGGTGGATACAGCCCACGGTCATTCCCAAAGCGTGCTCGACGCCATTCAACAACTTCGGCATCACTTCCCCGAACTCTCCGTCGTCGGTGGAAACGTCGCTACAGCCGAGGGCACAGAGGCCCTGATCAAGGCCGGTGTCTCCGCCGTCAAGGTTGGCATCGGGCCCGGTTCCATTTGTACGACACGCATGATCGCCGGTGTCGGTGTCCCCCAGCTCACTGCAGTGGCCAATTGTTCGGAGGTCGCGCGCAAGCAGGGCATCCCCATTATCAGCGACGGGGGCATCAAGTTCTCGGGCGATGTGGTCAAGGCGCTGGCCATGGGCGCATCCACAGTCATGTTGGGTTCCCTGTTTGCCGGAACCGATGAATCTCCCGGTGAGGTGGTGTTGTTCCAAGGCCGTTCCTACAAGGTGTACCGCGGGATGGGTTCCCTGGGCGCCATGAGCAGTGGCAGCGCGGATCGCTACTTCCAATCGGGGGTGGCTGACGAACGCAAGCTGGTACCCGAGGGCATCGAAGGGCGCATCCCCTACCGCGGTGGGCTATCGAACACGGTCCATCAGATGCTGGGCGGCTTGCGGGCGGGCATGGGTTACTGCGGAGCCAAGGACCTGGAATTCCTCCGCACGCACGCCAAATTCACCAAGATCTCGGCGGCGGGCTTGCGCGAGAGCCATGTGCACGACGTCATCATCACCAAAGAAGCCCCCAATTACCGACTTGAGTAAACGCATTCCCGGCGGGGGGTTGCCCTCGGGAGTTCCCAAAAAATCGAGATTGGAAAAAGGACGGAAAATTCGTTCTTAGGGCGGGCATTTCACTTCCGGTGGCGTACCCATTCGTTAGACTTCGCTCCCCCCATTTAAAGATTTTCGGCTCGGCAGCGTTGAGGCTGGCTGAGCAAAGGAAGTAAGAGGATGAAGTTCCAATGATTCCTGAATTACACAGTGATCGCATCCTGATCATCGATTTCGGATCCCAGGTGACCCAACTCATCGCGCGTCGGATCCGTGAGCACAATGTCTATTGCGAGATCTATCCCTACACCAAGAGTCTTGAAGAGATCCGCGCCTGGGCTCCGGCCGGCATCGTGCTCTCGGGTGGGCCCGCCAGTGTCTTGAACGAAGATGCACCCCTGGCGGATCCCAAGCTCTTTGAACTCGGCATTCCGGTTCTGGGGATTTGCTACGGCTTGCAGCTCATGATCCAGCAAATGGGTGGCGAAATTGAGCACGCGTCAGCGCACGATGAAGGCGCGGAGTACGGCCGTGCGATTTTGCGTGTCGATCAGACGGATCCCTTGTTCACCGGCTTTCAGGAAACTCCGTCTCAAGTGGTCTGGATGAGCCATGGCGATCGCGTGAAGATCTTGCCCGAAGGTTTTGTGGTTTTGGGTACCAGCGAAGGCTCTCCCCATGCGGTGGTGCGGCACAAAGAGTTGTCCTTGTACGGTCTGCAGTTCCATCCAGAGGTGGCCCATACTGAAAATGGCGCACAACTGATCAGCAATTTTCTCACCCATGTTTGCGGGTGTTCGGGCACTTGGACCATGTCCAGCTTTGTCGACGAAGCCGTGGCGGGCATTCGAGAGCGAGTCGGGGACGCCCGAGTGATTTGCGGGCTGTCCGGCGGGGTGGATTCTTCCGTGGCTGCAGCGCTGGTGCACCGCGCCATTGGCGATCAGCTCACTTGTATTTTTGTCGACAACGGATGCCTGCGTAAGGATGAGCGCGCCGAGGTGGAGCGCCTGTTTGCGAAATCCATGGGTCTGAAGTTGGTGAGTGTGGACGCGGGAGATCACTTCCTGGCTGATTTGGCCGGCGTGACGGACCCGGAAGTCAAACGCAAGAGCATCGGCAAGAACTTCATTGAGATCTTCGACCAGGAATCGTCCAGAGTGGGGGGCGCCAAGTTCCTGGTGCAGGGGACGCTCTATCCCGATGTCATCGAGAGTGTTTCGGTGGGGGGTCCTTCGGCCACCATCAAGACCCACCACAACGTGGGCGGCTTACCCGAGGAAATGGAACTCAAGCTCATCGAACCTTTGCGCGAATTGTTCAAGGATGAGGTGAGGGCCTTGGGCCGAGAGTTGGGCTTGCCCGAAAGCTCAGTGGGGCGACACCCCTTCCCGGGGCCCGGCCTGGCCATTCGCATTATGGGTGAGGTGACGAAAGACCGTCTGAGTATGTTGCGCGAAGCCGATGCCATTGCCATGCAGGAGATCCGCGATGCCGGCTTGTACGATGAAATCTGGCAGGCCTTCGTGGTCTTCCTTCCCATCCAAAGTGTGGGGGTCATGGGGGACGAGCGAACCTATGAGAACGCCGTGGCCCTGCGCTGTGTCACGTCGGTGGATGCCATGACGGCAGATTTCTACGACATGCCCCATGTGGTACTGGCTCGGATCTCCAATCGCATCATTAACGAGGTGCGCGGGATCAACCGAGTGGTCTACGATATCTCCTCCAAGCCACCTGCCACCATTGAGTGGGAGTAAGTTCTTGGTGAACCCCCGCGCGGAAAATCCGCGTGGAACAGCGAGATCGGGAATCTAAGAGACTTTGGCCCAAGCGCACTTCACACATCTCCATCTGCACACCCAATACTCGCTGTTGGATGGAGCCATTAAGCACACCCCCCTCTTTGAGCAATGCAAGACTCTCGGCATGGAAGCTGTGGCCATGACGGACCACGGAAACCTGTTTGGTGCCGCGGAGTTCTATGAAAAAGCTCATGCGATGGGTGTGAAGCCGATTATTGGCTGTGAGGTGTATCTAGCCGCGGGAAGCCGCTTCGAGAAAGAAAAGCGGGCCCAAGACAAGAGTGCCTTCGATGCCATCAACCATCTCCTGCTCATTGCCATGGACAACGAGGGCTACAAGAACCTCATGTACCTGGTCTCCAAGGCCTACCTCGACGGTTTTTACTACAAGCCCCGCATCGATATGGATCTGCTACAGGACCATCAATCGGGCCTGATCGCTACTTCCGGTTGTCTCTCGTCTCGGGTTTGCCGTGCGATTACTGGTGGTGATGTGCGCAAAGGCTGGGAGCATGTGGAGGAGTTTCACAAGCTCTTCGGCGACCGCTTCTATCTGGAAGTGCAGCGCCACGGGATTCACGATCAAGATGTCGTTAACGAAGAGCTGTTCAAAATGTCCGAGGACATGAACTTGCCCTTGTTGGCCACCAACGATTGCCACTACCTCGAAGAATGCGATCACGAGCCCCACGACGCGCTGCTGTGCATTGGCACGGGTTCCAATGTTTCTGACGAGAAACGCTTTCGCTTCGACGGCAAAGGCTTCTACCTGAAATCGCCCGAAGAAATGTCGGCGGTCTGGCACGATCACCCCGAAGCCATCTCCAATTCCATGGAAATTCTCGAACGCTGCAATGTAGAAATCGAGATGGGCAATTACCACATGCCCGAGTTCCAGGTTCCCGCCGGCCAGACGCGCGAAGAAGTGCTCGAAGGCAATTCATGGGCAGGGCTGCGCGAGCGCTTGGGCATGGCTCCCGACGAACCCTTCGCGGGCAAGCACAGCGAGTACGTCTCGCGCATGGAACATGAGCTCAAGGTCATCAACGACATGGGGTTCGCGGGTTACTTCTTGATCGTGGCGGACTTCATCGAGTACGGGAAACGCAACGGCGTGCCGGTGGGTCCCGGGCGCGGTTCTGCCGCCGGCAGTCTCTGCACCTTCTCCCTGGGTATTACCGGCGTAGATCCCGTTGAGTACGACATTATCTTCGAGCGTTTTCTCAACCCCGAACGCGTCTCCATGCCGGATATCGACGTGGACTTCTGCATGCGCGGGCGTCAGAAAGTCATCGAGTACGTCAACGATAAGTACGACGAAGAGGGCGACGACGGGAAGCGCGTGGCCCAGATCATCACCTTCGGAAAGCTTCAGGCCCGAGCGGCCATTCGCGATGTGGGTCGAGTCATGGGCATGCCCTATGGCGATGTCGATCGCATCTCCAAGATGGTGCCCGAGGTTCTCGGGATCTCCCTGGCCGATGCCATTAAGCAGTCGCCAGAGATGCGCGCCTGCCAGGAAGCGGACAGCCAAGTGGCGAAAATGCTGGAAACGGCGCTGTCCTTGGAGGGGCTTACGCGCCACGCTTCGACGCACGCGGCCGGCGTGGTCATTGGCACCAAGCCTCTCATCGAGATGGTGCCCTTGTACCGCGATCCAAAGACGGGCGATGTGGTGACCCAGTACGACATGCGTATGGTGGAGCGCTGCGGCTTGGTGAAGTTTGACTTCCTGGGCTTGCGCACCCTTACGGTCATCTACGACGCCCAGGCCCTGATTCGCGAAGGTCCCGATCCAGACTTCGACATCGAAAAAGTCCTTCTCGACGACCCCGTCACCTTCGACATGTTGGGCAAGGGCGATACGGCCGGTGTGTTCCAAATTGAATCTTCGGGCATGACGGACTTGGTGGTGCAATTGCAACCGCGCACTTTCAAGGAACTTATCCCCATTGTGGCGCTGTACCGACCCGGCCCCTTGGATGCCGGCATGGTGGACGACTACATCCTGCGCAAGCAAGGCCTCAAAGAGGTCGAATACATGCTGCCCGAGATGGAAGAGCTGACGGCAGAAACCCTGGGCATCATCGTCTACCAAGACCAGGTGCTGCAGATTGCCAATAAGGTGGCGGGTTATTCCCTGGGCCAGGCCGACTTGTTGCGCCGCGCCATGGGTAAGAAAAAAGCTTCGGAGATGGCCAAGCAACGTCAGGGCTTCATCGAAGGTTCTGTGGCCAATGGCATTAATGAAAAGAAGGCGGGTGAACTCTTTGACTTGATTGAGAAGTTTGCGGGCTATGGATTCGCCAAGAGCCACTCCACCGCCTACTCGCTCATCATGTATCAGACGGCTTATCTCAAGGCGAATTATCCGGGGCAGTACATGGCGGCCCTGATGACCTCCGAGTCGGGGAACCACGACAAGCTGTCTCGCTACATCACCGACGCGCGGGAAAAAGGCATGGAGGTGTTGCCCCCGGACATCAGTTCCTCAGCGCGAGATTTCCGCGTGGTGGGCGGGGACATACGCTTTGGCTTCGCGGGCATTAAAAATCTGGGCGAGGGGGCCATTGAATCCATCATGCGGTGCCGCGAAGAAGGCGGGCCCTATACCTCCTTTTATGATTTTACACGGCGCATCGACAGCAAGAAGGTGAACAAGCGCGGGTTGGAAGCTCTGGTGAAGGCCGGTGCCTTTGACACCACTTGCGACAACCGCGCGGCGGCCTGGGAGAGTATTGAATCGGCCCTGGCGGCGGGGTCTGCGGCCCAGCGCGATCGAGAATTGGGTCAGGGCAGCCTGTTTGGCGACAGTGAAGAAAGCGTGGTGAGTGATCCCGCCTTGCCGGATGTGCCGGATTGGAGTGACCAAGAGCGTTTGGGCTATGAGAAGGAAGTCTTGGGCTTTTTCGTATCCGGACATCCCTTGGAAAAGTACCTGTCCCTCATGCGCCGTTTTTCCCAGATCACTTCCGCCACTACCGAAGGCTGTGAAGGTCGCGAGGTGCGCGCAGCGGGTGTGCTGCAGTCCATGCGAGAGATCCGAACCAAGCGCGGCAGCCTCATGGCCTTTGCGGAACTGGCAGATTTAGACGGCGTGATCGAGTTGGTCATTTTTGCCGAACCCTACGCCATGCATCGCGACTTGCTAAAACAAGCCGAAGCCAGGGATGCCGCGGATCCGCTGCCCCTGGTCATAAGCGGAGAGTTTGAGGCGGCTGATCCGCCGAAGATTTTGGTTCGCGAGATCCTGGCCTTGGAAAAGGCCGAGGAGACCC
This sequence comes from Pseudomonadota bacterium, assembly GCA_003353845.1. Lineage (GTDB taxonomy): Bacteria > Myxococcota_A > UBA9160 > UBA9160 > JADFDR01 > GLO-12. Next base: position 3,923 of record PIVT01000008.1, on the reverse strand, counting down.
TGTCCACGCGATTGCTATTGCGCGTACGCATCTCCGATCTGACCAAGGATCGAATGGAAGGCTTGAAGCGCACGCTAGAAATGCACCGGGGAGATTGTGAAGTGCAAATGCACGTGATGATTCCCGATGAAAGCGAGACTCGTTTAGCCCTCGTGGGTTCTCCCAGTGTGCGGGCCAGCGAGGAACTCATTGCGGTGGTGGATTCCCTGTTCGGGCGCCCCGTGGCGGAGTATGAAGTATGAGAAACATGAAGAGCTCTTTCCGATTCGCTTGGCTGGCCTGCGCTGGAGCCGCTTTGTTCATGCTAGCTGCTTCGCCAGCGCAGGCGGGACGACGCGTTGAAGCCGTTGGCGCCGTGCCTCTTTTTGACAATGCCAGTGCCGCCAGCCAAAGCGCCGCCAGAACTGCCGCCTTTGAGAAGGCGATTTGGGAAGCGGTCATGCGTGTGGCCGAAGAATTGCGCGCTGCGGACTTGGCGAGCAAAGAGGCCAGGGCGGCCCAGGACAAACAACGCCAAGAGCAAGAAATGGAGCGGATACGCAAAGAGCGTGAGCGAGCCGCGGCACAGGCACAGTCGGGAACAGGGTTGGACCCTGTGCCCTTCTTTGGGGGTGATCCCAATAGCGGCGAGGGCAAAGCCCCGATTGAAATCGTTGAGCCGGGGGCGGACGAGGAGGCCCCCTCATCGGATTCCGAGTTGGCTCCACGCGAGATTCTTCGAAATGCGCTGGGCGATCAAGCGCGCGGTTACACCAATCGCTATCGCATTTCCGAAGACCGAGGGCTGCGGGAGCGCTTGTTCACCGGCGGCGAGAATCCAGATGCGAACTCGGAATACGTGGTCGTGGCTGAGGTCGATGTCGATGTGGAGCGCGTTCGGAAAGCTTTGTTGAAGGCTGGCGTGATCGACTCGGTGGCAAAGGCCAGTCTGGATAATGTCAGCCGTGAGCTGCGCCTGGTCATCCTCGATCCCATCAATTATCGCCTGGTCACCGACCTGCAGAAGGTAATTGAAGAGGAGATGGAACATTCATCGGCGCTGCCGCTGGAGTTTGAGAACGGACAGGCCGTGCTTGCGGTGCGTTCGGATTTGGGCGCCGAGACCTTTGCGCGCTCGTTAATCCGGCGCTTGCCAGCGGAGTTGCACGTGAAGCAAGCAACGGTACGCGGGGATGAGATCGCCATGCGTTTCGAGCTGCGTCCGGTCTTGGAAGAGCCTGCTGTCTCAGCGCAAGGGAGGCGCTATTGACACCCTTCCTAGAAAAGAGTATTGAATCCGCGGCTTTAGGAATTCTAGACGCGTAGCTCAGTGGGAGAGCACCACACTGACACTGTGGGGGTCGGCGGTTCAATCCCGCCCGCGTCTACCACTTATTTTTCGCTTGGCTTAAGTCCATGAGGTATGGGCGGCGGGGGCGATTTACTTGCGTACGACGCACAAACGCAGACAGGCGTAGTTTCGGCGACTCATGATTCAGTTCTTCTCATGTCTTCAATCAAAGTAAAACTACCCGACGGGAGTACCCGCGAGGTGGAGCAAGGCTCCACGGTCTTGTCCATTGCGGAGGGGATCGGTGCGGGATTGGCTCGGGCGGCCATCGCGGGGAAGATCGGTGAGCAGCTCATCGATCTGCGTTGTCCGTTAGAAGAGGATGTCGAACTACAAATCGTCACAAAAAATGACCCCGAGGCGGGAGAGATCATTCGGCACTCGGCCGAGCATGTCATGGCGGATGCCGTGAAGCGTCTCTTTCCCAAGGCCCAGGTCGATGCCGGGCGCGCCGACCACAGTGAAAAGTTTCAATACGACTTCCTGACAGAGAATCCCTTCACTCCTGAAGATCTGGCGCAGATCGAAAAGGAGATGAAGAAGATCATCAAATCCAAAGCGGTATTTACGCGCGAAGTGGTGAGTCGTGAGGAAGCGCATGCCTTGTTTAAGGGCTTGGGCGAGGATCTCAAACTTTCGCGCTTGGATGACATTCCCGAAGGCTCGGAGATTACCGTGTTCCGGCAGGGTGATTTCGTCGACTTGTGCCGCGGACCCCACGTGCAGCGCAGTGATCAAATCGGTGCCTGTAAATTGACAGAGTTGGCCGGTGCCTATTGGCGTGGTGATGAACGCAATCCCATGCTTCAGCGGGTTTACGGTACGGCCTTTGCCACGAAACCCGAATTGGCCGAGTACCTGGAGCGCTTGGAAGAAGCCAAACGGCGCGATCACCGGCGCCTGGGCCAGCAGCTCGACTTGTTCCATCTCGATGCCATCTCTCCGGGCTCACCATTCTTTCACCCGAAAGGCATGGTGATCTACAACGAACTGACGACCTACATCCGCGAGTTGTACGTGAAATATGGTTACGACGAGGTGATGGCTCCGCAGATCGTCCACACGGACTTGTTCAAGACCTCAGGGCATTATGAGAATTACGCCGAGGACATGTTCCTGTTTGAGACCGACGAATGCGAAATGGGCGTCAAACCCATGAATTGTCCCGGGCACGCCATGCTTTTTGACTACGGCAAGCGCTCCTACCGCGAGTTGCCGATTCGCTTGGCTGAGTTTTCGCGCCTGCATCGCAACGAACGCAGCGGGACCCTCACAGGCCTCACACGCGTGCGCTCCTTTGCTCAGGACGATGCGCATATCTTCTGCACGACGGACCAGGTCGAAGGCGAGATTGAGAGTTTTTTCGAGATGCTCAAGGAAGTCTACGGCGCCTTGGGGCTCGACAAGGTGCACGTGGCGGTGTCCACCCGGGGTGAAAAGTTCATCGGAACCCCCGAGCACTGGGACGTCGCCGAGGAGCAGCTGGTCCACGCCTGCAGAAATGCCGGTTATGAGCCCCAAATTAAGCCTGGAGATGCGGCATTTTATGCTCCAAAGGTTGAAGTAGACGTTTTAGACGTGCTTGGACGGGTCTGGACCTTGGGAACCATACAATTGGATATGGCCATGCCCGATCGGTTTGGACTAAGATACACGGCCCCTGATGGGAGTGACGTGGTACCCGAAATGCTCCACCGAGCGATTCTTGGTTCCCTCGAACGTTTCATCGCAATTTACTTGGAGCATACGGCTGGGGATTTCCCGCTGTGGCTCGCGCCTGTGCAGGCGGTGGTGTTGCCCATTACGGAGCGCCACGCGGCTTATGCAGCCAAGGTGACGGCGGCCATGAAGGCCCGGGGGCTGAGAGTTGTTTTAGACGACCGCAGTGAGAAGCTCGGGTATAAGATTCGAGAAGCGGAAGTCGGAAAGATTCCAGTCATGTTAGTAGTAGGAGATCAAGAGGAGGCGAACGGGACCGTCGCTCCTCGACGCAGGCATGTAGAGGGTAGCGGTGAAGCCGTTGATCTTGATGCCTATGCGGAATTGCTTGCAGAAGAAACGCGCGAGCGGCGCAGTTAACTTGTCCCGAGGAGAAGATTAGAATTCCAGCTCAACGAAATGCTGATCCGAAGCAAAATAAAGACACGACGAGGATCAATCAGTTAATACGCGCGCGCGAAATACTTGTCATTGACGATGAAGGCGAGCAGCTGGGTGTGATGACACCCGAAGACGCGATTCAAAAAGCCGAAGACGTTGGCTTGGACTTGGTGGAAGTCGCACCCAATTCAAGACCTCCTGTTTGCCGGATTATGGATTACGGCAAGTACAAGTATGAAGCGCAGAAAAAGAAGAAGCAGAGCAAGGGAAAGTCGGGAGGGTTGAAGGAAGTAAAACTTCGCCCCAGAACCGATGATCACGATCTGCACTTCAAAGTACACAATGCGCGAAAGTTCCTGATGGCTGGGAACAAGGTAAAGATTACCCTCATGTATCGCGGTCGTGAAATGGTGCACCGCGAGTTGGGGTATGAGAAGCTCAAAGAAGTACAAGGGCTTCTCGCAGACATATCGACAGTGGAGAGCCACCCCCG
>PIVT01000048.1 GCA_003353845.1 Pseudomonadota bacterium | reverse complement strand
CTTAGGCAATGACTTAGGCAATGACTTAGGCAATGAATAGGGCCATGAGTGAGCAGCGCCTACAAAAAATCCTCGCCGATGCTGGAGTTTGTTCGCGTCGAAAGGCCGAGGAAGTTATTCGAGCCGGCCGCGTGTGCGTGAATGGCAGTCCCGCGACTGTGGGTGATAAAGCCGATCTTGGCTGCGATCAGATTCTTTTGGATGGTGAGCCCTTGGTTTCTGAAGAGGGCCAGTATTGGCTTTTGCACAAGCCCAAAGGGGTGCTCACCACCAGCGACGATCCACAAGGTAGGCCCATTGTGCTTGACTTCTTGCCCGATGATCACGCGCGTGTATTTCCCGTCGGTCGCCTGGACTTGGATACGGAAGGCCTCGTGTTATTGACCAATGACGGAGACCTGGCCCATGTGCTCTTGCATCCCTCTTTGGAAAATGAGCGGGAGTATCGCGTATGGGTGCGTGGTGGCATCTCGCAAAAGGCCATCGCCGATTTAGAAAATGGCATTGAGCTGGAGGACGGACCCACGGCACCTTGCAAGGTCGAGCAAGTGGAGAGGAGCCCGGCCAGCAACCAGTCGACTTTTTACATGACCTTGACGGAAGGGCGTAAACGACAGATTCGGCGCACACTCAAGGCCTTGGGCTATCCTGTAGAAAGGTTGGTGCGTGTTCGCATGGGTCCCTTGAAGCTGGGTCGTCTAGCTGCCGGAACCGCACGCCGCTTACGCCATGTGGAAATCGAAAAATTACAACGCCATGCGGATCTATTGCGGAAGCGCTTAGCGGATAAAGAGAAAAGGGATGCGAGGGTGAGATGAGCGGGATGATGAATGTAACGGGTTCCAAAGGGAAGTCGCGCTACGACGGACCGCGTCGACGCATGGTGGAGACCGTGGCGGACAACGGGGTGAAAGACCTGCGCGTCTTACACGCCCTGGACACGATTCCGCGCCACTTATTGGTGCCCGAAGCATTGTGGGATCAAGCCTATAAGAATACTTCGATCCCCATCGGAGAGAACCAGACCATCTCCCAACCCGAGATCGTGGCGGCCATGAGTGAGGCCTTGGAACTCAAAGGCGACGAACTGGTGCTCGAAGTGGGGACGGGTTCCGGTTATCAGGCTGCCGTGCTTTCTCGCTTGGCCGATCGGGTGATTTCCATTGAGCGCATTCCGAAACTCGCCGCCAAGGCGCGCAGTGCCCTCGACCGCTTAGGCGTGACCAACGTGGTGGTGCACCTGGGAGATGGTTCCCAGGGACGTCCCAATGACGGCCCCTTTGACGCCATTATCGTCACGGCCGGTGGCCCTGAGATTCCTAAACCTCTCTTGGAGCAGCTTGCGCCAGGAGGGCGGCTTGTCGGTCCCTTTGGACCGCGCGAGGCTCAGTCTTTGATTCGAATACGCCGAACAGGTGATGGAGAGTTTAAGAAGGAAGTGCTGGGGAAATGTCGCTTTGTGGATTTGATAGGCCAACACGGCTGGGGTGGGTAAGCCTGGCGCGCCAGCTGCGCAAGGTCTTGGGGGTTCTCGTGCTGTGCAGTGCGCTGCTCGGCTGGGCACAGGGCTGCGCTACAAGTTCGTCGAGCCACGAGCGCGTACACGTCGTCAAAAAGGGTGAGAACCTATACCGTATTTCCCAACGCTACGGGGTGAGTGTCGCTTCCGTGAAGCGGCTCAACGGGATTTGGGATGTCACTGAATTGCAGATCGGCCAACGCTTGCGCATCCCGCCCAGTGGTAAGGGCTCCGACTGGGGCTCCTCGTCCTCCTCCTCAAGCGCGAGCAATAAAAAACAACCTATTTCGTCCTATGATAAAAAAGTTTCCTTTTCCTGGCCTTTGAAGGGGAAGATCACTTCGTCCTATGGGCGGCGCAACGGCCGCTTGCACGAAGGCATTGATATTCAGACGCAGTGGGGGACGGAAGTGCAGGCCTCCGCACCGGGCCGCGTGATCTACAGTGGAAACGGTATGCGGGATTATGGCAACGTGGTGATCCTTCGGCATGAAGGGGCTTACACCACGGTCTATGCTCACAACAGCAAGAACCTGGTGAAGAAGGGGCAGTTCATCGATCGGGGGCAGAAGATTGCGCTGGTCGGCAAGACGGGAAATGTCAAGGCGAAGCTGCCCATTTTGCACTTCGAGGTCTTGGTGCGCAAACAACCCGTGGACCCCATGAGCTACTTGCAATGACCGCTGCGACAGCCCCGCGGCTTCGTTACAGTTGCCCGTCCGCCCCCGTAGCTCAGTTGGATAGAGCAGCCGCCTCCTAAGCGGCAGGTCAGACGTTCGAATCGTCTCGGGGGCACCACCTTCTATCCTGCTGTAGCCAATGACACAGCGTTTGTATACCCTAACCCGTCGTGGTCCACACGCCTCCTGGCTTGGGCTGCCATCATCATTACCGGAGTAGCAGGCTCGTGAAAAAGTGGGTTCGGCGAGGAATTCTAGCCGCAAGTGTCATAGCATTGGTTATTGGACTGGCCTTGGTCGTCGCGGCGGTGTGGCTGGTCCCGCGCCCGGAAGTTCAGAACTGGATCGGAAGTCAGGTTGCCCATGCTGCGGGGTCGGGCATTGAATTTGAGTCTGCTTCTTTGGCTTTTTGGCCTGCGCTTGGAATTCGACTGCATGAAGTGCGCTTTGAGGAAGAGGGCCAAGAAGACGAAAAAGGAGCGGTCGCGACCATCGGGTCGCTGAGTTGCACCCTGCGCAGGGATGCTCTTCTCGAGGGTAAGTTCGTCCTCGCTAGAATTTTTGTAGAGCAACCGGTCCTCTCGCTGGAACGAGCTGCCGACGGTGACTGGATTCTCGGAGGCTCATTGCCGCAGATCGTTGGTCATTCGAGAAAGGTCGAGGAAAAGGATGCTCTACCTCCAAGTGTCTCCGCCTACCCGAAGGCGATGTTTATTATTCGGGATGGCCATTTGGATCTCAAAGGCCAGCGCCCCGACGGCACCAAAGCAAGCTTCCATATCCGGCACCTCGACGTGGATTTCCGGCTTCCAAGGGGTGACGATCAGGGATTTCTGACCATCGCGACGGATACGCCGGAGGGGGGCGAACTGAGTGTGGATGCCACGCTTCAGTCATCAAAACCCGTGACATCGCCTGAGACTTACTCCATTGACGCCAAGGTGAAGGGACACGAGCTACGAGCGGCGGGTCAATTGCTCTACCTGCTCACCGGTCTACCCATTCGTATGTTGAATGGTGTGCAGAATGTCGAGGGAAGAGTTTTCATCGACGCGAAAGGGGGAGTCAAAGGGCAGGCCACCGTCCATGTTCCAACGGGTTCGGTGACGGGTTGGGGTATTCGTCTCTCCACGCCCGCACGCCTGGAGGCTTCCTTTGATGTAACAGATGGAAAGTTTTCCATGCACAATGCCAATCTCCAGGCACCCGGCGCAGGAGTCGGGAAGTTTTCTTCGGGTCACACGGCTGCATGGTTTGATTGGTCGCCTCCTCGCTTGGAAATAAAACGGATTGACTTGGAGGCCTACGGAGGATCTGTGCAGGGGGCGGGGTCGGCTTCTTTTGTCGGGCAACATACCTTCTCCGTGGATATGCAAGCATCAGATCTCGATTTTAAGGAACTCGTCGCTGCCCTTGGCGAGAATAAGCCGAAGGATGGATTTGAAACCCTGTCGGCGAGTGCGAAAGTCCAGGGTGTGTGGACCGGTCCTGAAACCTGGCTCAATACATTGAAGGGGACTGCAAAGGTGAATCTGGCCGACGGGGAAATGACCTCATCGCGGCTGATCCGCGCGATCTTGCGCGCCACGATTGGATTGATTCCGGGCTACTCCCATATCGAAAGAGAGCCGGTGCCTGCAACGCTTGAAAGGCTGGACCTTTCTTGCACGATTCACGATGCGAAGTGCTTCACCGAGGACTTCGTTTTTATCTCCAGCGCGTACCACGTCACGGGTGACGGGAGTATTGGCTTCGACACCAGCGTCGATCTCAACACCCGAGTCGTGATGACGGAGGGCGGGATGGCCATGATCTATGGCCTGGTGTCTGTTCCTTTCCGGCGGAATGCCTCTCCTACCTTTACGCCGGTCCCCGTAAAGATTACCGGGCCCTTAAGCAATCCGACTTTTATTCCCGATGTATCGGGGGTCTCCATGGCGCCCATCCGCGTAGTGCTGGGAGTTGGGAGGGGCGCCGTCGGGGTTGGGAGAGGTGCCTTCGATGTTGGAAAGGGTGTCGTCGGATTTGGTACGAAGATCACCCGAAAAGTGGGTGGGGTCTTTCGATTGGGCAGGAAACGCTCCCCAGAAACTCAAGAGAAGATCGACGAGGCTGAATGATAAGCTCGATGGGTGGTGTCTCCACAGCCACCATTTTTCCAGCGACACTGCATCGAGCATGGATGGCCTGATGTCGATGCTGCTGACATTCAAGTTGCCCAATCGTGGCTTCAGTGCTCAAGCCATCCCTAGATTGTGACGAATAATCACATGAGGCCCCATTGCCGATCGTTGTGATCGACCAGCGGATTGCTGGGGCTTGAGCACATGATGCAAACCTTGAAACTGGCATCCAAAATTATGGGCAATGTCTTCTATTATTCCGGCGAAACACCGGGCTGGGCTGAGCTGGAAGCGGTCAAAAAGAACCGACAGCGGATCCTCGTGGTTATCAAGGCCCGCTGGGCATCGCTGGCACTGATGGCATTCTACGGGGTCTTCCTGAGAGTCGTCTATGCTTCCCAGTCCGACGTGCGAGCATCGCAGGAACAAGAACTCATGGCCATTGGCGCCTTGGCGTTCGTGGCCACGTATAACGCTTGGTATCACTTCTCCTACCGCTGGTGGGGGCGCATTCGAATCACGAACGACCTCCAGCTATTCTTCGATCTCCTCGTGATCACGTACCTCATTCACTTGTCCGGAGGAGTGCACAGCTGGTTCTGGGGCATGTACGTGCTGGTGACGCTCGAGGCGTCCTACCTGTTGGAGCGCAAGTCCGAGGTCTGGGCGATCGGCGCGTGTGGTGGGCTTCTCTACGGCGGGCTGCTCACAGCCGAGTACTACAACATCATCCCGCCAGTAGCGATGCCCTTCGAGAATGCCAGCCTACAACACGACTTCACCTATGAAATGATCACCTGGGGTTGGGTGGCGGTGATGAATGCCGCAGTTGCTCTGGTCGGCACCTTCATGATGGGAATGGTCGGCGAACGGCTAGCCGAGCTTGCGCAGCGTGGGGTGCGCGACGAGCTGACGGGACTCTATAACCGCCGTTACTTCTACCATCGTCTTCAAGGCGAGATCGAGCGCTGCAGGCGTTACGGACGGCGCTTCTCACTGGTCATGATCGATGTCGACAAGTTCAAGAACTTCAACGACCGCTACGGTCACGTGGAGGGAGACCACCTGCTCTCGGCACTGGCCGATGTCTTCACCTCGACACTCCGAGGCAGTGACGCGATGCCTACCTACGAGCTGGACATCTCCTGCCGTTATGGTGGAGAGGAATTCGCAATCATCCTTCCCGAAACAGAGAGTGAAACAGGCGTGGATGTCGCCGAGCGTATCCGGGAACGGGTGATCACGAAAGCTGCGGTCGCCGCCGCCGAACGGATTCGCACCGAGGTCGCAAGCATGAGCATCAAGGGGCGAAGCATCACGATCAGCCTCGGAGTCAGCACTTATCCCGTTCACGGCGAGGATGCAGATGCGCTAGTCCGCAGAGCCGACGAAGCGCTGTACGAAGCGAAGGCCCGGGGCAGGAATCAGGTCGTCCTGGCGCCCCACGACGAGAAACCAGAAACATTCCTCTAGCTTACGAGGTAGTGCGCACGGTGGCGGCCCCTTCGCTGACCGACTACAAGGGACCTATGAGCTTGGCCCAGAAATCCAAGAGCAAAAAGACGAGCATGCTCGCGCCCAAGGCGGAAAAACAAACTTTGCGCAAAGGCCACGCGCTCTTCTTGCTTTCATCAATCTCATAAAAAATGGGGAAACTTACGATGAAGAAGCAGGCGTAAAAGATGGATCCATAGGTGAGCATACGGTCCATGTCTTTGTAAGAGAACTGCTCGGCAATCCAGGGGTTGGCCATGGCCCGTGTCTCACACCAGGCCCAGAAGTAGCCCACAGCAAACACTGCGATCCCCCAACCCAGGCGACCCAGCGGGATGCCAAAGCCACGTAAGCGACGCAAGATGACAACGGCAGATGTGTGATAGGTGATGAAATAGGCTTGGGTGAGTAAGAACATAATCAGAGGAACTTTCTGTTCGCCACTTCCCAGAAGCTCCGAATCGAGGTTGAGACTGATCATGGGGTAGTGATAGATCATTCCCAGTACATCGAAGAAGTATTCGGAGAGAAAATAGTTTCCGATGAAGGAAAAGATGAAGATATAGAGATTGGCCTTGAACCAGTAGGTCTGATACCAGCGTCGGCCCAAGTGGTCTTCCTTGCGGAAAAGGGCAGGATAGAGCACCAGGGGGGCGGCAACGCAGGTGGCTATGAGCATGAAGCCAAGGTCGGCGATCCTTTGGGTGACGCCGAGCCCCATGACCAAGCCCATTTGCAACATCCAAATGGGAGAGTAGATCAGGAAGAATTTTTCGGCCCAGGCCTTACTTTCGTTTTCGGAAAACCAGCGAGCGTCTGATGAAGGAGCAGCGTCGGCGGCAGCAGGGTCGTCGGTCATGAAAACTCCGGTGTTAGATTAGCGTCCAAGCAGAACGATGCGAACCATGGCGAACACGCCTTTGAGTTTGTTCCACAGGCTGCGTTCCGTTCGGATCTGGACATGGCCCTCAATCTGACCGCCACGCGCCAGCTTACTGATTTTTTTCTTCACGGCAGGTTCGAGCTTGTCTTCGGCTGCGAGTTCCATGAACAGGGATTTGATGTTGCCAAAATCGAAGAAATCGCGCTGCCACTCCCATTGATAATTACCCGCATAGCGAAACCAAGAACCGCCGACGCCTTCACATTCGTAATCCGAACCGTCGGGACGTTGGGCTGGTGCTACCTGGCGCCAGAAGCCAACGACTTCGCCTTGTTTCTCGTCGATAAGAATTCGATCATAGGGGTAGGACCAATTCTCAAAGCCCTCCATTTGCACGCCCAAGGCCCAGTCTTCAATTTGTTGACGACTGCGCGCGACAAATTCTTGGTTGGGGCCGACGTTCCAGTGATACTCCGCGTCTTCGGTGTAGAGGGGCCCCAGGTGCTTGGCCCAATTCCCTTCGGCCTCGGCCTGCTTATTGGCCTCCATCCAGCGTTGAACCATCTGCTCCAATTCATCCCGTGAGAATTCTGCCACGCTGCGCCTCCTGTTATTTGTCTATTTTATGTGTCACGTCATATTGCTCAGGTCAGTCGACCAGGACTTGCTTTTCTAAGTTTCCGCTTGTTTTTCCCCGTCACTCTGTGATTTATAGTATGTGCCATAGTGGTCTCGTCAAGCTAGGGAATAGTGATCACTCGAAGCGAAAACTGCGAGCAACGAGGGGAATAGCGTGACGAGCGAAGTTGAAAACGAAGTACCTGTGGAAGTACCTGTGTCAGAACCCCATCCAGGTCTAAAACCGCCTAAAATCAAGGGAGGCTTGCCCTTGATCGGGCACATGATCGACTTCGGGAAAAATCCATTCGAGTTCATGATGAAAGCACGGGCCAGCTGCGGCGAACTCGCAGAGTTCAAGTTGTTCAATGAGAAGGTTGTGCTCATGACCGGGCCCGAGGCCAATGAAGCCTTTTGCCGAGCACCCGATGATCAACTGGATCAGAGTGCAGCCTATCGCTTGATGACGCCCATATTCGGAAAAGGTGTCGTCTTTGATGCACCCGAAGAGCGCAAGAACGAACAACTGAAAATTTTGATGCCCGCCCTGCGCGACAAACCGATGCGTAGTTATGCGGGCGTGATTGCCCGAGAAGTGGAGGGCATGATTGAAAACTGGGGTGAGGAAGGGGAGATTGATTTTCTTGCCTTTACCAAGGAACTCACCCTGTACACCTCCAGCCATTGTTTGTTGGGTAAGGAATTTCGCTACGACCTGAATGCCGAGTTTGCCCAGATCTATCACGATTTGGAACAGGGTGTCCAACCCATCGCCTACATCTTTCCTTACCTCCCTCTGCCCTCTTTCCGGCAACGCGATAAGGCACGCGTGCGCTTACAATCGCTGATCACGGGAATCATCGAAAAGAGGGCTTTGAGTCCTGCCAAACAGGAAGATGCATTTCAAATGTTGCTGGACACCTCGTACAAGGATGGCACGAAACTCTCACCCCATGAAATCACGGGGATGTTGATTGGTGCGATGTTTGCGGGCCATCACACCAGTGCGGGCACAGCGGCTTGGATCTTAATTGAGATGTTGCGCAATCCCGAGGCCTTGAAGTCCGTGCGCCAGGAAATCGACACACTCTTCGGGGCAGACGGGGAGGTGACCTTCGAGTCCTTGCGCGAGATCCCGCATTTAGATAACACCATCAAAGAGGTCCTGCGCCTTCATCCACCGCTCATTATTTTATTGCGCAAGGTGGCCAAGGATTTCCACTACCGGGATTACACCGTCAAAGCGGGCAAGATGGTTTGCATCTCACCTCCGGTCTCCCATCGTATTCCCAGCATCTTCAAAGACCCCGATCGATTTGATCCCAATCGTTACGCCCCCGGACGTGAAGAGGACGAACTCCCCTTTGCCTGGATCGCCTTCGGAGGAGGCAGGCACAAGTGCTCAGGCAACGCCTTTGCCCTGCTTCAATTGAAATCCATCTTCTGCATTTTGCTGCGTCGCTACGAATTTGAATTGGTGGATCCGCCTGAGACCTACAAAGACGATTACGAGCAAATGGTGGTACAGCCGAAGCAACCCTGTCGCATCCGCTATCGCAGACGTAGAGAGTTGGGAGGGAAAACCAAGGCGACACCAACGGGGTCCGGGCACGCTGAGCTGCGCTTGGAGCCTTTGCCAGAAAGTACCATTGGCCAGTTGCATGTGGTGGTCGATGGCCAGCTCTGCCAGGGACATGCCGCGTGCATGGCTGAAGCACCCGAAATTTTTCAGGTAGATTCCCAAGGGAACCTAACGCTTCTAATGGAGGCTCCTGCTCCGGAGCTCTACGGGAAACTGCGCGAAGCCAAGAAGTACTGTCCCACTCACGCCATTACTCTTGTTAAGAGCTGATCTGCGGGGTTTTGGACCCCCTGGAGCCGCTCTAAAGCCGTTTTTGCACTGAGTTTCTCCCAAATTGATCGACGTGAGCCTCCTAGGGAACCACTAGGCAGGAGTCTCGCTACAGAAAATCCCTGCAGTGACTCCAGAATCCAGCTCTTCTTGCCGATATCGAAGTTTGTCCCTGTGTTCAACATCGGGCACCAGAGTGAGCTTATGAGGCGAAGCATGAAGACCAAAACGAATTCCCTTTCTCTTTTCCACGAGAGAATGGATCGGGCTCTGTTCATTGTATATTTTCTGAGCGCTGTAGTGCCCTTGGCAGCGTTCATGTACGTGGCCAATCTCTACGCCTTGCCCTCCCTTGAAAACAATATCACTGGGCTGATGGGCATGGCTGGCTTGATGCTAGCCATTTCTTTCCTCTCCCTCGTATCCTTCTTTGCCTTGCGTAGAATCGTATCCAAGACCATCAACCAGATGGATGGCGATAATGCCCGCTTGCAACGTGTTTTGACAGCCTCCGGCGAACTCGCAGGGGCACCGCATTCACAAGCCGTTTCCAAGGCGGCATTGGAATGGGCACGTCGATTGTCAGGTGCAGGAACAGCGCTCTTGGTAAAGCCTGCAGAGGGCGAAAAAGCCATGGAACTCCTGGCCGCCGTGGGCAAGGGTCAGGCATTTTTTGAAGCGCAAAACAAAATGCTGCAAGAGTTGATTGGGGCTGCGGTTCGCGAAAAGCGAACAGTGACTCTTCAAAACGAGGCTGGCAACGCCAACGTATTGGTCGCGCCTTTTCCCGGATGCAATGAGTGGGCCGGAGCCATCGTCGTTGTACGAGAGGGCAATCGGGAACCGTTCAGGGGCTCGGAAATCGACACCATGTCCATGCTGTCGGCCATCACCTCGGCCTCCTGGTCCAATGCAGATTTGCAAGATGCGCAGCGAAACTTCTTTACTTACGTGACGGAATTGGTGGTCATGGCCGTCGATTCCCATGTTAGCTATCGCGATGGTCATTCCAAGAAAGTGGCGGAAATTTCAAATCGCATTGGCCGCGAACTCAAATTCAGTGATGAGCAACTTCACATTTTGCATTTCTCAGCCTTGTTACATGATATCGGGATGCTCAAGCTCTCACGCAGCCAGCACACCTCCCCGCAGCACTATAAACAGCACCCGCTCATTGCCAACAAAATGCTTTCACGTATTCGTTTGTGGGAAGAAGTGGCACCTGTGGTCTTGCATCACCACGAATGGTTTGACGGCAATGGCTATCCCACGGGCCTGGCCGGTCAGGATATTCCGCTGGAGTCACGGGTGTTGTGCGTGGCCGATGCGGTGGATGCCATGAGCCGCGATGATAATCGCCGAACGGGCATGAGCATGGAAGAGATCTGCGAAGAACTTCGCGAGTGCTCCGGCACGCAGTTCGACCCCGTGGTCGTCCAAGCCTTCATGCGCAGCCTCGAACGCGGCGAGATCTCGCTGGACTGAAACCTGATTACAGCTTTGTGTTTATTCGACTACTATTCGACTACGACTGTGGCGCTGATGATGGTGAGGGTCTCGGTGGGTGTACCGTCTGCGGTGCTTCGATTCTCAAGTTGGTTTAGCGCAAAGGTTCCGCCAACCAGTTCTCCGAAGACCGTATGCCCTCCGTCGAGGTGGGGTTGGGCATCGTAGGTGATAAAAAACTGAGAATTGTCGGTGCCTTCTCCTGAATTGGCTGTGCTGAGGATCCCTCGTTTGCTGTGGGGTGCAGAGATTGAGCACTCGCCAGTAATGCCGGGGGCGTAGTTGTCCAAAACACCATTTCCGATTCCGGTATGGTCTCCGCCTTGAATCATGAAGCCCTCGATGGCTCGATGAAAGGTCAAGCCGTCATAGAAACCGATCATCGACAGGTAGATCGCATTGGTGACGTGATTGGGAGCGGTCTCCGGATAGAGTTTGAGTTGGAGCGTTCCCCAGTCTGTTTTCAGCCTCCAGATATAATCTCTTCCACAGTCATAGAGGGCATTGATCCCAACCGGTTTGGGAACAGACGCCCGCCAATCGGGGTCTGCATAGTTGATGGGATTCGCGTCGATGAAGGCCTGAATGGCTGGGATGGCCGGGTCTGGGATCGAGGGATTGGCATGAGCGGCGCAGAACTGGACTTGTTCAGGCTTGAATTTTACCCAGCGATCGTGAACAAAGATAAACGGATCGGCCGCAGTTTGTATTCCATTTCCATTCAGTGTGAATAAAAAGTCGTCGCTTGAAATGACCGTGTCGACGGGGAGTGGGGTCTGGTTTTGTTGTTGGGAAAGAGTTTTACATGGCTGTGAGTAGCGTGTGAGAATCGTAAATTCGGCCGGTGCACCCTCCAGATTTTCAGCAGACAACTCAAAATTATGATCGAAAGCGAATTCGCCCAGTCGTTCGTATGAAACGGTGGTGTATTCCACCTGGCCGCCTACAAGAGGTGCGGAATGGGTGACGACATCTTCCGGATCGATATCAATAACCGTAGCGTCGGCAGGGCTGGGAAGAGCTAGCAAGAGGACTCCGAGAATCCCAAGTGGATAGGAAGCGAGGGAAGGCTTGTACATAGCGTCTTTCTTTTTCCGGCCCAGCAAGAGCAAGAGCGTGACCAATGCAAGAGATTGCGCGAGGGTAGCGTCGGGTTCCGGCACCAGGAAGGCTCCGGTTTCGACCACGTTGTAGGACGAATCGTACACGCGATAATGCTGTGTGAAGATGGGCCTGGGCCCCTCGCCGGACCAATAGACCTTGTAGCCGCCGAGGTGGGAATCGGGGAGCGTTGTTCCCGTAACGACACGGTCAAAGGTGGGCTTCATGCCGAGATCTGGATCGGCCAGGAATCGCCGGTATCCCCAGGTCGCACTGGGAGCATAAAAGCTGGCGATGTTGATATTTTCTTCCTCAGGAATATCGAAGGTAATGCGGTGGCCAGCGGGATAGCCAGCTTGGCCGTCCAGGAAAAGAATCATCTGCCAGAACAGTTGAGGTGGCTCCTGGCTGTCCAAGAGCTCAAGGGACTGAGATCGGAAATCAATGGCGAAAGCGGGGCCGGTGAGGCCTAGCAAAATCAGCCCGGCTAAGAATGCCGTTTGCAGAATTGTCCTTCTCCGCTTCATGTATCGCCTCAGTCTCATCGTTCCGCGCTGTGCATTTTTCGGGGGTAAGCCGGGTTGCTGCAAGGGCTTGTGATGGTTGATCCCAAGAAGTGTTTGTTGTCGCTCTCTAAGGTCGGCCATTTAAGAGGTGTCGGCAACACAAGGGGGGGTGCAAAAGGGGTATTTGACGAAGGTTCTTGATTACAGCAACTCTTCATCAGTAATGTGCATCTAAAGGGCTAGGGTGTTAGGAACAAGAAGAGAATAGAAAAATGGAAGGAACCGACACATGCTCAATATGACCTTGCGTTTGGATATGCGCTCCCCCGGGTTTGGAACTCCGCCCGCAACCTTGTATGCAGCAGGGGTGGAAATGGCCGAGTGGGCCGACAAGCAGGGCTTTGTGGAGTGCATGCTTTCCGAGCACCACGGTAGCGAGGACAATTACCTGCCATCCCCTTTGGTCCTGGCCGCCGCCATTGCGGCGCGCACACAGCAGCTTCGTATCCAGGTATCCGCGTTGATTCTTCCCTTGCACGATCCTTTGCGCATTGCCGAAGACCTGGCGGTGGTCGACAACATCAGCAATGGACGAATTGAAGTGGTATTGGCTGGAGGGTTCGTGCCCTCTGAATTCGAGATGTTTGATTGTCCTCAAGCCGAGCGCGGTACGCGTATCGAAGAGGGCATTGAACTGCTGCGGCAGGCTTGGACGGGGGAGAGTTTTACGTACAAGGGCCGGCAAGTGCGCGTTACGCCGCGACCGGTTCAGCAGCCGGGTCCACCCTTATTATTGGGTGGGTCCACCAAGGCCTCAGCCAGACGGGCGGCGCGCTTGGGCGATGGGTATGTGCCCACACTCCCCGAGTTGTACGGAGTGTATCTCGAAGAATGCGCGAAGCTGGGTGTGCAACCTCCGACGCCGCGCAACATCGGTGGGTTTTCGATATTTGTCGCGGAGGACCCCGACGCCTTTTGGAACAAGATCGGGCCCCATGCCCTGCACGAGAACAATTCCTATGCCCGCTGGTACATCGAAGGCGATACTTTCGGTCCCTATGTCCATGCAGACACGGTAGAGGAATTGCGCGCGGCGGGTCTTTATGAGGTACTCACCCCCGACCAGTTTGTGGAACGGGTGAACTACGTGGGTCCCGATTGCTGGATTTATTTCCATCCCTTGGTGGGAGGCGTGGATCCCGATGTCGGTTGGGAATGCCTGGAGTTGTTAGCCAGCAAAGTCTTGCCTGTCCTGAACGCCTGAGCAGGGGCTGACGCGTTCTCTGCTTCATCTGCTTCAGTGCTTTCCCTTGGGCACCTTGTACAACTTGCACAACATCCAGTCGATGAGGCGCGAGGGGAGCAGCCGCATCATCCCTTGTATAACGGTTGAGGAGAAGGGCACGTAGTAATACGCCCGCGGCCGTTTTGCACGTGCGGCTTTTAGCACCGCTTCGGCTACCTGCTCCGAACTGGCGGCATTCTTTAACTGCTCGTTGGCGAACCCTTCCAAGTCAAACATGAGTTTCTGGTAGATGTTGGTGGGGTCGTTGCGCAGTTCCTCACCCGAAGCCATGGCCGTCTCAAAGGCGGGTGTATCGACGAAGCCGGGAATGACAATGGAGATCTGGATATTCCAAGTGGCGATTTCCAAGCGCAAGCAATCCATGGCAGCTTCCATGCCTCCCTTGGTGCCCGCGTAGGCGACTGCCAGGGGCGAAGGAAAACGGCTGGTGAGTGAGCCAATATTGATAATGCGACCAAAGCCTTGTTCGCGGTAAATGGGAATGACTTCGGCGATGAGTTGAAGACCCGAAAAAAGATTCACTTCAAAGGTGTGGCGTACCTGCTCTGGCGTGAGCTGTTCAAGAGCGCCGATGGGGCTGTAGCCCGCGTTGTTCACGATGAGGTCCAGTTTGCCGAAGGCCTCCATGCTGCGTTTGAGAAGTTCGCTCGTGGCTTGTGTGTCGGCGAGGTCTGTGGGGACGGACAGGGCCTTGCCCCCGGCTGCTTGAATCTCCTGAGCCAGCGCATCGAGCATGTCAGCGCGACGGGCGGCCAGGACGACCTGGTAGCCGGCCTGTGCCAGGTGCTTGGCTGTGGCTTTTCCGATTCCAGAGGAGGCTCCTGTGACAATGGCGACGGGAGAGGAGGGTGGGTTTGTAATTGCAGTTGGAGTCAATGGAAGAACCTTTTTCTGGGTGGAAAGTCTAAGTGAAAGTCTAAGCGAAAGTCCGAGCGAATTTCAGCGCCGTCAGTCGAGTTGCCGCTGGAAGAAAGAGCCAATCTTTGCGATGGCGTCTCGGCCTTCGGGAAGTATCACTGCGAAACTGTGCCACACATGAATCATGTCTTCCCACACTTCTAGCGTAATCTCGCAGCCTGCGCGTCGGGCGCGTTCGGCAAATTCTGTAGCATCATCAAGCAGAATTTCGGCGCTACCCACCTGGATGAGCAGGGGCGGCAAGCCGGAGAGATCGCCAAACAAGGGTGAGGCCAGGGGCGTTTTGGGATCCTGAGAACCCAGGTAGGCCTCGGCACATTGCTGTAACAGCTTGGCTTCAACCAAGGGGTCCGTCCGGGCCAGACGTGTAATGGAGTCGCGTGTGAGGCTGAGGTCGAGCCAAGGGGAAAGCAGGGCGCCTGCAGCGGGGAGGGGGTGTCCGGCCTGGCGTAGGGCCAACAGGCAGGCTGCGCTGAGTCCTCCACCTGCGGAGTCGCCGGCCACGGCGATTTGGCCCGGTTTGAGACCCTGGGCAAGCAAGAATTGATACGCAGTGACAGCGTCGTCTACGGCTGCTGGGAAAGGGTCTTCGGGGCCCAGTCGGTATTCTATGGAGAGCACGCGCAACTTGGCTGCACGCGAGAGATTGGCGACCAATATACGATGGGTGGCCAGGGATCCCATGGCATAGCCGCCACCGTGAAAATACAAAAGCGTTCGCTGTGTTGAGCAGTCAGGCGTTTCGGTCCATTCGGCGGGCACCCCGCCCGCATCGACGGGTGTCACGGAGACGTCCTTGGGCAAAGGCAGAGATCCCGTCATGCCTTCCAGGGCCTCGCGCATTTCCAGCACGCCCGTTGGCTCCTTGAAGGCGCCGCTCAGAAGGCTCTTGAGTACGAGATCGAGTTGAGGACTGCTGGCCATGGTCTCACTTTACCGCAGGCAAAAAATGCTGCCTGATTGTGCTTGGCGAATCGACAGCAAGGTAGGGAGAGCCGTACACTCGAACCTCGAAAAGAAATGGAAGGGAGAAGGGCATTGAGTGCAGGACGTTTACTGGGAAAAGTTGCAATGGTTACGGGTGCGGGTTCGGGGATTGGCCTCGCTTGCGCAGAGCGTTACGCCCAAGAGGGGGCCATTGTTATCGGCATGGACCTGAATGAGGCGGAGGACTGGAAGGGCTCGATGCAAGGTGCCCAGGATGATCTGTTCTTTCAGCTTAATGTATGTGATTACGAGGCCTTAGAGGCGGCTGTAAAAGAAACCGTTGAACGTTTTAAGCGAATCGACGTTCTCGTCACGGCGGCCGGAATTGGCGGAGGCGGGCCGGTGCACCTCCTTGAGGAGGCTGAATGGGACCGCGTTCAAAGCGTAAATCTCAAGGGCACCTTTCTGAGTGCGAAAGCTGTGCTGCCCAGCATGATGGAGCAGCGCGCCGGCAGCATCGTGGCCATCGCCAGCATCGAAGGGATTGTCGGAGCCGAGGGTGGAAGTACGTACAACGCCTCCAAGGGCGGCGTGATTTCACTCACCAAGAACATGGCGCTGGACTACGGCCGCCTGGGAATTCGCGTAAACAGCATTTGTCCGGGACTGATTGAAACGCCTCTGTATCACTCCATCTTCGACAACGAGATCATGAAACCCTTTGCCGATCGCTATCGCGAGCAGCACAAGTTTGGTCGCTTTGGCAAACCTGAGGAGGTTGCCGGGGCTGCGTATTTTCTGGCTTCTGAGGATTCCTCTTTTGTGACGGGGACGGCGCTTGTTGTCGACGGCGGTTTCACTGCGGGTCATTCTGTGGGAATGACGGCTTTGCTGGGGTTGGAGTAACCGAATAGGTTACAGGAAAGTCATAGGAGAGAATGGATGGACACGGCGTCGGAAGAGTTGGCCAAGCCTGATTGGCTGCGCGTACGCCATCGTTCTACTCCCGCCCTGCGAAGCGTGCAAGAGATTGTGGCGCGACACAACTTGAATACAGTTTGCTACTCGGCCGCTTGTCCGAATTTGGCCGAGTGTTGGTCCGCGGGCACGGCCACCTTTATGATTGGTGGAAACGTGTGTACGCGGGCCTGTGGTTTTTGTGATGTGCGTTCGGGTCGGCCGCTGGCACTGGATGAGGAAGAGCCCGAAGGGATTGCAAAAGCCGTGGCCTTGTTGGGATTGAACTATGTGGTGATCACTTGTGTTGCGCGAGATGACCTGGCCGATGGCGGGGCAGGTCAAATGGCCCGAACCATCGAGTCCTTGCGCGATCATTGCCCCGGTGTGGGAGTCGAGGTGCTCATCTCCGACTACCGGGGTTGTCCGGAGGCCTTGCAACAAGTGTTGGACGCCAATCCCAGCGTGCTTTCCCACAACCTGGAAACCGTGGAGCGCTTGCAGGGTAGCGTTCGCTCTTCGGCCCACTATGCGTGTTCCCTGGCAGTGCTGGAGCGCGCTCATGAGGTCCGTCCCGAGATCCCCATCAAGAGTGGATTCATGTTGGGCTTGGGTGAAAGCGATGAGGAGGTCAACCGCTTGCTGATCGATTTGGTGGCCTGCGGTGCCAGCTTGTTAACCATCGGACAATATCTGCGGCCCAGCGCTAAGCATCACCCCGTAGATCGCTTCGTGCATCCCGATGAATTTCTGCACTGGGAACGAAGGGCGCGGGAGTTGGGCTTTGTAGGGGTGGCTTCGGGGCCCTTGGTGCGGAGTTCTTATCACGCCGAACGCCTGATGGGCTGGAAGCCAGACGCCTTGCCAGTACGATAAGGTCAAGGTGCGTAAAATTAAAAAGTTGAATGAGAAGGGAACTTTCGAAATGACAAACGCGTTAAAGAAAACTGTTCGATGGATTGCGCTGGGTACATTGAGTTGCTTGGTGTTGACCGGATGCACGTGGATCGCATTGACGCCTGGGGGAGAGAAGACTCAAGTGCTCTCACCCGGTGAAGTTTCTTCCTGCAAGCAGATGGGAGAAACCAGGAGCGCCGTACAAGCCTCGCTCTGGATTGTGAATCGCAACTCGGTCAAGGTGAAAGGCGAATTGGAGGCCCTGGCTCGAAACGAAGCCGCCGTGCTGGGTGGCGACACTGTTGTGCCCACGAGCGAAGTGGTTGCTGGCAAACAGACCTTTGCCGTTTACCGCTGTTTGAAGTAAGAGCCTGCCATGTCCATCGCCCAGATGCTGAACGATCCCTTGCGCCATATCGTGAATCCGAGCATGAGCGCATTACTGCGCTCTCCTCTTCATCGCTTGTTCAGCGGCAATATTCTGCTGCTGACTTTTAGCGGGCGGAAAACGGGTAGGCGTTATACCACGCCGCTCAGCTACGCGCGGGAAGGGGATCGCCTGTATTGTTTTACCGATGCGCCCTGGTCGCGAAACTTGCGTGGCGGAGCTCCGGTCAGCGTGACCTTGCGAAGGAAGGCGTTTCCAGGCGTGGGTAAGGTGATTGTCGATGATCCGGAACGAATTGGGAAAGCGTTGACCCACTATTTTCAGCAGGTCCCTCGCGATGCCAGATTTTATTCGGTCAGCTTGGATCGCCATGGAATTCCCGATCCACAGCATGTCGCGCGCGCCGCGCGCGGAATCATCTTTGTGGAAATTAACCTGGCAGCAGCGGCCGCGGTTGGCGAGTCGTAGAAAATAAAACTAGGGTTGGGTTCAGTCCGTAAGAAAACTGAAAGAGGTCGCGAATGTTTCGTCCCTGTATCGATTTGCACAATGGGAAAGTGAAACAGATTGTCGGTGGGAGCATCGATGACACTGCCAAGGAATGTCTGGAGACAAACTTTGTCTCTGAGCAACCCTCGTCCTATTACGCGGCCATGTATCAGCGTGACGAGTTGCTGGGAGGGCATGTCATTATGCTGGGCCCCGGTAATGAGCAAGCCGCTCGCGAGGCCTTGACCGCCTATCCACAAGGTCTTCAGATCGGGGGTGGTATTGACGACGAGAATGCTCAAGCCTTTCTTGCGGCCGGTGCAAGCCACGTCATTGTGACCTCTTATGTTTTTCGCGATGGCCGGCTCGATGAGTCCAACCTGGAGAAGATTTGTAAACGCGTGGGGAAAGAGCGCCTGGTGCTCGATTTGAGTTGTCGAAAACGAGACGGCAAGTATTTCATCGTGACGGACCGCTGGCAGAAATTTACCGATGTGGTTTTGGGTCCAGAAAGCCTTTCGGAATTGGCGGGCTCCTGCGCTGAATTTCTTGTGCACGCCGTCGATGTCGAAGGGCTGTGCGAGGGAATCGATGAGACCTTGGTATCGGGCTTGTCTAATTGGAGTTCGATTCCCATAACCTACGCCGGTGGTGCGCGTGCGCTAAAGGACCTTTCGCGCGTAGAAGCCCTGAGCGGCGGGAAGGTAGATCTTACCATTGGCAGTGCTTTGGATATTTTCGGTGGTAACCTGATTCGATACGAGGACGCAGTGGCGTTCAACCATGATCGTTCCTAGGGGCTGCTTCACTGCGATCCTTTAAGACAGCAAAAGGTTGATCTTCGATACTCTCGGGATGGAATGAATAGGGGTGGGGATGATGAGCGAAAGAAAGTCACATGGGTGGACACCCTATCTCGCGCCTTATGCAAGCTTTCTGGTTCTAATCGAAATTTGTAATCGACTCCCCGATTCTTTTTCGGCTTTCTCCCTTGGTATCAAAGTAGCCGTGCCTTTGGGTCTCTTTCTGTACTTTTATAAAAAGAAGAGTTATCCCGAGCTGGTAAGCAAAGGGTTTCAGTTTCGGTGGTTTGTAGCGGATGTGGCCTTCGGTTTACTGGTGACCGTTCTTTGGGTGGCTCCGTATCTATTGGGATGGTTTTCGCACCCTCCCGGAACGGAAGGTTTTGACCCCGCTAGCGTAGCGGGGCCCGATAATCTCTTGCCGGTGTTGGTGGTTCGACTCGTGGGTTTCGGGTTGGCAACACCATTTATTGAAGAACTTTTTGTTCGCAGTTTCTTGTTGCGCTACTTGGACGTGTTTGACCGCAGGAAAGACTTTCGCGACGTGGCCATGGCTCAGTTTGCCTGGCGAAGTTTCATAGGAACGGTGCTCTATTTCACCTTCAGTCATCAACAATGGGAATGGCAAGTGGCTGCGGCCACCGGCATCGCCTATAACGCCTGGCTTTATTACCGAGGAAATATTGGCGCCACGATTCTGGCGCATGCGGTAACCAATGTGTCGCTGTTCTTATTCGTTGTTTTGGCTTCAGGGAGAACACTTCACGGAGTCGTTTTGAATCTTTGGTACTTTTTATAGGCCGCCGCGAGTTGCCAGCCTTGGAATCAGGCTGCGCTGCGATGTCCCAGTTTGATCCGATGAACAATGAGCAAGACTTCATGCAATTTCTGCAGCAAGAGTTCGTCATCTTCATCTTCGCAGGCTTGAAACACTCCCTGCGCGATTCGGTACAGCGGATCAAAACCGAGGTTCTCGGCATCTTGAGAGAGGTCGGCGATCAGCTTTCCGCAAAGGGCGAAGTCGCCTTCGATCTCTGCATTTTGCATGTCGTCAAGACGGCTTGAAATGCCGTACACGAACTCATCGATCTGCTCCTGAAATTGCGGATCGTTGCGATAGCTTGAGACAATGGGGATGGGACGTTTGCCGAGGTCCATGCGAAAACTATCGGTCGAAAACGAGGCAATCTGAACCATCTCGTGGCATAGAAATCACCCGTTTTGGACGAGGAACTCAGGAATCCCCTGAGAACCCTGAGCGATGTCGGGTCTCGGCCTTAGTCGAGTTTTACTAATGTAAAACGGAACTTCTGACCTGTTTTGCTGGTTAATGTTAGCTCGAGTTTCCGCTGCTGTGGGAAGTCTTGCAGTAGCTTCAGTGCGTCTTCGCTGGAATGGTATTCGCGAAAGCGCGCCTCTCCGCCAGAAAAGTCGATGATTTCAGCTTCAGGTTCGGCGGTCGGCAGAGTGGGGTCCTTTTGCTCTTCGTTTTGCCCCGGAAACTCTTTGACGCGCAGGGCACCTGAAACCACATGAAAGGTGAACCCCTTTTCTCTTTCGAGCATCTCGCGTATTTCCTTACCGACCAGGTTGGCGGGCACTTTTCGCTCCATGCGGATGTACAGGCTGCCTTCCATGTCCTTCTCATCCTGCCCGCTCAATTCGCTATAACAGCGACGCGTCCCCTCTTCGCCAATGCTGCGTATACGAATTTTATTGACGGGTGGGAAGTACTTCCGAGGACCGGCGTTGATCCTGAAGGGGCGCAAAGTGTTTTGGGTCATCTCGCCCAGATTGCACAAGATGGGTTGGCCGTATTGGCCTCGGACCCAGCTGAGCGCAAAGTCGTTGATGGTGCGTTCCGCTGCCTGCGTGGATTCAGCCGCTAGGGTTGAGAGCAGCAGCACCAAGACCCCGAGAGTCATCGCGAGTTGCCGCTTGGATTTTGGTGCCAAGGGCTGCCGAGTTCGGCCGGTGGCAGGAATGTCATGTTGGTTTTCAAGGATCATCACGCAAATGAGCATACCAGCTCTCCAAGGGAAGTGCCGATGCAGAGGTTTCGGAGCGGGCAGATTCGCGTGCAGAACCGGTGCCTAGATGCGAATCTATGGTTGTGGTCAGTGCGGAATGGGTCGTAGGAGGGGATGAAGGTTGGCTGAGTTGATGGGCTGGGGGAGGTTTCCCCGAGTCGAAGGGCTTGAGCTTGTTTCGGAAGACCTGGAAGCGATCAGCCGTGGAGCGATCTTGTCTCGCGGGCTCGGACGCTCCTATGGTGATGCTTCCCTACCGCCACAAGGCCAAGGGCCCGTCGCCAGCACTCGTCTGGCCAATCGATTGCTGGCATTCAACGGAGATACAGGAGTCTTGCGCGCTGAGGCAGGGTTTTGCCTGGCTGATTTTAACAGTTTGTTTCTTCCACTCGGTTGGGCGAGCCCGGTCACTCCCGGCACCCGGTACGTCAGCTTGGGAGGAATGGTGGCCTCCGATGTCCACGGCAAGAATCATCATGTGGCGGGATGTTTTGGCGAGCACGTCCGTGCATTGCGCATGCGTGTAGCCGACGGACGCATTCTCGATGTGAGTGAGAATCAGGAGCCTGAATTGTTTCACGCCACCTTGGGTGGGCTGGGTTTAACCGGGCATCTTTTGGAAGTCGAGTTTGTTTTGGAAAAGGTACCCAGCGCCTGGGTGTGGGCAGAGAATCAGCAAGTGGAAAACTTTTCGGAGTTGATCGCTTGTTTGCGAGAGGCCAGTGATACCTGGCCCATGACCGTTGCTTGGGTCGACAGCTTGAGCAAAGGTGATGCGCTAGGCAGGGGTATTGTTATGAAGGGCAGATGGGCCCGCCCAGACCAAGCCCCGAGCCAAGCGCCTGCGAGCAAGAGCGCGTTTTCAGTTCCCTTGGATTTTCCGGAATGGGTGTTGAGCAAAACCAGCGTCCAACTTTTCAATCGGGCCTATTTCTGTAAAGAGGGGAAGTCGGGAAAGAGTGGGATCGTCCATCCCTATGCCTTTTTCTATCCTCTGGACCGCCTGCAAGACTGGAATCGGATTTACGGTCGCCGAGGCTTTATTCAATACCAATGTGTGATCCCAAAACAAGATGCCGATGAAATTGGCAAGCAGCTACTCAAGACGCTTGCGGCTTCGGACGAGGGCTCCTTTCTCTCGGTGGTGAAAGATTGTGGCCGCCAAGGCAAGGGCATGATCTCCTTTCCCATGCCCGGTATTTCCCTGGCCTTTGACGTGCCCATGCGAGGAGACTCCACGCGGGCGCTGGTTCGAAAGCTCAATGAGATTGTACTTGAAGCGGGAGGGCGGATTTACCTGGCCAAGGATGCCTTGACTTCAGCAGAGACCTATCGAGCCATGGATCCGAGATGGGAAGCGTGGAATGGGGTGCGAAGGCAATGGGATCCCGATGGAAAACTCCGCAGCGCACTTTCCGTCCGCTTGTTCGGAGATTGAAGCCGAGGCGGGAACAGCGAAGAGGCAGACAGGTGCGAGACCGGTGTAAGGGAGAGCAGCAATGAAAGTAGTTTTTCTGGGGGCGACCAAGGGCATGGGTCGGGCGCTGGCACAGAAAATGGCTGCGCGCGGCGATGCCTTGGTTCTGCTGGGTCGCGACGCCAAGAGCCTGGAAGAGAGTGCCAAGGATTTGGAACTGCGCGGCGCGGCCGGTTGTGTCCATACCGGGCTATGTGATTTAACGCGATCCGACGAGTTTGCGCAGGCCTTTGAGAGCGCTCATAAGGTTTTGGAGGGATTTGACTGCGTAGTGGTAACGGCGGGAGCCTTTGACTCACAAGACGTGTTGGAAGCTGATGCGGCTGCCTGTCAGAGGCTGCTCGACATAAATTTCACACGTACAATCCTTTTTTGTGAGGAGGCGCGAAAGCGCCTACTTGCCCAGGGTGGAGGCAAACTTTGTGTCTTCTCTTCCGTGGCCGGTGAACGCGCGCGCAAACCGGTCATTCTTTATGGATCTACCAAGGCAGGGCTTACCTACTACCTTGAGGGTTTAGATCACAAATATCACGCCCTGGGCCTGGAAGTCATCACGGTAAAGCCTGGCTTCGTGAATACTGGCATGACGGCTGGGCTTAGCCCGCCCCCCTTTGCGGGAGAACCTGAGGGTGTGGCGACAGTGGTGCTGGCCGCCATTGACCGGGGAAGGCCGGTGGTGTTTGCGCCAGGCGTTTGGTGTTGGGTGATGGCGCTCATACGAAGCTTGCCGCGAGCAGTAATGCGTCGCTTGAACTTCTAGGAATCGCGAGGTCAGAACAGAGCATGCTGATAGATATTTTTAAGTTGGCTCGTCCAAAGCACTGGGTGAAGAACGTTTTCGTTTTGATGCCTTTGCCTTTTGCCTTGGCCGAAGGAGCCAGTGTCGACGCAGGGGTCTTCGCCCTTGGGATTCTATGTATGTGTGCCGTGGCCTCGGGCATTTATGCCTTGAATGATGTGCGTGATTGTGAGGTGGACCGCCTTCACCCCAAGAAACGAGAACGACCCATTGCTTCGGGGAGGGTTTCGCCCCGACAAGGTGCGGTGGCGAGTTTGTTCTTTCTCCTGCTCGGCCTGCTTCCCTTGGTGCTGCTGGGTCAAGGCTTGGCAATGCGACTGCTGCTTTGTTACATCGCCATCAATCTGATTTATTGCATGGGTGCAAAGAACGTCGCGCTGTTGGATGTTTTCTTGCTGTCTTCGGGCTATGTGATCCGTGTGATCTTGGGTTGTGCTTTGCTCGGCGTGCTTCCATCGAACTGGTTATTGCTCTGCTCCTCTGCATTGGCCTTGTTTCTCGCCTTGACGAAACGCCGTGCGGATCTCGTAGGGGGAGTTGATGAAACTCATCGACCTAGTTTGGGGGGCTATAACACCGAGTTCTTGAATCAGGCCATGGGCATCATGGGGGGATTGAGCATCCTGGCGTATTCGCTGTACTGCATGGAAACTCCGACACTCGTCCAAGGCCGTGAGTTTGCGTCCCTGCCTTTTGTTGTGTTCGGTGTGCTTGACTATATGCGGGTTGCCTACACCAAGGGAGAGGGCGGGGAGCCTGTCGAACTGCTCTTCCGTTCCCCGGTGTCGTGGGTTGGTGCAGCGGGTTGGTTCGTTTCCATCTTGTTCAGCACGGGAGTGATATGAGTCAACGGGCCTGGCTGGTAGACCTCGACGGTACTCTTTACCACTCCTGGCCAGTGAAATTGCTCATGGGCTTGGAGTTGTTGTTTTCGGGCTGGGGCGCTTTTCCCTCACTCTTTTGTTTTCGCAAGGAACATGAAAGGCAGCGGCAGGTTTCTCAGGGGGGGGAGCGAAGCGCTTATTCCCGTCAGCTGGCTGAAACGGCTCGCAGAGCCAAGCTTGACCCCGGGCAACTTGAAAGCCTGGTCGACAGCTGGATGGTTCAACGACCCGCACGCTATCTCCGGTTCTTTGTGCGCCGAGGTCTGCTAGAAGAGATTGAGGCTTTCAAGGCGAGTGGCGGTAAGACGGCGCTGGTGAGTGACTACCCGGCTCAAGCCAAGCTGCGGGCATTGGGTGTGCTGGAACTTTTTGATGTGGTTGTCGCCAATGGCGAAGAGATGAGCTTAAGCCGCTTGAAACCCTGGCCGGATGGCTACTTGTTGGCAGCTGAAAGGTTGGGTGTCGCAGCGGCGGAATGCCTGGTTATCGGGGATCGCGAGGACGCTGACGGGCTTGCCGCCCGCAGGGCAGGAATGGTCTTTCGACGAGTCTGAGCAAGCATTGGCGCTTCTCTTAAAAATGTTGCACGCTACCTCGATGTTCTGCTTTTCATGCAATACAGAGATTGAGTTACCTGCGGGTGGACGCGTCGGGTTTCGAGACGAGTGCGAAAGCTGCGCTTCAGACCTGCACGCGTGTAAGAATTGCGATTTTTACGACACGTCTGCTTATAACGAGTGTCGGGAGCCCAACGCTGAGCGCTTGCTGGATCGTGATCGTGCAAACCGCTGTGACTATTTTTCTCCGAGCGGGGAGCGCGGCGCCGATGGCAGTCAGACGGCTCGGAATACCAAGAACGATTTAGATGCACTGTTTAAGAAGTAATCCCCAATCACCAAGGCCCAGGGCCCAAGGGCTCATCCACAGCAGATTGAGTTAGACGAGAAGGTGTTGAAATGTTAGTCCCCGTTTTATTATGTGGTGGTGTCGGAAGTCGCTTGTGGCCGGTATCCCGAAAACTGTATCCCAAGCAGTTCAACAATCTGGTCCAAGACCAGGACTCTCTTTTGCAAGAGACCCTGCGACGTGTATGCAATTTCTCCGATAGTTCCGCCGCCATGGTGGTGTGCAATGACGATCATCGTTTTCTCGTCGCTGAGCAGAGTCGCGCCATCGATATCCCCTTGTCGAAGATCATCCTGGAGCCTGTAGGCAAGAACACGGCACCGGCTGTGGCCCTGGCTGCATTGGAGGCGACGACGCTGGCAGCGGATCCGGTATTGCTGATTTTGCCGGCGGATCATGTGATTGAAGATGAGGCGGCATTTGCAGAGGTCGTTGAGCGTGGGAGAGGGCTGGCCGAACAAGGGAAGCTTGTCACCTTTGGCATCGTTCCGACGCGGGCGCACACCGGTTACGGGTATATCCAGCGCGGTGCTGAGTTGCCTGGAGGATCTGGCTATAGCGTCGACGCGTTTGTGGAAAAACCGGACCAGACCACGGCTCAGCAATATATTGATGCGAAGACTTATCTTTGGAATAGCGGAATGTTTATGTTCCGCGCTTCGGATTATTTGCGTGAGCTATCACTGCACGCAGCGGACATTCACGCTGCTGCGGAAAAGGCCTTCGCCGCTTCTAGCGACGATAGAGATTTTCGACGAATCCCTGCAGATGAATTTTCAGCTTGCCGCGCCGAGTCCATCGATTATGCGGTGATGGAGAAAACCGCGAATACAGTGGTCCTGCCCCTGGCAGCGCGTTGGAATGATGTGGGGGAATGGGATGCACTGTGGGAACTGGGTCAGAGCGACGAGCAAGGCAATGTGACCAGCGGCGATACTTGTCTTCATGATGTCAAAAATAGTTTGATCCGGGCTGAGTCGCGCTTGGTCGCGGGTCTGGGTTTGGAAGATCTCGTCGTGGTGGAAACCAGCGATGCGGTTCTCGTAGCTGACAAGGCACGAGTACAAGACGTGAAGCAACTCTTTTCAATGCTTGAATCACAAGGGCGAGAAGAGGTCGTGAGTCATGCCAAGGTGGTTCGACCCTGGGGTTCCTATGAAGGCCTGGCCATGAGCGAGGGCTACCAGGTCAAGCGAATCATTGTGAATCCAGGCGGCATCTTGTCGTTGCAAATGCATTACAAACGTGCCGAACACTGGGTCGTGGTCAGTGGTGTAGCCAATGTAACGGTTGGGGAGCAGGAGTTGACCTTGCAGGCAGGGCAATCGACCTACATTCCCATTGAAGTAAGGCATCGCTTGGCCAATGAGAGCGAAGAGCCGTTGGTATTGATCGAAGTACAGTGCGGGGTCTATCTCGGAGAAGACGACATCGTTCGTTATGAGGATGTGTATGGCCGAGCGGGCACAAAGGCGTAAGTGAATTCAATTCAGGTGTGGGGTGACTAGCGTGGAAGAGTCATGGGCATAGATCAGGGTAAAGTCATTGTTACCGGAGGCGCAGGCTTTATCGGTTCGCACACCGTGGTGGAACTGGCGCTTGCCGGGTACACCCCTGTGATTATCGATGATTTCTCTAACGCTGAGCGTTCGGTGTTGGATGGGTTGGCCAGTATCCTGGGTCGTGAAGTCCCTTGCCACGCTGTGGATTGCAATGACGGCGAACGCTTGAATGAACTGTTCGCCGCCGAGGGCCCCATTCGAGGCGTGATTCACTTTGCTGCCTTTAAATCTGTGGGTGAATCCGTGCACTCCCCTCTGAAATACTATCGAAACAATGTGGGCTCCTTAACGACGCTCTTGGAGGTCATGAAAGCGCACGACGTATGGGATCTGGTTTTTTCATCTTCCTGTACCGTCTATGGACAACCCGATACGCTGCCGGTCACCGAGGACACGCCTATGAAAGAGGCGGAGTCTCCCTATGGACGTACCAAGCAGATCTGCGAAGAACTCATTGGTGATGTGGTCAAGGCAGAGCATCCAGTTCGTGCGGCAGTGCTGCGTTATTTCAATCCCATTGGGGCGCATCCCAGTAGTGAGATCGGCGAATTGCCCATTGGCACGCCCGACAATCTGATCCCATTCATTACCCAAACCGCCGCTGGTATTCGCGATGAATTGATTGTTTTTGGTGATAGTTACGCAACGGCCGATGGCTCATGCATTCGAGATTATATTCACGTGGTGGATCTGGCCAAGGCTCATGTAAAGGCGTTGGATTGGCTCGCGCGCAAGGAGAAGCGACCGGCACAGGAGATCTTCAATATCGGGACGGGTTCGGGGGCCAGTGTGTTGGAAGTGATCGAGGCCTTTGAGCGAGCCAGCCAGCAGCGCCTGGCCTATCGGATTGGCCCGCGACGTGAAGGTGATATTGAGCAAATTTATGCCAACGCCGACAAGGCCGAGCAGGTATTGAACTGGAAGGCAGATTGCGGGTTGGAAGAGGCCATGCGTGATGCCTGGAATTGGCAGGTCGCATTAGATCGAAAGTCCAAGCCTGTCGATTGATGTAGCGATTACTTCACGGTGTTGTTGGTGGGTCGGCGATACAAGCTTAAATCAAGTTTGCTGAAGTAATCAATGGTCTTGCCGAGTCCTTCGCGCAGGCCCACTTTGGGCTCCCAACCGAGTTTCTCACGGGCCAGGGAAATGTCGGGTTGTCTTTGCGTGGGGTCATCGCTGGGTAACGTGGCGAAGGTGATTTTAGATTTGCTCGCTGTTAATTCGATGACTAATTCGGCCAGTTCCAAAATCGTAAATTCAACGGGATTCCCCAAGTTGACGGGTCCGATGAAACCCGTGTCGTTGTGCATCATGGCCAGGAAACCATCCACGAGATCATCGACATAACCAAAACTGCGCGTCTGTGAACCATCGCCGTAGATGCTGATGTCTTCACCGGCCAGGGCCTGCAAAATAAAGTTGCTCACCACGCGGCCGTCATAGGGGTGCATTTTAGGACCGTAGGTATTGAAGATTCGGACGACGCGGATATCCACAGCGTTCGTGCGATGGTAATCGAAGAAAAGGGTTTCGGCGCAGCGCTTACCCTCGTCATAACAGGAACGCAGGCCAATGGGGTTGACGTTGCCACGATAGCTTTCGGGCTGCGGGTGAACATCGGGATCACCGTAGACTTCGCTGGTCGAGGCGTGAAGGATACGTCCGCCCACGCGCTTGGTGAGTCCGAGCATATTGATCGCACCCATCACAGAGGTCTTGGCCGTCTTGATTGGATTGTGCTGGTAATGCACAGGGGAGGCCGGGCAGGCCAGGTTGTAGATTTCATCGACTTCCAA
The DNA here is from genome assembly GCA_003353845.1 of Pseudomonadota bacterium. GTDB lineage: Bacteria > Myxococcota_A > UBA9160 > UBA9160 > JADFDR01 > GLO-12. Next base: position 2,144 of record PIVT01000048.1, on the reverse strand, counting down.
TTTGATGGGGTCGATCACATCGTGTCGAATCAACTCAAAATTCGGTCGGCCGAGTAGGTGAGCGATATTGGTTTTCTGAGAGGTAAAAAAGTTGTCCAGGCAGATGACATCATGGCCCTGTTGGACCAGGCGCTCAGAAAGATGGGATCCGATAAAACCGGCTCCACCCGTGATGAGAATACGTTTTACGGGGTCCGTCACGATGTTAGGTCCTTATATCGCTGAGTGCTTGGTTTGAAAATAGCCCGTCCCGCGTCTTTTCTATCGAGAAGAGGGTACCCGATTTATATTCACCAGCCAGGAGGGGGTGTTGAATCGGGCCCGCAAGTCCAGCGGGTATCGAGGGGCAAATAGTTTTCGTAGCCCATGATTGCCAGTTGAATCGCCGTGGCGTCGTCGTTGTCGGTTTGCCCGTCCCCGGTAAGGTCACCCAGCGCCCAGTTGGTCAAGGGGTCCACAAGTTCCGGGTAGCCCCAAATGACCGAGAGGATGGCGAGAACGTCGTCGGTGGTAAGGTCTCCGTCTCCATCGACATCACCGCATTGGCAGTGGTCTCCGATACCGTCGAGATTCGTGTCGGTGTTGTCACCGGGTAGATCGGGGCAGAGGTCTTCGTCGTCGCACAGGCCATCCGCATCGAGATCGAAGCAGTCCACGTAGGCAATGACCACGTTGTCGATGCCCCATTCGGCTTCACGGGCTCCGCTTAAGGCGGTGAGGGTCACGCTGGAAAGATCGACCCACTGAAGATGATCAAACACGAGGGTCTCGAAGTCCACTAAGGGTCCGGTTCCATCGACGAGTCCATCCAGGGTCACATTTCGGGTCACTGTGGAGTCGTCGGAGTATGTACCGATAATTTCAACTTCATGCGCACCTGCCGAAAGCAAGGATTCGGTGATGTCCAGTTCGTGCAGATCGAAGATTCCCCCGTCTTGGCGTGTTATCACGGTGGAAGGATTCACCCAGCCGATGGCTCTACCGGGGTCGCCGGGTCTCGGCGAGGTGTCGTAATACCCGTGAGAAAAGAACCAGATTGAATCGTTATAAGCAATGGGCTCGTCATCGGAGCCGAACAAGACTTCACCGTTCAGGAAGTTGACCTCTCCATTGCTGACATCGAAAGCGAAAGACTTCGAAACAAAATTTACGCCATCCATATAGGTATCGGGCGGGACGTCGATTTCTTCAAAGTCGATGGTGTGAAGATATGAAACGCCAGGAGTGTCACAGGCATCTCCAATGCCATCACCGTCCAGATCTTCTTGGCCATTATTGACGTCGTCTACACAGTTGTCGCAAAGATCACCGTAGTCGTCGCCATCGGCGTTGGCTTGATCGGGATTGGGGATGTCGACACAATTGTCATTGCTCGCACTCCAGCCATCGCCATCCGTATCGTCGGGTTGGCAGGCATCTCCAAACCCGTCGCCGTCGATGTTTTCTTGACCGGGGTTGTAGTCAGCAGGGCAGTTGTCCGCACCGGAGCCGGTATCGACAGCACTCCAGCCATCGCCATCGGTGTCGTCGGGTTGGCAGGCATCTCCAAACCCATCGCCGTCAATGTCTTCTTGACCGGGGTTGTAGTCACTAAAACAGTTATCGCAGGCATCCCCGACGTCATCGCCATCACCATCTTCCTGCCCGGGATTGTCCACGCCAGGGCAGTTGTCGGCAAGCCAATGGATTTCGATATTATCCATGGCCCAGGACCAGGTATTTATTCCACTAATGGCTTGGATGGTTACGGAATCCAAGCCATCCCAAGAAGCGTCAAAGTCATTGAAGGTCTCAAAGTCGGGAGCCCCTCCGGTACCATCCGAAATTCCATCCAAGGTGATGTCTCGTGTGACCGTTCCACCGGCTGCGAGGTCACCCGTGACACGTACAGCATAAGCTTCGGTCCCGAGATAGGCTTCAGCGAGATCCATGGAATTCAAATCGAAGGGAGCCCCCGATTGCATGGAAATGATTACGCTGGGGTAGGTCCAGCCTGCGTCGTAGGAGCCGGAGACAAAAAAGTAGGTGGTTCCGTTAACGGAAAAGGAGGGTTTCGAACCGTTCAAGAAGTTGGAGTGGTCATCGCTGATGTCGAAGAACAGGCTGCCAGATTGAAAGTCGAGAGCATCGATATCGTTGTTGAC